>NZ_SGUA01000019.1:0-29475 GCF_005435135.1 Halorubrum sp. ASP1 | reverse complement strand
GTGGGAGGGGTCAGCGGGAACCTGGAGGGCCGAAGCGGTCAGCGGGAATTCGGAGGGATCGAAGCGCTCAACGGGGACGCGCCAGCGCCTCGGGGGCGGCCCGGAGGAGCGTCCCGAGGTGGTCCGCGCCGTCGAGGGTGCGGAGGTCGGCCGTCGGGAGCGCCTCGACCAGTCGCCGGGCCCCGGCTATCGGGACGTTGGCGTCGGCCGTCCCGTGCCACAGGCGCACCGGGACGTCGACCGCGCCGAGGTCGATCCCCCAGTCGCCCCCAGCGACCCGGAACTCGGTGACCGCGCCGCTCCGGTGGCGCTCGAACGCCGCGAGGAAGTCCGCTTTCACCGTCGCCGCGGCGTCGGCGGGGACGGCGTCCGCGTCCGCGGCGTACTGCCCGACCACGAACGACGGGTCGGCCCGGCCCGCGACCCACGCCTGTCCGCGGAACAGCGCCCCGAGGACCGAGGGCGTCGCGGACGCGAGACCGGTCAGCAACCGCTGTACCGCCGGCGCGTCCTCGGTGAAGGAGGGCGGCGTCGCCCCGGCGACGAGGTCGACGCAGGTGACCCGGTCACCCAGCGTCGCCGCCGTCGAGAGGGCGTAGGGAGCCCCGCCGGAGAACGCGACGAGGGGCGCGCGCTCGGCGCCCGCGTCGTCCAGGACGGGCCGCACGGACGCCGCGGCGTCGGCGATTGTCCGGCCCGGCTTCGGCGACGACCGACCGTATCCGGGCCTGTCGGGCGCGATGACGCGGACGTCGTTCGCCCGCGCGGACGGTTCGAGGAGCGCCCCCAGTCGGCGTGACCCGGGCGTCCCGTGGAGGAAGACGAGCGGGTCGCCGGTCGGAGGCCCGTACGTCGCGTACGCGATCCGACGGCCGTCGTCGGTCCGGACGACGCTCGGTGCTCGACGCTCCGAGACCCGAGGCTCCGGGGTCGGTTCCGGCCGCGTGGAGTCGGTGGTAGCCATCGATGTCGACTACGACCGCGCCAGTGGTGGGACTGGTGCCGGACTGATACGGGAGTATTTACGTGTCGCTCGGAGGCCCGGCCCCAAGCCGTATCCGTCCCTCGGCCGATCCCTCGACCGAGATGCGCGCGTTCTTCGCCGTCGACCTCCCGGACCCTCTCGCGCCCGCCGTCGCGGACGCGCAGGCCCGGTTCGCCGACGCGCCCGGCGTCAACCCGGTCGACCCCGAACAGGCGCACGTGACGCTGAAGTTCCTCGGCGAAATCGGCGGCCGCGGCGACGGGGGGGACCCCCCGCTCGACGACGTGATCGCGGCCGGCGAGCGCGCCGTCGACCGCGCGGGCGTCGCCCCGTTCGAGGCCGAGGTCGCGGGGCTCGGCGTCTTTCCGAATCGCGAGTACGTCTCCGTCGCCTGGGCCGGGGTCGAGCGCGGCGGCGACGCCCTCGCCGCGCTCCACGAGGCGCTCGAAGCGGAGGCGACCGCGCTCGGGGTCGACCCGGCCGATCACGACTTCACGCCGCACGTCACGCTGGCGAGGGTGGAGAACGCGGCCGGCGCCGACGCGGTCCGGGACGCGCTCGACGCCGAGGCCCCGGAAGTCGGGACCTTCGCCGTCGACGAGGTCCGGCTGGTCGAATCGACGCTTACGCCGTCCGGCCCCGAGTACGAGGTCGTCGAGCGGTTCCCGCTCGCTTGAGGCCGCGCCCTCACGCGGCGTCGACGGCGAACCCGTTCTCGTCGGCGTGCTCCACCCGGACGCGCGTCACGCGCGTCGCGGTCGCCCCGGTGACGGCGAGCGTGACGGCGCCGACGGCGACGCGGTCGCCCTCCCGGGGCAGCCGCCCGAGCTGTCGGGTGACGAGCCCCGCGACGGTCTCGGCGCCCGCGTCCGCGGGGAGCGCGAGCCCGAGCGCCTCGTTGAGGTGCGAGACGGTCGTCCAGCCGCGGACGACGGCGGCGTCGGGGGCGACGACGGCGACGGCGTCGGTCTCCCATCGCCCGACCAGCTCGCCGACGACCTCCTCGAAGAGGTCCTCCAGCGTCGCGATCCCGACGACCGCGCCGTGCTCGTCGACGACGATCACCATCCGCGCCTCGCTGGCACGCATCTCCGCGAACAGCTCGTCGAGGGGCTTCGTCTCGGGGACGAACGCCGGCTCGGTGAGCGCGCTCGCGAGGTCGGCGCCGCTCTCCTCGGCGCGGATCGCGTCGCGCACGTCGACGATGCCGACCACGTCGTCGCGGTTCTCGCCGTAGACGGGCATCCGGGTCACGCCCTCGCTCGCGGCCGTCGAGAGCGCGTCCGACGGGGTCGCCGTCCGCGGGAGCGAGACCACGTCGGTGCGGGGGACCATCACCGCGGCGACGGTCGTGGTCTCCAGATCGAGGACGCCGCGGATCATCGCGCCCTCGTCGGGGTCGAGCGCGCCCGCGGCCTCGCCCGAGCGAACCAGCGTCGCGATCTCCTCGCGGGTGAGGTACGACTCGATGTCCGACTCGCCGCCCGTGACCCGGTTGACGACGCCCGACAGCGCCTCGAACACGTACAGCACCGGGCGGAGCACGCGCTGGATCGCGACGACGATCCGCGAGACGCGGAGCGCGTGCCTCTCGGCGTTCGCGACCGCGTACGACTTCGGCGCGATCTCGCCGAAGACGATGACGAACACCGAGGTGACGAGCGTCGACCCCGTGGCGGCCTCACCGCCGGAGAAGCCGAACCGGACGAACACCGCGGTCGCGACCGACGCGGCCGCGATGTTGGCGACGTTGTTGCTCACCAGCGCCGTGACGAGGAACCGGTGCGAGTCGTCGCGCAGCGCCGACAGCGCCCGGGCGCCCGGGGCGTCCGTCGCGACGAGCGAGTCGATCCGGTGGGTGGGCACGGAGAACACCGCGAGCTCGGAACTGGAGAAGAAGGCGCTCACGGCGGTCAACACGAGGATGGCGCCGACGCCGACGAACGCGATCGTGAGGTCCATACCGTCCCATGCGGACGGGTATAAAAGGGAGTACCGACGCGGGAGGTACCCACGAACGCGCATTCTCCACCCGAAACGCAGGGGTCGATACCCACGTGCGCGGATCCGATCGGGCGGCAAAACGGCGCGATGAGGAAAGCGTTAACCCCGCGCCGCGGGTGCGTTTCGGCATGAAGGTACTCGTGACCGACCCCATCGCGGACGCGGGGTTGGACCGACTCAGAGACGCCGGCCACGAGGTCGTCACCGACTACGAGGCCGAGGGGGAGGCGCTGCTCACCGCCGTCGCCGACGCCAACGCGCTGATCGTGCGGTCCGGAACCGACGTGAGCGAGGCCGTCTTCGAGGCCGCGAGCGACCTCGTCATCGTCGGCCGCGCCGGCATCGGCGTCGACAACATCGACATCGAGGCCGCCACCGACCACGGCGTCATCGTCGCGAACGCGCCCGAGGGGAACGTCCGCGCCGCCGCCGAGCACACCGTCGCGATGACGTTCGCCGTCGCGCGCTCGATCCCGCAGGCGCACGGCCGCCTCGTCGGCGGCGAGTGGGCGAAAGGCGAGTTCCTCGGCACCGAGGTGAACAACAAGACGCTCACCATCGTCGGCCTCGGCCGCGTCGGCCAGGAGGTCGCCAAGCGCCTCGACTCGCTCGGGATGGACCTGGTCGTCTACGACCCGTACATCTCCGAGGAGCGCGCCGACCGGATGGGCGCCGAACTCGTCGAGGACCTCCACGACGCGCTCGCGGCGGGCGACTTCGCGACGATCCACACCCCGCTCCTCCCCGAGACCGAGGGGATGATCGGGGAGGCCGAGCTGGCCCAGCTGGAGGGCGGCTACCTGATCAACTGCGCGCGCGGCGGCATCGTCGACGAGGGCGCGCTCGCCGCGGCGGTCGACGACGGCGTCCTCGCGGGCGCCGCGCTCGACTCCTTCGCGGAGGAGCCGCTCCCCGAGGACTCGCCGCTGCTCGACGTCGAGGAGATCGTCTTGACGCCCCACCTCGGCGCCTCGACGGAGGCCGCCCAGGAGAACGTCGCGGTCGACACCGCGGAGGCGGTGCTGGCGGCGTTCGACGACGAGCCCGTGCTGACCGCGCTCAACGCGCCCTCGGTCGACGAGAGCGCCTTCCCGCGGATCGAGCCGTACATCGACGTCGCCGAGACCGCCGGGAAGGTCGCCGCCCAGCTGCTCGACGGCCGGATCACCGAGGTCGAGGCGACCTACGAGGGCGACATCGCCGCGGAGGACGTGGACCTCGTCACCGCGAGCGCGCTGAAGGGCGTCTTCGAGCCGCTGGAGTGGCAGGTGAACGCCGTGAACGCACCGCGGCTCGCCGAGGAGCGCGGTATCGAGGTGACGGAGTCGAAGACCCGACAGACCGACGACTTCCAGAGCCTCGTCCGCGTCACCGTGCGCAACGGCGACGACGAGATCGCGGTCGAGGGGACGCTGTTCGCGGGCGAGGACGCCCGCATCGTCCGGATCGACGGGTTCCGCGTCGACGCCGTGCCGTACGGCCACATGCTCGTCGCGCGCAACACCGACGAGCCCGGCGTCATCGGGCTCATCGGCACCGTCCTCGGCGACCACGGCGTGAACATCGCCGGGATGTTCAACGGCCGGGAAACCCAGGGCGGGCAGGCGCTCACCGTCTACAACCTCGACTCGGCGGTCCCCGACGCCGCGATCGAGGAGCTGCTCGCGGACGGCCGCGTCGTGGAGATCACCGAGATCACGCTGGACGGCGCCAGCGGGCGCGCCGACGAGTAGAACCGGACTGACCGACGCGCCGGCGAGCGGAAACCGGGGCGGCCGAGCCGCTCACTCCTCCGCCGCGAGCGCTCCCGACGGCGCGACGAGGTCGTCCGGCGCCGTCATCGAGCGGTCTACCGACGCGTCTGTTGTACCGTAGGCCGGTATTTACTACGAGCCGTGCCGCCCGTGCGTCCGAGCGGCGGGGTACCGAGAGGTCGGCGACCGCGAGGATCGTCGCGGGGGACTCAGTCCCGCAGGTGCTCGACGACGGCGTCGACGTCGTTCGGGACCGGTTCGGGCTCGCCGCCGGCCTCGTAGGCGGCGTCGGGGTCCTTCAGGAGGTGCCCGGTGGTGAGGCAGACGACCCGCTCGTCGTCGCCGACGACGCCCGAGCGACGGAGCTTCTTCAGGCCCGCGAGGCTCGCCGCGGAGGCCGGTTCGACGCCGACCCCCTCGGCGGCGAGGTGACGCTGGGCGGCGGTGATCTCCGGGTCGCTGACGGCGACCGCGGTGCCGCCGGTGTTGCGGATCCCCGGGATCGCCTTCGGCGCGTTGACCGGGTTGCCGATGCGGATCGCGGTCGCGCGCGTCTCGACCTCCTCCCAGCGCCGGATCTCGTCGTTCCCCTCCTCGATCGCCTCGACCATCGGGGCGGCCCCCTCTGCCTGGACGCCGGTGAGCTTGGGGACCTCGTCGACGTCGAGCGCGCCCGCCTGGACGAGCTCGCGGAACCCCTTGTACAGCGCCGAGGTGTTGCCCGCGTTGCCGACTGGGAGGACGATCCGGTCCGGGAACGCACCGTAGTCGGCGTAGAACTCCTCTAATATCTCGAAGCCGATCGTCTTCTGTCCCTCCAGACGGAACGGGTTCAGCGAGTTGAGCAGGTACGCCTCGCCGCGGGCGGCCAGCGCCTGGACGATGTCGAGGCAGGCGTCGAAGTTGCCGTCCACCTCCAGGATGCGCGCGCCGTGGAGGCTCGCCTGCGCCACCTTCCCGGCCGCGACCTTCCCCGCGGGGAGGAGGACGAGCGTCTGCATGTCGCCGCGGCCGCCGTAGGCCGCGAGCGCGGCCGAGGTGTTGCCGGTGGACGCGCACGCGAGCGCGCCGACGCCCAGCTCCTTCGCGACGCGGACGCCGACCGTCATCCCGCGGTCCTTGAACGAGCCCGTGGGGTTCATCCCCTCGTGTTTGATCCGGAGCGCGTCGACGCCCACGGCCTCCTCGATGCGCGGGACGCGGTGGAGGGGGGTGTCGCCCTCGGGGAGCGTGACGCCGAGGTCGAAGGGGAGCGCCTCGCGGTAGCGCCAGACGCCGCGCTCGGGGCCGTCGGTCGGCGCGCCCGACCCGAACTCGTCGAACGTCGGCGGGTCGTCGTACCGCACTTCGAGCAGGCCGTCGCACTCGTCGCAGGTGTACCGGACGTCCTCGAAGGGGGCGAACGTCTCGTCGCAGTCGATACACGCGAGCCACGTCCCGTCGGCGGCGCAGTCGGGCGCCGCCGGGGCCGGGGCGTCGATGGCGAGATCCATTACCACGGGGTCCGTCCCGCCGACGCTTAAGCCGGCCGGTCGGAACGGACGTTGCCGGCCGGAGCGAAGGTGTTCGGCCGTCCCGCTCGGAGCGACCGCCGCGGGGCTCAGTCGACGATGATCTCGGAGGCGTCGTCGCTCTCGTCGCCGCCGGAGCCGAGGCGGTCCTGGTAGCGCTGGATCCAGTCGGCGAAGCAGTCGGGGCAGAGCCGCTTGGTGTCGATGTTCGCCCGGTCGACGCTCAGCCGGACGGTACGCGCGAGCGCGTCCGTGGTGGGGTCGCCGCAGGCGTCGCAGGGCTCGGTCGTCGGCGCGTCGCTCATGTCGTACCGGTCGCGGCGGCGGCTCTTAAAAGTACGTCGACGGGAGCGGGGCCTCGCGGGGGCGACGCGCCTGCCGCGAACCTCACACCGTACGGAACGCCCGGTCGCCCGCGTCGCCGAGGCCGGGAACGATGAACCCGTCGTCGTCGAGGTGATCGTCGATGGCGACCGTCAGGAGGTCCGCCTCGGGGACGGCCTCGCTCACGCGGACGAGGCCGGCGGGCGCGGAGACCGCCGACAGCACGAACAGGTCCTCGAAGTCCTCGGCCTCGTCGAGGACGTGGTCGAGGACGGCGACCATCGTCGAGCCCGTCGCGAGCATCGGGTCCGCGACGATGACGGTGTCGTCCGGTCGGATCTCGGGGAGCTTCACGTAGTCGACGGTGATCGGGAACTCGCCGTCCTCGGTCATCCCGGCCTCCTCGTCGCGGCCGGCGGAGATGACGCCCTGCTTCGCGCGGGGGAACGCCTTCAGGAGCCCCTCGACGAACGGGGTCGCGGCGCGGAGGACGTTGATGATCACCACGTCGTCGAGGCCCTTCACGCGCTCGCCGGTGGTCTCCTCCAGCGGGGTCTCGACCGGGACGTACTCGGTCTCCATCGCGCCGTCGATGATCTCGTAGCCGCAGATGCGGCCGAGCTTCACGAGGCCCTTCCGGAACGCGACCTGCTCCGTCTCGGCGTCGCGCAGCCGCGAGAGGGTGTCCGTCGCCAGCGCGTGCGTGATGAGGTACGCGTCGTCGCGGTCTTCGATCGTCATTGGTCGGAACCGCGGCCGGAACGGTCTTAAAACGTGGCGTGTTGGCCGCTCGACCGACGGCGGTCGACGCCGAGAGTCGCCGGCCGCACCGGCCGACCGCTACCGGAGCACGGCGACGTACGTCGCGGCGAAGAGGATCAGCGCCAGCGTCGCGACGTTGCGCGCCGACAGCGTCGCCGCGCCGAGGAGGTCGAGCCCCCAGACGACCATCCACGCGAACCACGTCGAGAGCACGGCGTTCATCGCGAGCAGCACCTTCGGGTCCCCCGAGGAGCGCTCGACCCCCTCGCGGATCCCGGGGCCCCGTTCGTCGTCTCCCCCGTCGACGCTCTCCTCGGCGCTCATACGCCGACTGGCGGGTGTGCGCCACTTAGCTCTTGTCCGTCCGGGACGTACGGCGGCCATGGTCGCAGCGCCCCGCCCACGCAACCGCCGCGGCGAGCCGATAGACCCGGTCCCGTTCCTCGTGACGACCGGGCTCGCGTTCACGCTCGTCTTCTCGTTCGGGCCGCTGTACGGGCTCGCCTACGGGCTGTCGCTCCCCCTCGCGCTCGCCGCCTCGGCGGTCGGGTTCGCCGCGGTCGCGCTGGTCGCGCACCGGCGGCTGGTCCGGTCGGCGCCGCCGGTCGACGCCGGCCCGCTCCCCTCCGGACAGCGGTTCGAGCGGCTGCTGTACGCCGGGGTCGGGCTGGGCGTCGCGTTCCTCGCGCTCACGCTGCCGCTTTTGTGACGGGGCGGCGGGGCCGAGCGGGGCGATTCGGGACCGCGAGTCGGCTGTGCGACTCGATCGCACGACACCGGGAGACTAAGACGATCGATGCTGACAGTTAGGGCATGGGGATCTTCGACACGGTGACCGACGCGCTCGCGGGCTCGACGCAGCGGGCGCCCGGCACCGCGGGCGACGACGGCTCCGAGGGGGCGTACTGGTGCGACGGCTGCGGCGTCCGCGTCCGCGACGTCGACGTGGACGACGAGGGGCTCGACCGCGACGCCGAGGGGACGCCGACCTGTCCCGACTGCGGCGACGCGATGCGCTTCGAGCGCGCGACCGGGAGCGGCTGCGCCTGCTGAGCGGCCGAACGGCCACGGTTTCGAACGGTTCTACGGCTCCCGGAGCGCGACCTCGTCACCCTGCTCGGCGGGGAAGGGCGCGGGGTCGACCGCGGCCGGGTCGTCGCCGACGCCCGGGTCGCCGAGCTCCGCGAGTTCGGCGTCGGTCAGCAGCGCGTCGTCGAACCGCGAGACGAGCCCGTCCGCGTCGAACTCGGTGCCGATGACGACGTACTCCGTCCGGCGGTCGCCGCGCTCGTCGTCCCAGTCGAGGTCGGGGCGGTTCGCGCGGAGCATGTCCCGCTCGACCGCCGGGACGCTCGCGATCCAGGGGCCGAGCGCGGTGACGCGGACCGAGCGCCCCGCCTGCCCGACCTGCTGGCGCTGGCCGGTGCCTGCGACCCACAGCGTCCCCTTCGAGCGGACCACGCCCGCCGGGAGGTCGCGGAGGACGGCGGCGATCCGGTCGGGGTGGAACGGGCGCCGGCGGCGGTAGGTGACGGAGGTGACGCCGTACACCTCGTCGGGGTGGCGGTGGTCGTGGCCGCCGTCGTCGCCGTGACCGTGCTCGCCGCCGTTCGAATCGGCTTCGGCCAGCGCGCGCTTCCAGCCGGGGAGGTCGCCGAGCGCGCGCTCGTCGAACAGCCCGACGTCGAGGATCCGGTCCGGGTCGACCGCGGAGAACTCCGTGACGACCGTCTCCGCGTCGGGCTGGAGCGCCCCGACGAGGTCAACCGCCTCGTCGATCTCCGCCCCGGTACAGAGGTCCGCCTTGTTACACACCACGAGGTTCGACACCTCGACCTGCTCGACGAGGAGGTCGGAGAGGGGCCGGTCGGCGTCCCCGCCGCCCGCGTCCGGGTCGACGCGGCGCTCGGGCGCCTCGTCGCCGGCGAACGCGTCGAGGAACTGGCGGGTGTCGATCACCGTCACGAGCGCGTCGACGCGGTACCGGGCCGCCGCGCGGGACTCGGTCGTGAACAGCCGCGCGACGGGCGCGGGTTCCGAGATGCCCGACGACTCGACGACGAGGGCGTCGAAGGAGCGCTCGTTGGCGAGCCGCACCACGGCGCTCTCGAGGTCGTCCTGGAGCTCGCAGCAGATACAGCCGTTCGACAGCTCCGTGACGCCCTCGACGCCGACCTCGGACTCCTCGGCGATCAGGTCCGCGTCGACGTTCACGTCGCCCATGTCGTTGACGAGGACCGCGACGTCGCGCTCGCCGACGTTCCGGAGCAGGTGGTTCAGCAGCGTCGTCTTGCCCGCGCCGAGCCCCCCCGAGAGCACGGTCACCGGGATGCGGTCGTCCATACGGCCGGATCGGCCACGACGCTCTTCAAGCCCCCGGCGGCGTCCGCCGGATCGGGGGCGGACCGAGCGCGTTCCGAGCCGATACGTTGATAGGCGGTGGTCGTCGAACTCGGGACATGGTTCTGTCCGCCGCTACCGTCTCGCTGGTCAGCATCACGGTGACGGTGCTGATGGTCGCCGCGATGCTGTACCTCGTCTGGGGAGCGCTCGACAGCGACATCCACAGCCCGAGCCCCGGCGACGACGACCGACCGGGACTGGACGACGCCGAGGACGGCGAGTCCGACGAGTCGGCGAGCGAACTCCCGGACGGCAACGCCGCTTGAGGACCGACGTAACGGGCGACCCCCGCCCCGGATCCGAGCCTCGCCGCCCCGACCGCGACAGCTTTTAGCACGCGAGGGGAGTCATGACAGACGATGACAGTAGCCGATCGGATCGAACGGTTCCGCGCGGTCCTCGAGGAGTGGGCCCGAGGCCTGTATCACGGGATGATCACGCACCCGGCCTACGAGAAGATCGAGAAGGAGGCCGAGGACACCGAAGACGAGTTCATGCTGGCGTGTTTCCCCGACGCCTTCGGGATCCCGTCGCCGGTGTCGTACTACACCGCCGAGCTGCTCCCGTACCTCGAAGACGAGTTCGAGGCGTGGGAGCGGCGGCTGTGGGACCGCGACAGCCTCATCGAGCGCAAGGGCCAGCAGTACCACTTCTGATGACGGCCCGGCGCTCACTCCCCGACTGATGGAGCAGTTCGTCTTCTTCGGCGGCAAGGGCGGGGTCGGGAAGACGACCGTCTCGTGCGCGTACGCCCACCGCTGCGCCCGCGAGGGCCTCCGGACGCTCGTCGTCTCCACCGACCCGGCCCACTCGGTGTCGGACGTGTTCGACCAGCGGTTCGGCGACGAGCCGGAGTCGGTCACCGGGGTCGAGGGGCTCGACGCGATGGAGATCGACCCCGAAGACGAGATGCAACGGCACTTAGACGAGATCCGCGAGTCGCTTTCGGAGCAGGTGTCGGCGGCGATGGTCTCGGAGATCAACCGCCAGCTGGAGATGTCTCACGGCACGCCGGGCGCGTACGAGTCGGCGCTGTTCGACGCGTTCGTCGACGTGATGCGCACGGAGAGCGAGCCGTACGACCGGGTCGTCTTCGACACCGCCCCCACGGGCTCGACGCTGCGGCTGCTCGGGCTTCCTGACTTCCTCGGGGACTGGATCGACCGGCTGCTGTACAAGCGCAAGCAGTCGATCGACCTGTTCGAGAAGGCCGCGGTCGGCGACATGGAGCCGCGACGCCTGCTGGAGGGCGACCCCGTGATCGAGCGGCTCCAGCAGCGCAAGGAGTTCTTCGAGTACGCCGGCGAGACGATGCGAAACGAGGCCGCCTTCTTCCTCGTGTTCAACCCCGACCAGCTGTCGGTCAACGAGACGGCGCGGGCGATCGAGGGGTTCACCGACCGCGACCTGCGCGTCCGCGGCCTAGTGGCGAACAAGCTCACGCCGTCGCCGGACGACGACGAGACCGGGCGCGGCGCGCGCTACCTCCGCGAGAAGGTCGAGACCGAACGGGACCGCCTCGCGCAGGTGCGCGAGGGGTTCGACCCGCCGCTCGTCGCCGAGATCGAGTCGCGCACGACGGAGGTCCGCGGCGACGTGCTCGCCGACGTGGCCGCGTCGCTGGACGTCGAGCCGTGACGCGCGGCGCGCCGGCCGAGTTCCGCCGGACCGCACCGCCGCCCCGGATCGCGCGCGAGGTCGATCGGGGCGACGGCGGATCGGATTTCATCGATTAACTGGAGAAATAAATCGAATCCCCGCGGCGACGAAAGTGCGACTGGCAGATATTGTCGTTAACCATCATGAACGAAAGTAACGTTTAAGTTCGGCATAGTGAACCGGTACCACGAGGCAGGGAACTCATGACAAGTGTAATTTGGATCGTCGTCGCCGTGCTCAGTACGTTCACCGTGGGATACATGGGCTACTCGCGGTACCTCTCTCGGTTCGTCGAACTCGACGACGACCGGGAGACGCCGGCACACAAGTACGAGGACGGCCAGGAGTACGTACCGGCGAAGAAGCCGGTGCTACTGGGGCATCACTTCTCAAGCATCGCGGGCGGCGCGCCGATCGTCGGCCCGATCACCGCCGGGGCCATCTGGGGGTGGGTCCCGGCGCTTCTGTGGGTCGCCATCGGCAACCCGCTGATGGGCGCGGTCCACGACTTCATCTCGCTGTCGGGGTCGATGCGACACGAGGGGAAGTCGATCGGGTACATCATCGGGGAGTACGTCGGGGAGCGCGGCAAGAACATGCTGCTGTGGTTCGCGTTCCTCACCATCATCCTCGTGGTGGCGGTGTTCGCCTTGGTCGTCGGAATCGTGTTGAACGCGTTCCCGTCGGCCGCGACCGCGAGCCTCGTGTACATCGGGCTCGCGTTCGCGTTCGGGGTCTACCTCTACCAGCTCGACGGCCCGTTCCTGCCGGGGACGGTCGTGTTCGTCGCCGGCGTGTTCGCGGGCGTCTGGCTCGGTATCCAGTACCCGCTCGCGCTGTTCCCGGCGGTCGAGACCGGCGCCTACCCCGCGGGGACCATCGTGCTCTTCGAATTCCTCGGGAACGGCGCCTGGCTGCCGGGCGCCGTGATGAGCGCCGACGCCATCCTCCAGCCGAACGTCGCCGCGTGGGTGCCGGTCATCCTCATCTACGCGTCGCTCGCGAGCGCGCTCCCCGTGTGGGTGCTGCTCCAGCCGCGCGACTACCTGTCGTCGTTCCTGCTGTACTCGGGCGTCGGCGGGGCGCTCCTGGCGATCATCGTCGGCACGCTGCTCGGCACCTCCGCGCAGCCGCTGACGATCGACCCCTCGATCGGGGCGTACATGGGCTTCTTCGGCAGCGAACTCGCGATCGACACCAGAGGGATCACGCCGCTGTTCCCCCTGCTGTTCGTGACCATCGCCTGCGGGACGATCAGCGGCTTCCACTCGCTGGTGTCGTCGGGGACGACGGCCAAGCAGCTGAACAAGGAGAGCGACGCGCGCCTCATCGGCTACGGCGGCATGCTCGGTGAGGGGCTGCTCGCGTCCGTCGCGATCTCGACGCTCGCGGTGGCGGGCGCGACCTCGGCGGCCGCCGGCGGCGGCATCGGCGGCGCGCTGCCGAACTTCGCGACCGGCGGCGGGATCATCCTCACCAGCCTCGGGATCCCGCAGAGCTTCGGCGCGCCGTTCATGGCGCTCGTGCTGGTGAGCTTCCTCCTCACCTCGACCGACACCGCGGCGCGGCTCGGTCGGTACATGATGGAGGAGATCGTCGGAACCCGGGGGAGCGGGACGACCACGGGGTTCTCGACCGACCTCGGCAGCTTCGCGAAGGGGCGGTACACCAACCCCGTCGTCCAGTCGCTCGTCGCGTACCTGCTCGTCATCTCCGGCGAGTGGGTGACGCTGTGGGCCCTGTTCGGCGGCGCGAACCAGCTGCTCGCCGCGCTGGCGCTGCTCGCGGCGACCGTCTGGCTCGCCAACTGGGACGAGTCCAAGCAGCTCGCCTCCACCGGCGTCCCGATGACGATCATGGTGACGATCACCGTCCTCGGGCTGTCGTGGGTGGCGCTGTGGGACAACCTCTATCAGAAGCTCATCCTCGGGAACGTCACCGCGCTCAGCGGACAGATATCGGCGGTGGTCCAGATGGGCTTGGCGTTCGTGCTCATCTATCTCGCGCTGTCGCTCGTGCGCATCGGCTACGGCAACATCACGAGCGTGCGGGGCGGGAGCGGGGCGGCCGCCGAACCGAGCGACGACTGACCGGCGCTCCGGTCGCGTTCGTCGCGGAACGGATTTTTTCGCCGACTCGACGGCCCGGACGGGGAGCGACGGCGCCGCCCGGTCGGCGGCTCAGCTCCAGAAGCGCTTCGCGAACCGCGAGAGGAACCCCTCGTCCTGCGAGTCGACCCGCTCCCACAGGCGGAACGCGGCCGCGGTGTCGGCGTTCTCGCTGGCGACGAGCGACTCTCGGTCGGGCGCGACGACGACGAGGTTCACCTCGTAGTGGCCGTAGTACCCGAACGTCAGGAGGGTGCGGTCGCGGAACCCGTCGACGAACTCGGCGACGTCGTCGGGGATCCGGTCGGCGACGAGGACGACGGTGACGTCGGTGCCGTAGTGCTCCTCGTGGGCGTCCACCCGCTCGTCGGCGACGCCGTGGGCGAACTCGACGAGCCGCTCGGCCTCGTCGACGCTCGGCGTCGCCACCCGGCGGGCGAAGACGAACTCTCGCATGTCGTGGTCCGCGTAGCTCAGCGCGGGGTGGAGGAACTGCTTCTGGTTGCGCACCCGCATCTCCGCGGTCATGTCGAACCGCTCGCCGTCGACGACGACGTCGCGGTCGAGGTCGTAGCTGTACATCAGCCGGTCGGAGACGCGGTCGAGGTACTCGTCGTCGTAGTCGGGGACCGCCTCGCGGATCTCCGCTGGCAGCTCCTCGGGGTCGCGACGGGGGGCCTCGCCCGGCGCCGCGTTCTCACTCATCGTCGTCGGGGTCGTAGGCGACGGCGTCGCCCGAGGCCGGCGGGGCGCCGATCGCCAGCACCGTCACCGGGTCGTCGGCGTCGGCCGGGTTGTACGCGCGCTGCGGGCTCTCGGGGTCGACGACGAACAGGTCGTCGGCCGGGACCTCGTAGGTCTCGTCGGGCGTCTCGACCGCGAGCGTCCCGTCGAGGACGTAGAACGCCTCCTGTTGGGTCTCGTGGTAGTGGTACGCGAGCGGCAGCTGCTCGCCGGGCGCCGCCCGGAACCGGTTGACGGCCGCCGCGTCGAGCCCTCCGGGGTCGGACAGTTTTCGACACTCGCAGGGGCGGTCCGGCTCCGGTTCGACGGCGTCGACGTCCACGACGCGATATCCCATGCGAACGCATTCCACGGAGGGGGTCAAAAGGGCGTCGGCGGCGGTAGCGCGCGGCGGTTCGGGCGGCGGCGGTAGCGCGAGGCGGTTCGGTCGGTCCGCGGAGAATCGGCGGCGGGCGCGAACCCGCCTCGCTCGGAGTGAGCCGCGGATTTAAGACCCGCGACACCGTATCGCACGGTGAACGACCATGACAGACGAGGCCGACCGGACGGGCGCCGACGAGTCGGTCGAGGCGGAGGCGTGCGGGCGCTGCTCGATGTCGACGGTCGTCGGGGCGGTCGCGAAGGACCAGTCGCCGGAGGAGCGGGCCGAGCGCGATCCCTTCCGGGGCGACCGGATCGAGGTCGACGAGTCGGCGGTCCGGCGCGTCTCGCCCGCGGGGTACCTCGGCGACCTCAAGGATCGGCTGGACGCGTTCGCGCGCCGGGTCGCGTACGGTAAGTAGCGTCGGCCGCGGCTCGGCCGTCGACCCGCGAGCGGCAGGTCACGTCAGTTCGGGGAGACTTATACGCGTCCGTTCCGTAACGGTGGCAACCGATGGAAGAGAGCATCTCCGGCTTCAAAGTGCGCGGCGACTGGGGCGACGTCGTCGAACACGGCGAGCGGATCGCCCTCGCGCTCCGAGAGGTCGGCGTCGACGGCGACGCCTACTACGAGTTCGACGAGTGGCGTCCCAAGACCCACGAGCGGATCGACGAGGACGTCTCGGAGAAGACCGCGGCGCAGGCGTCAGTCGACGAGGGGGAAGGCGAGCGCGCGGGGCAGTCGCCGGGCGACGACCTCCAGACGGCCGGCGAGAAGCTCACGGAGTCCTACGAGAAGGTCGAGGAGAACGACACGGAGAGCGCCCGCGAGAGCTGGGGCGAGTCGATCGAACACGTCGCCCGCGCGGCCGACTCCGCCAGTCGGAAGGCGCTCCGGAAGGTCGAGGACGCCGTTTACCGCAACGTGATGACTCAGATGGCGCCGTACTACTTCGACAACGAGCTCGTCAGCGCCAACATCCAGGAGGTCGCCCGCGCCGAGGACGGCGAGACGTTCGTCTTCGAGGTGAACGTGAACGACGACGAGCTGAAAGACGAGGTGTCCGCGGTCCTCGACGAGTACGAGGCCGATATCGACCGCTGGCACGTCGAGGCGGAGAAGCGGACGGAGGACGTCGCGGCCGCCGAGGGCGTCGAGCCGCCCGCCGAGGAGGGCGGCCCGGACTCGACGACGACGTGATCGGTCGCTTTTAACTCGCTGACCGCCGAATCGCATCCATGAGCGAGGTACTCCGAGTCGAGGCGGGCGAGCTGTCCGCCGACGAACTCATCGACGCGCTCAACGACGGCCGGCGGATCCTCGTCGACGTGGAAGTCGCCGGCGCCAACCACGAGGTCGCGCTGCGGTACGACGGGGAGACGTACCACTGCGACACGCCGACGAACCTCCACCGGCACGCGGACGAGTCCGGGATGCGGGGCTGTCTCGACCAGATGGGCTACGCGGCCGAGGAGTGACCGCGCCGCGCGGGGATGACGGAGGTTTAACACCGCCGCGCGCGGAACGAGTGACATGAGCGACCCCGAGATAGAGGACCTCGTCGGCGACGCCTCCCCGTCGTTCGAACACGTCCTCTCCTGCGTCTTCGGCGTGCGCGACCACGAGAGCCGCGCGTACCTCGCGCTGTTGGAGTACCCGGGCAGCACCGTCTCGGAGCTCGCCGACGCGCTCGACCGCGACCGGTCGAACGTGAACCGGTCGCTGTCGACCCTGCGGGAGAAGGGGCTCGTCGAGCGCCGCCGCCGGCTGCTCGACTCCGGCGGCTACGTGTACCAGTACACCGCGATCCCGGTCCGGGAGGCCAAGCGCCGCCTCCACGACGCGCTCGACGAGTGGGTCGCGGACGTCCACGACGCCATCGACGGGTTCGACCCCGACGAGCGCTGAGCGGGCGCTGCGGGCGCGTTCCGGTTACGACTCGTCGCCGTTCCCCTCGCCGTCCCCGTCCGCGCCCGCCGTCAGCCCGTCGTCCTCGGGGCGGTCGAGCGCGCGCTCGGCGTCGTGGTACTCGGAGTAGCCGTCGAACCACCGGGCGATCCGCTCGATGCGGTCGACGACGTGCGCCGGCTCGCCCGACCGGGAGAGCTCGTGGCCCTCGCGGGGGTACCTGACGAACCGCGTGTCGACGCCGTTCTTGCGGAGGATCCGGTGGTACAGCTCCGCCGTACAGATCGGCGTCCGCGTGTCGTCCTCGGAGTGGATGAGCAGCGTGGGCGTGTCGACCGCGTCGGCGTGGCCGGTCGGCGACTGCTCCCAGAGCCACTGCGGCTCCTCGGAGGGCACCGCGTCGAAGTCGCCCTCGACGAGCTTGTAGGCGGCGTCGGTCGAGCCGTAGAAGCCGGTGAGGTCGTAGACGCCGCGCTGGGCGACGGCCGCGCGGAAGTAGTCGGTCTGCCCGACCGCCCACGAGGCCATGAACCCGCCGAAGGAGCCGCCGGTGACGAAGGCGTTGTCGGCGTCAATCTCGGGGCGGTCGGCGACCGTCTCGACGCCCGCCATCACGTCGTCGAGGGTGACCGCGCCCCAGTCGCGCTCGATCGCCTGCATGAACGCCTCGCCGTAGCCGGTCGAGCCGCGGGGGTTCGACCAGAAGACGGCGTAGCCCCGGGCGGCGAGCGTCTGGAACTCGTGCCACATCGTCCCCGCGGTCGACCACATCGCGTGCGGTCCCCCGTGGATCTCCACCGCGAGCGGGTACGGCTCGTCGGCGTCGGCGGCCGCGTCCCCGTCGGCCGCCGGCGGCGTCAGCAGCCACCCCTGGATCTCGACGCCGTCGGACTCGAAGCGGACCTCCTCCGGCTCGCCGACCGCGCGCTCGGCGAGGTAGTCGGCGTTCAGCTCCGTCAGCCGCGTCGTCTCGTCCGCGGCGGCGTCGTACGCGAACGCGTCGCCGGGGTGGTCCCACTCGCTGGCGGCGTAGGCGACGGTCACCGACTCGGGGTCGGCGCCCGCGTCGCCGCCGACCGTCGCGCCCGACACGGTCCCAGGCCGGAGCAGGCGCTCGGGCTCGGCGCTCCCGTCGGCGGGGACGTGCCACAGCGCGGTCTTCCCCTCGTCGGGCGTGGCGAAGTACAGCGTCTCGTCGTCCGGGCCCCACTGCGGCGCCGTGTCGCGGGCGAGCCCGCGGTCGATACCGCCGGTGAGGTCGGTGACGGCGCCCGACTCGGCGTCGAGGACGCGGAGGTCGGTCGGCTGCATCGACACCTGCTCCGGCTCCGCGTGCGTGAAGGCGACGCGGCCGTCGGCGGTCGCCGCGAGCGCGGCGCCCCAGCCGGTCGTCGTGTGGACTGCCTCGGACTCGCCGCTCGCGAGGTCGTGGGCGCGGATCGCGATCTCGACGGAGTCGTCGGGGTCGTCGCCGACCGCCTCGGTGTAGTACAGGGTGTCGGCGTCGCCCCACGACGGGGCGGCGAAGTCGGCGTCGCGGTCGGTGACGCGCTCGACGGCGCCCGACTCGGCCGGATCCGGGTCGGTGACGCCGCCCACCGAGGCGTCGGCGTCGACGACGTAGACGCCGGGGCGCCGGCCGTCGAAGTAGCGCTCCGCGGCCCGGTAGACGGTCCGGTCGATGACGCGCGGGTCGGGGTGCTCCTCGGGCTCGTAGCCGTCCGGCACCGCGAGGTCGCGGTCGGCCTCGCGGTCGCCGGCGGTCACGGACTGGACGAACGCGATCCGCTCGCCGTCGGGCGACCACGCGATCTGCGAGACGCCGCCGACGGCGTCGGTGACGCGGCGGGCCTCGCCCCCGTCGAGCGGGAGGACCCACAGCTGCTGGCGGTCGTCGTCGGCGCCGCGGGTGGAGGTGAACGCGAGGCGGTCGCCGGAGGGGCTCCAGCGCGGCTCGGCGTCCGAACCCTCCGAGAGGGTGAGGCGGCGCGGCTCGCCCTCGCCCGCGGCGTCGACGAGGTACACCGTGGTCTCGTAGCTGTCGTCGCCGTTCGGCTGTCGGCGCACGAAGGCGACGCGGTCGCCGTCCGGCGAGACGCGGGGGTCGGACGGGACCGCGAGATCGTGGTAGTCGGCGGCGGTGATCGGCTCCATGCCCGTCACTCGGACGGGGGAGCCAAAAGGCGTCGGGAGGCGGAAAGGCGGTCGGCGGTCGATATTCTCGGGCGGGGACGATCAGTCGCCGCCGTTGTCGAACGCGAGCGAGACGCCGTCGCCGTCGACGGTCGCGCCCGCGGCGCAGACGGGGTGTTCGAGGTCGGCGCCGAGCAGTTCGGTCGCGACCGACCCGGCGTCGGTCGCCGTCAGGTCGTACGGCTCGGGGGCGTCCGTCTCGTAGGTCGCGACGACGGTCGGCTCCTCGACCGACTCGACGAGCAGCGCGTCGCGGCGGACGGTGCCGATCGTCGCCGCGTCGGCGCCGACGACGCCGGCGACGCGGGGCGTGTCGTAGTCGTCCTTCTCGTAGTCGAGCGCGAGCAGCGCCGACGCGAGCGCGTCGCGGGTGGGGTAGCCGCGCGCCAGCTTCTCCGCGATCGGGTCGACGTGCGAGCCGTTGCCGAGGACCGCGAGCGGCTCCCCGGTCGGGGTCTCGACCGCCCGCGCGCAGTTGTACGAGACGTACGGGTTGTCGGTCTCGGGCGCGTCCGCCGTCGGCCCGACGGTGAGCGTCCCGCCGCGGTCGCGGACGCGACGGTTCGGGAACGAGCGCGAGGAGACGCGGTAGCCGCCGATGCCGGGCGCGACGACGACGAATCGTCCGACGTACATACAGGGTCGTGCGGATTCGGTCCTGTAAAGCGCGTCGATATGCCCACGAACGCGATCCGGCGAGAGGTGGTCGGCCCCGGCGCGGCCACCCCTCCCTCCCGACCGCGCCCCGCCGGGAAGCCGTCCCGTCAACCGATCGCACGGCGGCCGCAACGCGCAACGCTTACAAAGACGTACTGGCTATCGGTTAGTACGGAGTCCATTGGGGTAGTGGCCAATCCTGTTGCCTTCTGGGGGCAACGACCCTGGTTCGAATCCAGGATGGACTACTTCTCTCGCGTCTCGCTTCGCCTAGAACCGAGCGGCGCCGCCGTCCCGCGGTCTCCAGTCGAAACGAAGGGGTGGCAGCGGAGCGTCCGCGGTCACTTCTCGACGTCCAGCAGCGCGACGCGCTCGCGGACGGCGTCGGCGAGGCCGCCGTTCGTCGCGGCGAGCTCGCGGTCGGTGACGCCGTAGAACTCGCGGACGCGCTCCTCGTCGAATCCGGTCGCGGGCGCGTCCCCCTCGGCGAGCTCGGCCGAGTCGAGCGCGAGTCCCCGGACCGCCTCCACCGCCCCGTCGAGGTCCGCCGGCGGACGGTCCGCGCCGGGCACGTCGCCGAAGTCCGCGGCGAGGACGACGGCCCGAGGCTCGTCCTCCGCGACGCCGAGTTCGAGCGCGCGGTCGATCTGTCGGCGCCCGGCGGCGTACAGCAGGACCTCGACGCCGGGGTCGCGCGCGACTGCCTCGCCGCGGGCGATAGCCCGGGCGGCGAGCCGCGCCGCCTCGCGGAGCTGCGTCCCGGAGACGACGAGGTCGGCGTCGAACGCCTGGACGACCGCGCCGGTCTCCGCGGCGATCCCGTCGAGGTCGGCGAGGAACGCGTCGAGGTCGGCGACCGCGAACGCCCCGGCGACGAGACGGACCGCGGGGGCGGGCGCCGGCTCCCCGTCGGCGTCCGTCGCGGGCGCCGTCATCCGAAATCACCCAGGCTCGCCTGCCCGTCGCCGTCGCCGTCGGCGTCCGCGCCCGCGGTCGCCGCCGCGGAGGCCGAGCTGTCGGGGTCGACGCCGTCGAGCGAGGGGTCCTCGCGGCCGGCGTTCTCCAGGATGCGCTCGGCGGTGCGCTCGCGGCCGCGGAGCGCGCCGAGGACGACCGCCTTGTCCGCCTCGCGGAGGTCGGCGCGGCTCTCGATGCCGGCTTCGTAGAGGCGGCGGGCGCGCTTGCGGCCGACGTTGCGGACGCCCGCGAGGTCGAGCAGCTCCTCGCGGACGCCGTACTCCAGTCGCTTGCGGGCCTCGCGCACCTGGACGACCACGTCGCCGTCGATGCCCTCCACGTCGCGCGCGAGCGTCTCGGCGGCGCGCAGGAGCCACTCCGCGGTGTCGACCTTTCCGCGGATGTCGCCCGGCCCGACGCCGTACCGCTCCGCGATCCGGTCCTCGTCGACCTCGTTCGCCCAGTCCTCCAGGAGGCGGCCCGTCTTCAGCGCGGCGAGCCAGTCCTCGAACCGCACGTCCTCGTACTCGGAGGGGGTGTCGCCGAGCAGCTCGGCCTCGCGCTCGTAGCAGACCTCCGTGTACTCCTCGCGGTCGCCGGACTTGAGGTACAGCTGGTAGGTGTCCGGCGTCCGGCTGACGAGGTGATAGAGGCCGAGCGGGGTGACGGCGGGACCGTCGCCGGCGTCCGACTCGGTCGTCTCGGCGGGCTCGTTCCCGTCGTCGTTCGCCCGCGTGTAGGTCGTGAACCCGGCGTCGTCGGCGTCCGCGTCGGGCCCGGGGGCGGCGCCGTCGGCGGGCACGAAGTCGCCGGCGCCCCCGTCGTCCGCGCCGTCCGGGACGGTGCGGAGCCCGTCGAGTATCTCGGCCGCGCTCATCGGGTCGAGGTAGAGCCGCGAGACGGTGTGGCCGATGCCGGTCGCGGCGAGCCCCTCGCTCCCGCCGTCGCGGTCGCGCTCGACGAAGCCGTTCACGTCGAGGTAGTCGAGGACGGTGTCGGTGACGGCGGCGAGTCGCCCCTCGTCGTCGGTCTGGGTCGCGTAGAGGGTGTTATCGAGGAAGGAGAGCAGCCCGTCTCGGGTGGCGGCGAAGCCGGACGCGACCGTCGCGAGGACGTGCGTCCGGAGCGCGGGCTCGGCCGCGAGCTTCGAGCGGACCGGCTCGGCCTCGGCCCAGACGTACCGGTCGAACAGCTCCTCGCGGGTGTCGGCGCTGTTCGCGAGCAGGACCGCCTCGCCGTAGGGGTCGAGGCCGGGGCGGCCCGCGCGGCCGCACATCTGGTGGACTTCGAGGACGTCGAGCGGCTTCATGCCGCCGAATTCGCCGTCGTAGCGGCGCCAGTCGCGGACGATCACCCGGCGGGCGGGGGTGTTGACGCCGGCCGCGAGCGTCGGCGTCGCGGAGACGCACTTGATCAGCCGGTCGCGGAACGCGTCCTCGACCAGGCTGCGGTGCTCGCTCGCGAGCCCGGCGTGGTGAAACGCCGACCCCCGCTCGACCGCGTCCGCGAGGTCCTCGGAAGTGTCCGTGTCGGAGACGCCGCGGATCTCCTCGGCGAGTTCGCGGAGGCGGTCGCGCTCCTCGCCGGTGAGCCGGGGGCCCGTCACGTCGGTCAGCTTGCGGGCCGACGACTCGGCGTTGCGTCGGGAGTTGACGAAGACGAGCGAGGAGCCGCCCTGCCCGTCCTCCTCGGTGTCCAAGGCGTCCGCGACGAGCCTCGCGGTCTGGTCCTCGCCGCGCTCGACGGGCACCTCGCGCTGGCTCCCGTCGTCGAAGTTGATCGCGTTGCCGAAGTGGACCCCGGTGCGGAGCGCGATGGGCCGCCAGTCGGACTCGACCAGCTCGGCGTCGAGCCAGTCGGCGATGACGTCGGCGTTACCGACGGTCGCGGAGAGCGCGACCGTCTGGAGGCCGGGGTTCACCTTGCGGAGCTTCGCGAGGGTGACTTCGAGCGTGGGGCCGCGGTGGGAGTCGTCGACGAGGTGGACCTCGTCGCTGACGACGCAGGTGAGGTCGTCGATCCACGGCGCGCCGTTGCGGATGAGCGAGTCGACCTTCTCCGAGGTGGCGACGATGACGTCGCGGCTGGCGAGCCACTCGCCGTCGGAGTCGTAGTTGCCCGTCGAGACGCCGACCGTGACGCCGTGGTCCTCCCAGCGCTCGAACTCGGCCTTCTTCTCGCTGGCGAGCGCGCGCAGCGGGACGATGTACAGCGCCTTCCCGCCGCGCTCGACCGAGGAGAGCATCGCGAGCTCGGCGATCAGGGTCTTGCCGGACGCGGTCGGCACGGCCGCGACGAGGCTCTCGCCGTCGGTGACGCCCGCGTCGACGGCCGCCTCCTGGGGCGGGTACAGCTCCGCGACGCCCTCCGCCTCGAGCGCCTCGCCGACGCCCGCGGGGAGCCCGGAGAGCGAACTCGGTTCCATTACCGGAGTCTGGGCCCCGACTCGATTTAAACCGTCGGAAGAGCGCGATGGCGGGAGACGACGAAGGCGGCCGCGACCGCCGACGGCGACGGATACGCACAAACAGAACCGCGGTGGCGCGTGCCTGCGAGCGGCCGGAGCGAAGCGGAGGTCGCGAGGAGCACGCGCGAGGGACGCGGTGAGCGACGGGCGACCGCAGGGAGCCCGGAGCGAACCCCGAGGCTGGGGAGGCGTGAGGTGCGGGGCGGTCGCGGCAGGGCGGGGCTCGAAGGGGCAGCCGTGAGGGCGAAGCACGGCGAAGCAAGGACCGGAGCGACGGAGCGAGTGAAACGAGCGACGGAGCGAGGACCACAGCGAGCCGCGCGAGCCCTCACGGCTGGGGCTTCGGCGGCGGCCCTCACGAGAGCAGTCGCTCACGAGGGATCGGGACGGACGCCGTCGATCGAAAGGAAATACGCGTTAGGGAGCGACGCCGACCGTCAACAGCGTCCCCCACGTCCGATACCGGTCGACCATCGCCTCGCGCGTTTCGTACCCCTCGGTCGGGAACTCCGACGCCTCCGGAATCTCCACCTCTCGATCCGGAATCGCGTCCTGTTCGGCGACGTACAGCCCGGCCTCGCGGAACGCCTCGCGGTACGCCTCGCGCGACCACAACGTCATCTCGACCGAGATGTTCTCCTGCCACGCGTGGGTCGTCTCGCTCTCCTCGAAGTAGTTGACCGCGCAGTAGAAGGTGCCGCCCGGCCGGAGTACCCGACGAATCTCTTCGAGGGTGTGGACCGGGTCGCTCGCGTAGTAGAACGCCTCCATCGAGAAGACGTGGTCCAGCGAGTCGTCGGCGAAGGGGAGCTCGTCGAAGTCGCCGACGAGGTAGCCGACCGCGCCGTCGTCCGTGTACTCGCGGGCGTTGGTCGCCATCTCCGGGGCGCCGTCGAGGCCGTACCCCCGCCCGATTCCCCGCTCGCGCAGCGCGCGGAGCGCGTAGCCGGAGCCGGTCCCTAGATCGAGGACGGCGTCGCCCGCCTCGACCGGCATCCGCGCCAAGACGTGTTTCGCGGTGTGCCAGTGCCGGTCCTCCATGCCGCGGTCCTTCCCCGCGGCCGCCCACTCGTCGAACTCCTCGCGAACGCTCATACCGGCCGAACGGGGAGAGCGGTGAAAAACGGCGGTGTTTTACCGACTCCGGTCCCGGAGGTGGACATGAAACGCCCGCGAGCGCTCCGCCGACCGCACTTCCGGGTGGCCGACATTGCCCAGCAGTCGGTCGGCGGCTTCCTGCTCGCGGGGCCGTTCGTCGTCACCGCGGAGGTGTGGGAGCTCGCCGCGGGGATGAACTGGATCCAGGCCACCGTGACCGCCGTGCTCGTGGGGCTGATCGGCTACGCCGCGCTGTACCGGGCCGACACCGGCCGCGACGTGGACGAGGAGCCGGACCTCGTCGGGATCCCGACGCGGTTCGTCTCGCTGATGACGGTCGCGTTCGGCTCCGTCCTCCTGCTCGCGCTGATCTTCGACGCGCCCGAAACGTTCCTCGTCGAGGGCGGGATCGGTGACGGCGCGGTGGTCGCGACGACCGCGAAGGCCGTCGCCGTCGGCGCCGTGTTCAGCGTCGTCGGCGCCGCGACAGCCGACAGCGTGTTCTAGTTGGGTTCGAGCCGGTCGGTCCTCACAGCACGACCGAGACGACCGCGAAGAGGATCAACACGCCGGCGATGTCACAGAGGTTCGTCACCACCGGAATCGTCGTGTCGTCGGGGTTGAGCCCGATCCGGTAGGACGCCTCAACGGCGGCGACGCTGGCGGCGACGACGAGCGCGGCGAGCGCCATGCCGGAGACAAGCGAGATCAGTAGCACCCGGCCGAGCGCGAGCGACCCGCCGAGCGCGAGCCCGATGGCCCAGGCGGCGATCCCGACGGCGCCGAAGACGGTCGCCGCGAGCGCGAACACCGCGCCCGCGTTCGCCCGGAGCGCGGGGTTCGACGGGCTGAGCTCGTAGGTCCCGAGGTACAGCTGCGTCGTGAGCCGCGAGCAGGTGATCGACGCGAGGTTGCCGGCCGTCCCGATCTGGACCGGGACGAGGACGAGCAGGGCCGGGTACCGGAGGAGGACCGCCTCGTAGGTCTCCAGCACGGTGCCGGAGACGAGTTGGAGCACCGACAGCGCGGCCAAAAGCGGGATCATCGTCCGGACGATCCGCCGGACCGACCACTCGTCGACGACGGTCGACTGCGGCTCGGTCACGAGACGGCCCCCACGACGGCCACCCCGACGAGGAGGAAGAACACCCCGAACACGTCGCCGAGCGTCGTGACGACCGGCCCGATGACGTTGTCGGGGTCGAGCCCGCGGCGGTAGCCGACGAAGATGACCGCGATGAGCACGGTGATCATGAGGACGGCGGAGAGGAAGCCGGCGACGACCATCACGCCGACCAGCTGGAAGAGGCTCCCGCCGTCGCCGAACAGGACGAGCGTCGCGTAGGTGACGACCGCGATGAACACGGAGACGGTCATCCCGTTGAGGAAGGAGGCGACGACGGCGTTGGTGAGCCGGCGGTCCGGGCGGAACCGCGGCTCGATGATCCCCTGGTGGAGGCCGGTCGAGAGCCGGGCGCCGAGCGAGCCGTACACCCCGCCGCGGGTCGCGAGGAACGCCGGCAGCAGCAGCAGGAGGCCGGGGACCTCCGCGATGTTCGCGCGCATTGTCTCCGAGGCGAGTATCGTCCCCGCGAACAGCCCGGCGATCAGGCTGACGGCTATCACCGGGAGCGCCTGCCGGTAGACGTCGCGCGCGGAGTCGTGCCCGGGCATCGACCGCACCGACGGCGGGCGGGGCAAAAAAACCGACCGGCGCGACCCGAGAGCCGTCGGCTTGCGGGCGGTCGGCCGACCGACAGACGCATACCTATCAGAACTTCCAAACGAAACGAAGGGGTGGACGCGATCGAGCGCAATGCCGGCCGGACGCGGACCGAGCGACCCGCTCGCGTCCGACGGTCTCGGACGCCCCGGCCCGCACCGTTAAGTCGGTCCGGCGAGTTCCGATCCCATGGACTACTCCCTCGCCATCGAGAACGGGCCGGAGGCGATACCGGGCGGGACCGGACTGCTCCTCATTCACCCGAGCATCGGCGAGACGGACCGGATCGACACGGACTTCCTGAAGACCGACACCGACGCGTTCCTCGTCGTCTCGACGCGGACGACGGCGCGCGAGGTCGAACAGAAGCTGGAGTACTACGACGTCGACGAGACGAAGGCGACCATCCTCGACACGCTCTCCGTCGAGCGCGGCTACTCGCGCCGCACGTCCGACGACGTCTACTACGTCTCCGCGCCGGACGACCTCGACGGCGTCGTCGACCGCGTCGAGCGGTTCCTCACGGAGAACGAGGGGAAGCGACGCGTCTCCGTCGACTCGCTCACCGAGATGGCCTACTACGCCGACGACGACGCCGTGTACGAGGCGGCCGCCGAGATCCTCGACCTGCTCGACGAACACGACGCGGTCGGCATCTTCCACCTCTCCGAGGAGGTCCACGAGGTCGCGACCCTCGACCGGTTCCGCGACCTGTTCGACGGCGTCATCGACCTCGACGGCGACGGCAACGTCGTCGTCGACATCTGAACGGCGGTTTCGCCGCGAGCGGGCGCCCCGTTACTCCTCGTCGTCGACGAGCGCGGCGAACGTCTTCTCCGCCCACGCGACCGCGTAGGGCGCCCCGCGTTCCCGGTAGGCGGTCGTGTCGAGCGCGCCGTACGGCGCCGGCGGGTCGAGGTCGTGTTTGACCGCCGAGCAGGCGTACTCCGTCGCGGCCGGGAAGTCGGTGTCGCCGCGCGCCACCTCGCCGGAGAGGTCGCCGAGCCGCCCGGAGAGCCGGTCGCCCGCGTCGACCCAGGCGTCGAACAGCCGAGGATACTCGTCTTCCCACGACGCGAACGCGTCGCGGGCGTGGAGCCCGACCCACGCGTCGAACAGCGCGTTCGCGACCTGGAAGACGTCGGTCGGACCGAACCCGGTCGTCGACTCGCCGGTCTCCGGGTCCGGGCGGCGGATCGCGGCGTCGAGGTCGCGGTAGCGCTCGCCGAAGAAGGGCAGGAACGACTCGGGGAGGCCGACCGGGTCGCCGCCGTTCGAGGCGTCGCCGTGGACCGCGCCCGGCGCCGGCTCGCGGCCGATCTGAACCAGCCGCTCGGCGATCAGGAACGCGAGGAAGTCGTCCGGCGTCCCCTCCGCGCGGCGCTTGACGAGGACGGCCGGCGGGTCGGTCTGCGCCGTCCGGACGACCGTACCGTCGCCGGGCAGCCCGACGGTGAACGCCGGCCCGGCGTGCTTCCGGAGCAGGTCCGGGACCGAGTCCGGGAGCCACTCGGCCGGGTAGGAGGCGGGGTCGAGCCCGTCGACGAAGAGCCCGAGGTCCTCCGCGGCCGCCGGCGGGAGCGTCTCGAAGTCGGCGTCGACGTCGAGGACGGGCGACCCGGGCGCGTACCGGTCGCGGACCGCCGCGAGGTCGTCGTCGAGCGACCGGGACGAGAACATCAGGCGAAGACGTACGAGAGGACGATGAGCACCGAGAGGACGGCCGAGACGCCGATCGTACCAACCACGATCTGGGTCGATTTGTTCATGCGTGCCACTGGGCGCGCCGGTCGTTAAAATCATCCGGTCCGCGGCGACCGGGCGGCGATTTTATGTCGTCGGGGGAGAGTGCGGAGGTATGCGAGTTCGCGACGGGGTCGAGGCCGACGCCGCGGCCCTCGCGTCGATGACGGGGCGCCCCGAGGGCGTCGTCCGCGACATGATCCACGATCGGTCGGTTCGCGTCGGCGTGACCGACGGGGCCGACGCGGACGCCGGCGACGACACCGCGGTCGACGCGGTCGCGGGGTTCGTCGCGTTCGACGTGCGGGACGGCGTCGTCCACGTGACGAACGTCGAGGGCGCCCCCGACCCGGTCGAGCGCCTGTTCGAGGAGCCGGTGGGGTTCGCGACCCGGGAAGGGATGACCGTCGAAGCCGTCCTGCCGGCCGACGGAACCGCGGCCGACGCGGCCGAGGCGGTCGGGTTCCGGGCGGTCGGCTCGGGACCGCGGATCGACGGCGCGACGACGCGGTATCGGTTCGATCCGGAGGAGGGCGGCTGAGAGCCGGTGAGGTCGGATCGATCCGGTCAGTCGAACCGCTCTTGGACGATGCCGAGCGCCTCTTCGCGGTCGTCCCAGTCGACGAACACCGCGACGGAGGTGGCGCTGGTGATCAGGTCGATGATGTTGATCCCGGCGTCCGCGATGGGCGCGATGATGTCCTGGATGACGCCGGACTGGTTGGGGAGCTCGCCGCCCGTGACGCGGATCACGGCGATGGGGTCGGCGACGGTGACCGAGGAGAGCGCCTCGTCGGTGACGACCGCCTCGTGGAGCAGCGCCTCGGCGGTCTCGGCGACCTCGACGTCGACGTAGAAGGTGACCGAGTCCATGCCGGAGGCGACCGCGTCGATGTTGATCTCCTCGGCGCGGAGCGCGTTCGAAAGCTCCGAGAGGATCCCGGGTCGGTTGCGGATCGCCCGGCCCGCGATGGTGAGACACGCCAGCGGCTCCTCGCGCATGTCGATCAGGCTCTCGAACTCGCCCTCGATCCGGGTGCCGCCCCGGAGGAGGTCGCCGTGCTGGTAGTGGACGACCCGGACGGCGAGGTCCTCGTCCTTGTACGAGAGCGCGGAGGGCGCGACGACCTCGGCCCCGCGAAACGAGAGGTTTCGCAGCTCGTCGACGGTTATCTGCCCGACGTTGCGCGCGCCCTCGACGACGCGCGGGTCGCCCGTCATCACGCCCTCGACGTCGGTGACGATCACGACCTCGTCGGCGTCCACGTAGTTGCCGAGCATCACCGCGGTCGTGTCCGACCCGCCGCGCCCGAGCGTGGTGACGTTGCCGTCGTGGTCCTCGGCGAGGAACCCGGTGATGATCGGGACGACGCCGTCCATGTCGGCGGCGACCTTCCGCGCGCGCTTCTTCGTCTCCGCCACGTCGACCTCGCCGAGCTCGTCCGTGATGACCGGCCAGTCCGGGTGGCCCGGTTCGAGGAAGACGGCGTTGACGTCTCGAACCGACAGCGCGGCCTTCAGCATCCGGACGCTGGTGCGCTCGCCCATCGAGACGATCTCGGCCCGGTCGGCGTCGTCCGTCTCGAAGGTGATGTCGTCGAGGAGGTCGTCGGTGGTCGACCCCATCGCGCTCGCGACGACCGCGATCTCGTGGCCGGCGGCGACCGCGCTCGCGACCGAGTCGGCCGCGCGCTCGATCCGGTCGCCGCTCCCGAGGCTCGTGCCGCCGAACTTCGCGACTACGCGCATGCGGCTACCTCGTCGGAAGCGCGAGGCGCTCGGTGTCGGGGGTGTGGTCGGCGGCGGGCGAGCGGGACGGCGCGGCCCGAACCGGAGCCGGAGTCCCGGCTCGGTCTGCGGCGATCGGTAAACATGCCACTGCGTAGCGGAGGAAGCCGGATAACAGTATCCTCTTCGACAAGGGTCGCCCGAATCGCAGAACCGCACGAAAGGACGGGGGAGACACCGGGAAATCGAAACGAACGATCACCGGAGATCCGGACGGCGTCGATCGACGGGGGAAGCAGTCGCGGAACGCGGCGTGGCGACCGCGGAACCGAGGGGCCGGGGAGTCGGGGAGTCCGGGCCCGCGGGGTCGTGGGCCCGGACTCCCC
>NZ_SGUA01000018.1:0-30103 GCF_005435135.1 Halorubrum sp. ASP1 | reverse complement strand
TCCCGGCGGACGGGAGCGGGACCGACGGCGGCCGCGGAACCGACGGAGACGGCGGCGACGGAACCGACGGAGACGGCGGCGACGGGGCCGACAGCGACGACGAGGAGGTAACGACGGTCGTCCGGCAGGTCGGTGCCGCCCTCTCGGGCCCCGCGTGGGACCGGACCGAGCGGCGCGGCTTCTGCACGCTGATCACCGAGGAGGGGGAGGCCTCGTGGCTCCTCGACGACGCGCCCGAAGCGGTCCGCGCGTTCGTCGAGGAGACCGACTTCGCGGCGTCGGTGCTCGTCTACGTCGAGTCCGTCGGTCCCGACACCTGTCACGACGAGATCACGTTCGATAGCACCGGCATGGGCGTCGAGGACGGGACCTTCGTCGCGGACGCGACGGTCCGGGGGCCGGGGAGCGACGACGTCGCCTGCGGCGACGCGATCACCTACTCGGCCGCGCTGATCCGGGTCACGAGCGACCCGCTCCCCGACGCGGCCCGGCTCTCCGTCACCGACGGCTGGGGCGAAACGGGGACGGTGCGCGACGGCGAGGGCGTCCCGGACTCGGACCGGCTCGCCGGCGGGATCTGATCCGCCGGGGACGGCTCGACCGTTCCTGTTTCGGTCGAAAACGACGTGGAGCGGCCCGCTCCGCGCCGCTGCGCGAGGGTGCGACCCGCGGACGACGCCCGCGCCCGGTTCAGGCCCGTACTTCGATCAGGAGGTCCGTCTCGGGCGACTCGCCCATCCGCTCGCGGACGCGGTCCCACGAGAGGTCGGTGCGGGCGGTCACCGATTCGGTTGCGACGGCGCCGCAGGCGTTGCCGACGAGTATCGGCACCTGGTAGTCGCGCGGGTCGTGCGAGAACCCGTCGCCGGTGATCTCCGGCTCCCGGAGCGCGGCCGCGAGGAACCCGGCCGCGAAGGCGTCGCCCGCGCCGGTCGTGTCGACCGGGTCGGCGTCGAACCCCGGGTGCGAGACGCTGCCGTGCGGCGTCCGCACCGTCGCGCCCTCGTCGCCGAGCTTGATCGCGACGACGCGGTCGTCCGGCTCCCACGGGTCCACGTCGGTCGCCGCGTCGAGCGCGTCGGCCTCGCGGTCGTTTACGAAGAGCACGTCGCTCGCGTGGAGCGCGGCGTCGAACTCGCGGTCGGCGACGCGGCGACCGGGGTCGAAGCTGCGGGTCGCGCCCGCCTCCGCCGCCGCTGTCGCGAGCGCCGCGGCGGTCTCGGGCTGCTGGCCGGTGAGGTGGAGGTGGTCGGCGGCCGCGAGCGTGTCGCGGTCGAGCCCGGCCGCGGAGAACGACTCGTTGGCGCCGTCGTTCGCGAGCATGAGCAGCTCGCCGCCGCCGTCGACGATGACGTACTTCACCGAGGTTGGCTCGTCGGCGTCGACGAGCACCTGTCCGGGGTCGACGCCGGCGCTCGCGAGTTCGCGCAGCGCCAGCGCGCCCGACTCGTCGCCGCCCACGCTGCCGTAGACGACCGACTGGCCGCCGAGGTCGACGAGCCCGACCGCGACGTTCGCCGCGCTGCCGCCGCCGGACTGTTCGAGCCGGTCGATCCGCGTCTCGCCGTCCGGCTCGGGGAGGCTGTCGACGTGGATCGTCACGTCCCAGTTGATGTGGCCCGCCGAGACGACCTTCGGCACGCGGTCGGCGTCGTCCGGGGTCAGGTCCGGGTCGCGATCGATCGCGGGGTCGACGTCGTCGTCGGAGGCGGCGTCGGCGGCGGTCCCGTTACCGGCGTCGCCGTGGGTGTCCGCGTCGCCGTCGGCGTCGCTCGCGTCGCCGGAGGGGTCGCCTTCCCACTCGTCGACCTCGCTTTCCCACTCCGCGACGGTCTCGTCCCAGTCGTCGACGCCCTCGCCCTCGGCGGGGTTGGCGTCGTTGGAGGGATCGCCGTCGGCTGGGTCGCCCGCCGGCGGGTCGTCGCCCGGAGCGCCGTCGCGCCCGCTCATGGCTCGGCCCACGGCTCGGCGGCGCCCTCGCCGAACAGCTCCCGCATCAGCGTCACGATGCTTTCCGGGGGGAACTGGCCGTGCTCGGTGACGATCGCGTCCATGTACCGCGGCGGCGTCACGTCGAACGCGGGGTTCTCGACGGTGATATCGCCGATCGCGTCGCGCGTCCCCGGCTCGATCACCTCCTCCTCCGAGCGCATCTCGATCTCGACGGTGTGGCCCGTCAGCGTCTCCGGGTGGAGCTTGATCGTCTGGGCCGCGGTCATGATCGGGACGCCGCGCTCGCGGGCGTTGACCGCGAGCCCGGAGGTGCCGATCTTGTTGATCACGCCGCCGTCCGCCGCGATCGAGTCGGCGCCGACGACGACGTGGTCGACCTCGTCGAGGTAGCGCCGCGCCGCGGAGTCGACGATGAGCGTGACCGGAACGCCCATCTCGCGGAGCGCCTCGGCCGTGATGTGGCCCTGCTGGCGCGGGCGCGTCTCCTTGACGACCGCCGAGATCGACTTCCCCTGTTCGACGGCCGCCTCGATGCACGCCAGCGCGTCGGTGGAGTGGCAGTGGGTCATCACCGTGTCGCCGTCCGCGAGGCGGTTCGCGCCCACCTGCCCGAGGTCCTCCTGCGCGCGGTCGAGCTGGTCGACGAACGACTCGCTGGCGTCGACGATGCTCCGACGGAGCCGGTCGACCGAGTCGCCCTCCATCCGCTGGAGGACGTAGCGGAGGGCGTTCGGCAGCGACACCGCTGTCGGGCGCGTCTCGCGGAGCGTCCGCGCCGCGGCGCGCATCGACGCGCGGAACGCCTCGGGGTCGCTCGCGGTCGCGTCCGCCTCGGCCGCGGCGGCGGCCTGGTCGGCGAGCGCCTCGGCGGCGGCGGAGGCGATGGTGGCCGCGCCGCGGATCTCCATGGTCGCGATCGACTCGGCGGTCTCGCGGACCGCCGGCGACGGCTCAGTATCTGTCATACCGATCCGGTAGCCGCCCGTGTATTTATAGAACCGGCCGACCGGCGGCGAAGACGGCGCCGGCGCCGCCCGGTGTCGGGCCGCTCTGCTCCACGTTGGGGCGCTCTGCTCCGCGTCAGCCCGCTCTACTCCGCGTCGGGCTGCTGCCCGTAGCTCTCGAACCGCTCCTCGACCGTCGCCATCTGCTCGTCGGTGAGGACGTGCGGCTCGCCGACGGCGGACGCGCGCAGGTAGAGCCGACAGATGTCCTCGACGTGGCGGGTGTTCTCGACCGCCGTCGCCACGTCGGGGCCGGTGACGACGAGCCCGTGGTTCGCTAAGATTGCGGCGTCGGAGTCGGCCTCGGCCATCGCGGCGACGACGTTCGCGGCCAGCTCCTCGGTGCCGTACGGCGCGTAATCCGCCAGCGGGACCTCTCGGCCCACCGCGGCGATCATGTAGTGGATCGGCGGGAGCCGCCGGTGGAGCGTCGCCATCGTCGTCGCCCACGGCGAGTGGGTGTGGACGATCGCGCCGGGCCGGTCGTGTTGGTAAATGCCCGTGTGCATCGGCACCTCGCTCGACGGCGCCATCCGGCCGGCGAGCCGCTCGCCGTCGAGCGAGACCACCGGCACGTCGACCGCGTCGAAGGAGTCGTACGGGACGCCGGTGGGCGTGACGGCGACGCGGTCGCCCTCGCGGACGCTCAGGTTCCCGGTCCGGCCGGGCGTCAGGTCGGCGAGCGCCGGGGCGTACTCGACGACCGCCTCGCGCGCCTCGCGCAGCAGGTCCGGGTTCGCGTCCGGGTCGGAGCCGGCGCCGGAGCCGTCGGGGCTCACGCCGCCACCTCCGTCAGGTCGGCGAAGGCGTCGAGCCGGTGGTCCGGGCGCTGTCGCGCCGGGAGGTCCGCATTGGGGGGCGCGTCGCCGTCGGCGACGAACAGCGCCGAGTCGATGCCGACGGCGTCCGCGCCGGAGACGTCCGTTTCGACGTTGTCGCCGACGGCCAGCGCCTCGCTCGGGCGGTGGTCGAGCGCCGCGAGCGCGGTCGTGAACGGGAGCGCGCTCGGCTTCTCGCGGCCCACCTCCTCGGAGGTGACGAGCAGGTCGATCCGGTCGTCGATCCCGAGGCGCACGAGCTTGCGAAGCTGGACTCGCGTGGTGAGGTTCGTCACGACCGCGACGTCGGCCCCCGCCGCGTCGAGGGCGTCGAAGACCGCCTCGACGCCGTCACAGAGCGACATCGCGCCGAGGAAGCCGTTCCAGTAGGCGTCGCCGGCCGCCAGCGCGCCCGCGGGGTCGGGCCCGCCGGCGTGCCGGGACAGCCCGCGCTTGAAGTAGACGTGTCGGGAGTGCGAGGCCGCGGTGCCGCCGGTCTCGCGCTTCGTCTCCCGCCGCCCGGTCGCGTACAGGTCGTCGAACGCCGCGCGGTCCAGCTCGTACCCGCGCTCGCGGAGGGCGTCGAGCGCGGCCCGCTTGCCCGCCTCGTTACAGGGGGCGTACGGGTACAGCGTGTTGTCGAGGTCGAAAAGCACTGCCTCGTAGCTCATGCCCGTACTGCGCCGGGCGGCGACTTAAGCGTGGTTCGACGCGCCGACAGGGCGGCGCGGCGGCGGAGCAGCGGCGCGGCAGCAGAGCAGTGGCGCGGCAGGGCGGCCGTCGCTCCCGGAGATCGGGCGCCTACTGCTCGTTCATCGCCTCGCTGGCGATGTTGCGGCCGCGGGAGTTGAGCGCGACCTCGCGGCGGATCCGGACCTCCTCGACGACCTCTAACTCGACGAGCCGCTCGAACGTCTCCTCCACGTCGTCGACGTCCATCCCGAGGAACGAGGGGATCTCGAACGGCGAGACGCCGGAGTACAGCGCCATCAGCACCTCGCGGTCGCGGCTGGAGAGGTCGACGTTCGTCGACGAGCGCTCCTCGCCCTTCCGGAGCCACGACTCGACGAACCGCATCCGGCTCGGCTCGCCGGCGACGTGCGTCTCGATGCTCGTCCCCTCGTCGTCGGTGTGCGACACCTCGATGACGGGCTTCTTCTCGCCGTTCACCGTGCGCTTCGCGGCGTCGAGGCCGCTGATGTCGTCGAGGTCGAACTTCACGAACGCGCCGCGCTCTAGGGCCGCGTTGAGCCCGTTCTCGTCGATCTTCACGCGGGCCTGCTCCCACTCGGTGTCCTGGACGACGCCCCCCTCGATGGCGGGGTGTTTCGCCATCACGGTCTTCTGGTCGAGCAGCGCGCGGTACACGTCACGCTCGAACAGCTCGTGGTCCGAGGCGGCGACGAGCAGCACCTGCTCGCCGAGGTCGAAGCTCACGTAGTTGGAGACGCGCGCGACCGACTGGTTCGCGTCGTGGCGCCCGCCGAGCCGCTCCAGCTTCGACAGCGGGACGGTCCGCTTCCCGTCGTTGCCGGCCAGGATTAGCCGCCGGTTCGAGAGGAGGACGCGTCCGGGCGTCCACGACACGTCGCTCACCTTGCGGCCCTCGCGGACCGCGACGGCGAACTTCGCCTGCGTGTCCGTGATCTTGTACTCGCCGTCCTTCTGCGCCATTTAGGGACCCCCCGCGCGGAGCTTCGAGACCGCCGAGAACACGCGCTTCCTGACGGCCTGGCTGTCGTCGTCGGCGTACTCTTCGAGCCGGTTGAGCGTCTCCTGCCCGCCGATCTGTCCGAGGACGAACACCGCCTTCGCGCGGGCGTCATCCGGGTGTTCGGGCCCGAGCCTGTCGAGCAGTCGGTCCTCGGCGACCGGGCCGCCGAGGCTCTTCAGGCTCGTGGCCGCGAACTGCGCGGTCTGCGGGTCGTCGTCCGCCAGCGCGTCGGCGAGCGCCTCGACCGCCGCCGACGCGTCCGGGTCGGCCACGCGCCCGAGGATCCACGCCGCGTTCCGCCGCTGGCGGGACTGCCGGCCCTCGGTGAGGATCTCGACCAGCGGCTCGACGACGGTCGCGTCGTCGGCCGCCTTCAGCTCCGAGACCACCTGGTCGCGGACCGCGTGGCTCTGCTGGGTCGGCACGTTCGAGAGCAGTTCGATCACCGAGTAGACGGCGGCGTTGCGGACGACCCCGCTCTCGTCGCCGAGCGCCCGCGCGAGCGGCTCGACCGGCTCCGGGGTGCTCGCCTTCCCGAGCGCGCCGGCCGCGATCCGGCGGATCGACTCGTCGCCGTCGTCGAGCAGGTCGAGGAGGGGCGACAGCGCCTCGTCGGTCCCGATCGTGCCCAAGGCGTTCGCCGCGGCGCGCCGGACCCGCGGCTCAGCGTCGTCGAGGCGCTCTCGCAGCCCCGGGATCGCCCGGGGGTCGGCGAAGGTCCCGCAGGCCTGCGCCGCGCGGAGCCGGACGCGGGGGTCCTCGTCGTCGAGCGCGGTGACGAGCGGTTGGAGGCCGCTCGCGTCGTCGAGGCGCCCGAGCGCGTTCGCCGCCGCCATCCGGAGCTCCGGGCGGTCGGCCTCCAGCGCGCGGGCGAACTTCTGGGCGGTCACCCACTCGGCCTCCGAGTCGCTGCGGCCCCCCGTCAGCTCCTCGAGGAGCTGTTGGAGCGCGGCCTCGCCGATCTCGTCGAGCGCGTCGACCGCGGCCCCGCGGACCTCGGGGTCGTCGTCCGTCGTCGCCGCGCGGAGCAGCGCGTCGACGGTCGCCTGATCGCTCTCGTCGGCGATCTCCCCGAGGAACTCGGCGGCGCGCCTCCGGACGGCCGCGCTGTCGCTCGCGAGCGCGTCTCGGATGCTGTCTACGTTCCCGTCCCGAGCGTGCTGGTACAGCGACATCAGCGCCTCCCGAACACCCGCCGTCGCTTGTCGATTGGTTCGTAGCGGTCGCTCCGGTCCGGGGGGACGCTCTCGGTCATCCCTAAGACGAGGACGCCGTCGTCGGCGAGCGACGCTTCCAACGTGTCGAACAGGGCCGACTTGTGGTCGACGTCGATGTAGATGAGCAGGTTCCGGCACAACACCACGTCGAACGGGTCGCGGGCGCCGTCGCGGATCAGGTCGTGCGTCTCGAAGTCGACGAGTCGCTTGACCGCGGCACGGACCTGGAACGTGTCGCCGTCGCGCTCGACGTAGCGGTCCGGATCGGAGAGCGGTTCGAGCTCCTCGGCGATGTCGGTCGTCCGCGTCGTGTGGTAGACGCCGTCACGGGCGTTGTCGAGCGCCTCCTCGCTGATGTCGGAGCCGAGCACCTCCACGCGCGACTCGTCGATCTCGGGGTCGTCGCAGGCCAACATCGCGACCGAGTACGGCTCGCGGCCGTCCGCCGAGGGCGCGGACCAGACGCGCACGCGCCGCTGGTCCGCGGTCCGCTCGCGCAGCACGTCGCGGAGCACGTCCCACATCTCCGGGTTGCGGAAGAACTCCGTCACGTTGATCGTGAGCGCGTCCATCAGCGCCTGCCGCTCCTCGGCGTCCTCGCGGAGGATGCGCTCGTACTCGGCGTGCGACTCGGTGTCGCGGCGGCGCATCCGCGCCGTGATCCGGCGGTCGAGGTACGACTCGTTGTAGTACCCCGGCTCGAACGGGACCGTGTCGTCGATCTGGCGGAGCACGCCTTCGAACGCCGTCTCGCCGTCGTCCGTCGACCGGCTCATAGGCTCACCACGTCGAGCACGGCCACGACGTCGCCGTCGCCGAGGACCGCCGTGCCGCTGAGGCCCGGCGTCCCCGAGAGCGGGCCGTCGAGGGGTTTGACGACCACTTCCTCCTGGTCTAACACCGCGTCGCAGTGGAGCGCGACCTGGCGCGTCTCCTCGCGGATGCGGACGAGCATGCCGTCGTCGGTCGGGTCCCCGCCGGGCTCGTCGGCGGAGTCGGCCGCCGTGGGATCGGCCGGGACGAACCCGTCGTCGCCCGGCTCGTCGACCGCGACGCCGCCGTCCGCGGCGGGCGACTCGGTCGGGGTCGACTCGGCCGCCGTCGCGTCTATCTCGCCGAGCCGCTCGTTCAGCCGGACGACCGGGTAGAGGTCGTCCTCGTGTCTGACGACCTCGTCGCCGTGGACCTCCTCGACGTCGTCGGCGCGGGCGACCTCCGCGATCGACTTGATCGGGATGCCGTACTCCGTGCCGCCGACGTCGACGAACATCACCTTCACGATGGCGACGGTGACGGGCAGCCGGAAGCGGACCGTGCTCCCCTCGCCCGGCTCGCTCTCGATCGAGACGGAGCCGTCGAGGTCGCGGGCGGTCGTCCGGACCACGTCCATCCCGACGCCGCGGCCGGAGACGTCGGTGACCTCGTCCGCGGTGGAGAAGCCGGGGTGGAAGACGAGGTCGTACACCTCGCCGTCCTCCATCGCCTCGACCGCCTCGCGGCTCTTGACGCCCTCGTCGACCGCCTTGTCGCGGAGCTGGTCGGGGTCGAGTCCGCTCCCGTCGTCCGAGACCTCGATGATCACGTGGTCGCGCTCGCGCTCGGCCGTGAGCTCCACGCGACCGGTCGGGTCCTTGCCGGCGGCCTCGCGCTCCTCGGGCGGCTCGATCCCGTGGTCGACCGCGTTCCGCAGGACGTGGACGAGCGGGTCGCGCATCTCCGTGAGGATCGTGCGGTCCAACTCCACGTCGTCGCCCTCGATCTCGAAGTCGATCCGCTTGTCGAGGTCCCGCGAGATGTCGCGCACGAGCCGCGGGAACGAGTCGGACACCTGCGAGAACGGGATGAGCCGCATGTCCATCGCCGTGTCCTGGAGGCTGGAGGCGAGCTTGTCGAGCTCGTCTAAGGCGTCGGACTCCGCGTCCGTCCCCTCTATCTCCCGGCGGAGCTTGATCCGGCTCGTCACCAGCTGCTCGACGAGGCCGTACAGCTCGTCGACCTGGTCGACGTCGACGCGGATCGACTTGATCTCGTCGCCGGACTTGGAGTCGGACCCCCCGGCGGAGCCGGAGTCGCCGCCGTCGTCGGACCGTTCGTCCGCCTCGTCGGCCTCCTCGTCCGAACTCGCTTCATCGGCTGCTTCGGCGGGCGTCGGGTCGGCGGCCGCGTCGTCGTCGTCGGCCGGGTCGCCCCCCGCTGCGTCGTCCGCTGCTGTGTCGTCCTCCGCCGCATCGCCCGCATCGGCGTCGACCGACTCGGGTTCCTCGTCGTCCGCGTCGCCCGAGTCGCCGACCGCGACGGCGGCGACCGACTCGACCTGCGTGAGCGCCCGGAGCCCCTCTGCGACGACGTCGGGGTCGGCGCCGCCGACGAAGGCGTCGAACGACTCGTCGTACTCGCCGTCCTCCAGCGCCTCCGGCGACGGGTCGGTCGCGTGGCCGTCGAACTGCTCGTCGAGGGCCTGGAGGACGAGCGCCGCGTCGACGCCCGGCATCTGGGCGTCGCCGATCGTCACGTCCGCGTACGCGACCGGGTCCGGCAGGTCGGCCGCGCCCGCCGGCGGCTCCGGCACCGAGAGGTCCGGGGCGTCGTCGGCGTCGCCGCCGGAGTCGCCGTCGTCGGGCTCCTCGGCGTCGGCGTCCTCGGCATCAGCGTCTTGATCGTCGGCTTCTGCCGCGTCCTCGCTTCCGCCGTCGGCGCCGTCCCCGCCGCCGACGGTGCCGTGTTCCTCCATCTCGCGCAGCCGCGATTCGAGGTCGGAGGGGTCCGTCGACACCTCGCCGGCGTCGGCGATCTCCTCGACCATCGCCTCGACGGCGTCGACCCCTTCGAAGAGGAGGTCCATCAGCTCCGGCGTCACCTCGCGCTCGCCCTGTCGGACCGCGTCCAGCAGGTCCTCCAGCGCGTGCCCGAAGTCGGAGACGTCCTCGTACCCCATCGCCGCCGCGTTCCCCTTCAGCGTGTGGGCGACGCGGAACACGTCGTCCATCGCCTCGGCGTCCTCGGGGTCGGCCTCCAGAGCGAGTAAGGCGTTGTTGAGGTCGGTGATGCCGTCCTCGGCCTCGGCGACGAACGCCGCGCGGTGGGAGTCCATCAGGCCTCACCCCCGACTATCGCGCCGGCCACGTCGTCGAGGTCGTACACCGCGTCGACCCCGCCGGTCTCGACCGCGCGCTTCGGCATCCCGTAGATGACGCAGGTGTCCTCGCTCTGCGCCAGCGTGCGCGCCCCGGCGTCGGCCATCGCGCGGACGCCCTCGGCGGCGTCCGACCCCATCCCGGTCAACACGACGCCGACGAGCGGGTCGTCGACCACCTCTGCGGCTGACCGCATCGTCACGTCGGCCGCGGGGGTGACGGTGTGGGTGTCGTCGTCCGCGTCGAGTTTGACGCGGAGCCGGCCCGCCCGGTAGCTGTCGATCACCGTGTGGCTCCCGCCGCGGGCGACGAGCGCCTCGCCGGCGCCGATCCGCGCGCCGTCGCTCGCCTCCCGCACGTCGTACGCGGAGGCGGCGTCGAGCCGCTTCGCGAACCGCGAGGTGAACGCCTCCGGCATGTGCTGGACGATCACCACGCGGCAGTCCGCCATCGGCAGCGCCGACAGCACGCGCTCGACCGCGTTCGGGCCGCCGGTCGAGGCCGCGATCACCACTGTCAACGGTTCGTCGACGGCCGCTCCGTCCGCGTCGGAGCCCGCGTCCGGCGACCGCGACGCCGCCCCGCTGGGGTCGTCGCGCTCCCGGGTCGCGGCGTCGAGGTCGGCGCCCGCGACCGAGCGTACCGCCTCCACGAGCCGGTCGGACTCCCGCGAGACGCCGGTCGACACCTCGCCGCCGGGCTTCGCGAAGAAGTCGACCGCCCCGCGGTCCAGCGCCTCGAATGTGACCTCCGCGCCCTCGTCGGTGTGCGCCGACAGCATCAACACCGGCGTCGGCGTCTCCTCCATCAGCCGCTCGACCGCTTCGAGTCCCCCCATCCCGGGCATCTCCACGTCCATCGTGACGACGTCCGGACGGGTCTCGGCGACCACCGAGAGCGCCTCTTCACCGTCCCCCGCCTCGCCGACGACCGCGACCCCGGCGTCGCTCAGGAGGTCGCTTATCAGCCCCCGCATGAACGGGGAGTCGTCGACGACCACCACCCGCGGCGACCCGTCCCGACCGCCGCGCCGATCCGTCGTCCTGCTCATGTCACAGGGCGGGCGCAGAATCAGCATAAATCCACGGACCCAGTAATCACCCCTGATAATTCAGGGAACACGGTTATTTGTCGGTTTACCGCAGGTGTGGGCATGGCAGCCACAGAGGCGGAGGCCGAACCGACCAAGGTGTTGGAGTTCGGGCTAGGCGACGGGACGTACTGTCTGGACATCGGCGTCATCGACGAGATCGTCGACGCGGGCGAGCTCACGCGGATCCCCAACTCGCCGGACCACGTCGAGGGCGTGATGGACCTCCGCGGCCGGACGACGACGATCGTCGACCCGAAGACCCTGTTCGACATCGAGGGGGACGGGAAGCGCGAGCGGATCGTCGTCTTCGACGACGCCGAGATCGACGAGGGCGGCACCGTCGGCTGGATGGTCGACGAGGTGTTCCAGGTCCGCGACGTCTCGCCCGAGGACGTCGACCGGGGCACCACCGTCGAGGACGAGGGCGTCCGCGGCATCGTCAAGTCCGACGACCGGTTCGTCGTGTGGGTCTCGCCGGACGTCGACGACGCGCTCGCCGCCGACCTCGACGACGTCGACGCCGCGGAGGCGTAGACGGCGGATCCGGCCGTCGGCCGCGCCGGGCCGCCGCGGCCGATCGGTTCTCACCCGTGAGAACCGGGTGCCAACGCTTATCAGCGGCCCAACGTGTCACGTACGTATGCGCGTCTCAAGCGGCGTCCCGGGGTTCGACGGCCTCGTCGACGGCGGGTTTCCCGACGGTCGGCTGTACGTGGTGAGCGGGCCGCCCGGGAGCGGCAAAACGACCTTCTGTTCGCAGTTCGCGGCCCAGGGCGCCCGGAACGGCGAAGACGTCCTCTACATCAGCATGCACGAGACCAAGGAGGGGATTCGCGAGGACATGAGCGGCTACGAGTTCGGGTTCGACCGCGCGCTCGACTCCGACCGCGTCACCTTCCTCGACTCCTTCTCGTCGGACGGTCGCCGTTTCTTCGGGCTCCCCGGCGACCGCCGCGACCGGTCCGGCGTCACCAACCGGCTCACCGGCTTCATCAACTCCCGCGACATCGACCGGGTCGTCTTCGACTCGACCATGCTGTTGCGGTTCCTCCTCGACGACGACGAGGACACGATGATCCAGCTGCTCTCCTCGCTGAAGCGGACCGACGCCACGACGCTCCTGATATCGGAGATGACCGACCCGAGCGCCTACTCGGAGGAGCACTACCTCGCGCACGGCGTCGTCTTCATGCACAACTACCTCGAGGACGAGGGGATGCGGCGCGGGATCCAGGTACTGAAGATGCGAGGGACGGACGTCGACACCGACATCCAGGACGTGGAGTTCACCGACGTGGGGCTCCGCGTGGGCTCGGCAGCGACGGTGACGCACTGATGTACGCCCGCACGTTCGGCACTGAGTGGGACGACCTCTCCCGGGAGGAGGCCGTCGAGCGCGCCTTCGCGCTGGGCGTGGCGTCGTGCGTCGGCGACCCCCGGCCGGCGGAGCTGGACCGCGTGCTCCGGGATTTCGACGGCGAGTACGACCGAAGCATCATCCAACTGGCGTACGACCAGGGCCGGACGAAGGCGCTCGAAGCGACGGCGGAGCGGGACGACCCCGAGGCCGACGAGGTCTGGGCGGAGCTGGTCGACGGGCTCGGCGAGCCGCGGGAGTCGCCGGTGCCCGCCGCGCTCCCCGGTGCGATACGCGAGTTGACACTTACCGACGAACCGCCGGAGGGCCCGCCGTCGTCGCTCGACCTCCCCTCGATGCTGCGGAAGTGATCCCTCGGAAGGGTTTTACCCCGCACTCTCTCACACTCGACACATGACCGTGCTTCCCGACGCTGTCCGCGGTGCCGACAGCGTCCTCATCAGCGGTCCCCCGATGAGCGGGAAGTACGACCTGTTCAACCGACTGCTCGCGGCGTGGTCCGACGGCCCGGTCGTCATCTCGACGGGGCGGACCGCGGAGAAGGTCCGCGACGACTACGAGGGGCTGACGGGACGCGACGGCGACGACGTGGTCGTCATCGACTGCGTCACCCACGAGCAGGGCGACAAGCGCGAGGACACCCCGACGACGAAGTACGTCGCCAGCGCGGGCAACCTCACCGACATCGGGATCAAGTTCACCGACGTCGTCGAGTCCTCGGCGGGCCGCGACCGCGCCGTCGGCGTCTACTCGCTCTCGCAGCTACTCATGTACTGGGAGCCCGAGCGGATCTACCGGTTCACCAGGGTGATGACCTCGCAGACCTCCGGCGAGGGGTGGCCGTTCGTCGGCGTCGTCGGCTCGACCGCCCACGACGAGCAGGTCGTCCACACCCTCCACGAGCCGTTCGAGGTCGTCGTCGAGACCCGCGTGGACGACGACGACCGGGAGTTCCGCGTCCGCGGCCGGGTCGGCAAGCCCTCCGACTGGCGGCCGTTCTGAGCCGCCTCCGAGCCGCCCCCTCGGCGACGCTCCGGTCGGGCGTCGGCCCCGCCTCACCCGACCAGTTCGAACGCCGCGCCGATCGGCGGCGCGTCGACGAGCCCCCAGTAGACGAACCGGTAGCTCCCGGGGCCGAGCGGCGGACAGACCGCCAGGTCGACGCCGTCGACGGCCTCGGCGATGCCCGACTCGGTCAGCGTGACGTCCCAGGCGTACGCCGAACTCGTGTCGAGTGTCGACTCGCTCCGGGGGAGTTCGACCGCCCGACCGGTCGTCGACCCGCGGACGTCGAGCCACCCCTCGCCCGTCTCGCGCTGGATCGAGTAGGCGGCCTCGCCGCGCGTTGGCGTCGGGGCGTCGCCGGTGTTCCGGAGGACGAGCCGGAACGACTGGCCGTACGTCTCGGCCGTCCCCTCGGAGGAGAGCTCCACGGTGGTCTCGCCCGTCTCGACGAGGGTCTCGGTGACCGGCGCCTCGAACGGCCGATCGAGGCGGACGAACCCGTCGTCGTCGCAGGTCAGCGTCGCCGGCGTGCCCTCGGGGCCCTGCGGCCCGTCGCCCGCGGCGAAGTCGAGGCAGCCCGCGGTCGCGAGGGACAGGGCGAGCGCGCCCCCGGCGAGCGCGTCGCGTCGCGTGTGGTCCATACGGGGCGAACGGGCGCCACCGCCATGAACCGCACGCGTCGTCGCGGCGGGCTCCGTCCCGTCGCTCCCGGCGGGCGGCCGCGGCGGTTCGGAACCGCTTTCCCCTCGGCCGGCGGATGGCCTCGCATGGAGCTGTTCGGATCGAGCGGCATCCGCGGGGTCGCGCTGCGGTACCTCACGCCCGCGCTCGTCCTCGACATCGCGAAGGCGGCCGGGACGGTGTGGGACGCCGACCGCGTCGCCGTCGCCCGGGACACGCGGACCACCGGCGAGCTGTTCGCGAACGCGGCCGCGAGCGGGCTCGCCGCGGTCGGCTGCGACGTCGACCGCCTCGGGGTCGTCCCCACGCCGGCGGTCGGCAACTACTGCGAGTCGGCGAGCGTCCCCGCCGTCCTCGTCACCGCCTCGCACAACCCGCCGGAGTTCAACGGGATCAAGCTCGTCGGCGACGACGGCGTCGAGCTCTCCGTCGACGTGTTAGAGCGGATCGAGCGGCGCGTCCTCGACGACGAGTACGACCACGCCGACTGGCGGTCGGCGGGCGCGACGACGCCGGTCGAGGGGGTCGTCGACGACTACGCGGCCCAGCTGACCGCTGCGGTCGACGCCGAGGCGGTCGCCGACGCCGACCTGACGGTCGCGGTCGACCCGGGCCACGGCGCCGCGTCGGTCGCGTCTCCGCGGATCTACCGCGAGCTGGGTTGCGAGGTGCTGACCGCGAACGCGACCCCGGACGGGCGCTTCCCCGGCCGCGACTCCGAGCCGGTGCCCGAGAACCTCGCGGACCTCTCGCGCCTGGTGGCGACCACCGACGCCGACGTGGGGATCGCCCACGACGGGGACGCGGACCGGGCCGTGTTCGTCGACGAGGACGGCGAGTTCGTCGACGGCGACACCTCCTTGGCGGCACTGGCCGACGCCTGCCTCGAACCCGGCGACGCGGTCGTCAGCGCGGTCAACGTCTCCCAGCGGCTCGTCGACGTCTGCGCCGCCAACGACGCCGACCTCGAGTTGACCCCCATCGGCGCTACGAACATCATCACCCGCACCCGCGAGCTCCACGAGGAGGGGACGAACGTCCCCATCGCGGGCGAGGGCAACGGCGGGGTCTTCTTCCCGCCGTACCGGCTCTCGCGGGACGGGGCGTACATCGGCGCGCGGTTCCTCGAACTGCTCGCGGCCGCGGACGGCGCCCCCGTCAGCGAGGTCGTCGCGCCGTACGCCGACTACCACTTCGTGCGGGAGAACGTCGAGTACGCGGACGACGGCGAGCGCGACGAGATGCTCTCGGCCGCGCGGGCGTACGTCGAGACCGCCGAGGCGGAGCCGAACACGACCGACGGCTACCGGCTCGACTACGGCGACGCGTGGGTGCTCGTCCGCCCCTCCGGCACCGAGCCGAAGATCCGGATCTACGCCGAGTCCGCCGACGCCGACCGCGCCGAGCGACTGGCGGCCGACATGCGCGTCGCCGTCGAGAGCGGGCGATAACGCCGGACCTGTCTGCGAGTACGATCGCGGTGGCGAGTGCCTGCGAGCGGTCGCTCCCGGCGGCAGCGAGACAGCACGCGCGGGGTCGTCGGGCTGCGCCCGACTGCCAGAGGGGCCGCTGGTCCCTCGCTGGAGTCGGCCGACCGTGGGGAGGCCGACGAGGCCGGGGAGGTGTGAGGTGCTGTGCGGTCGGGCGGGGCTGGTGGTATTCCCCAGCGACCCGTCGGAGCAGTCTGTGAGCGGTTTCAGTCCAGCGCCGCGAGCGCCTCGGCCGCCTCGCGGGCCGCTTCGAGGTGGTCCCGGGCGCGTCGCGGGTCGTCCGTCTCCTCGGCCGCGCGGGCGAAGCGCGTCAGCGTCCGCGTCAGCGACGCGCGGGCCGCGCCGACGCTCTCGGCGTCCGCCGCCGACGGCGACGGAGGCGACCGGCGGGTCTCGGCCTGCGGGTCGTCGGCGGACCGGGCCTCGGTCCCTCGGGACGCCGACCGCTGGGGCGGCGCCGAGGGTTGTGACTGCGCGGGGCTCGACGCGGACGCTCCCGACCGACCGGCGTCGCTCGCGGCGGCGTCGGTCGCGTCCCCACCGACCGCGCCGTTCTCGGCCGCGGCGTCGGCGCCGACCTGCGGGTCCTCGTCGGCTGAGGTCGCGGGCTCGGCGGGTGGAGCGTCGCCCGCATCAGTCGGCGCCTCGCCGGCGTCCGCGGCCGACGCGCCGCCGACCTCGTTCCCGCAGGTGGGGCAGAACTCGCGGCCGTCGTGGCGGAAGATTGGGTCGCCGCACTCCCCGCAGTGGCGGTTCGTCATCGTCGCGCCCTTCAGGAGGAGTTCGGACATCCGCTGGGTGTGCTCGCGCTTCTGCTCGTCCTCGGCGAACTTCTCGCGGAGCTTCTCGCGTTCCGCCTCCTTGTCGAAGCCGTCGCTCATGGGCGGACGAACGTTGTTCGCGGGCAAAAGTCCGGTGGGCTCGGGACGGGCGCCGCGAGGCGGCCGAGAGCCGGCGGCCGCGGCCGGCTACTCCTCCGTAATCGTGCGGTCGTCGGGGTCGAGCTCGCCCCGGTGGATCTTCGCGCCGTCCTGCGCGACCTGCCGCCCGAGCACCGCGCACTTCACGCGCATCGGAGAGATGTCGACGCCGAGCATCTCGGTGACGTCGTCGGTGTCGAGCGCGTCGAGGTCGTCGACGGGCATCCCGTGGAGCCGCTCCGAGAGCATGCTCGCCGAGGCCATCGAGATGGCGCAGCCGTCGCCGGTGAACCGCACCGCCTCGACCGTCTCCTCGGCGTCGTCGAGCCGCACCTCCATCCGGATCGTGTCGCCGCAGGAGGGGTTCTCGCCGACGTGCGTGAAGTCCGGATCCTCGAGTTCCCCGTAGTTGCGCGGGTTCTTGTAGTGGTCGAGGATCTGCTGTCGGTACATGTCCGAGCCCAGTCCCATATCGGTCACAGATACGCCGGTCCGGCTCAAAAGGGTTCCGTCGAGCGGGGTTCGAGGGAATTGTGTCGAGCGTCTATTTATAAACGCAGGGCGGTGCGACGGCGCGTGCCTCCGAGCGCCCGTCGGGCGCGAGGAGCACGCGCGAGGGAGTCGCTGGCGGCGCCAGCCGCCAGCGACGAGGCTGGGGAGGCGTGAGGCTGCGGTTGCGGTGTTGTCGGGGGCGCGACTCGAAGGGGCAGTCGCGAGGCGGGCGCAGGCGACGGAAGGCCCGCAGCGAGCGAGCGGAGCGAACGAGCGAGGACTGCCCCCAGCGTGCGCCCGCCTCGCGACTGAGGCTTCGGTGGTGTTCGCGTCGATCGGCGATTGATAAACCGAGATGTACAGCCGAGCGACTGGGGCTTCGGTGGTGTTCGCGTTGGCGGGTCGCTCTGAGTACAGAGCGCGTATCGGTCGAAACGATCGGAGAAGGGGCGTGATTCGGCCAGCACAGGGAAGCCGCGTGACGGAGCGGAGAGCTAGTGTGACGTGTCGTCGACGAGCCGATGCGTCTCGTCTCGGTCGGCCCGCTCGAACAGCTCCGGACCCGTGGTGTAGAGCAGATACGCGACGCCCGCGAACCCCAGCGCGACGGCCGCGAGGCTCTCGCTGGGAGCGCCGTCGGAGAGGACCAGGTTCGTGAATCCCGTGAGGAACAGCAGGCTCGCGCCCGCCAACATGATCTGCGCGTCGCGAACGCGGAGACCGCCGCCCTCGGTCCGGAAGGCTCGGACCAGCAGGTGAGCGGCGAGAGCGCTTACCCCGATGAACCCGGCCACGGTGGCTCCCTGGAGAACGGTCGAGAGTACTCGATCGGCGATAGCGATCTGTAAGGGGATGAGTTCCGTCCCGGATATCATGACGGTTTATCGGCGCCTGTCGGCATAAATAGCGCTGTGGTGGCTGTTATCCCGGAGATTGGTGATTTGAACGTCGACTAACGGAGAGCGTGGCGGCCCGCTGAACGCAGCGGCGAGTACCCCTCGCTTCTGCGGGAATCAACAACAAGAAGCTGTGCTGGCGAACGGACGGGGCTTCGGAGGCGCCGCCGACGCGCCGAACACCCCGGAAGGGGTCGAACCGACGATTCAGCCTCTCAGACCGCGTGTTCCTCGACCCACGCCGTCAGCTCGTCGCCGGGGACGAACCCATCGGCGCGGCGTGCGACCGGCTCGCCGTCGACGAAGAGGACGAACAGCGGGACGCTCCGCACGTCGAACCGCTCGACCAGCGGCGGGTCGTCGCGGGGGTTCACCAGCCCGACCGCGAGGTCGGCCTCGACGCCGCGAGCGACGTTCCCGATCACCGGTTCCATGCTCGCGCAGATGCCGCAGCCGTCGGTGTAGAACTCCACGAGCGCGACGGCCGCGTCGCCGACGAAGGCGTCGAGGTCGGCCTCGTCCGACAGCGAGACCGGACGCTGAGCGTCCGCGGAGCCGCCGGTCGCTTCGGACGCGTCTGCGGCAGTATTGGATTCCATGCGCACGATCGGTCGCGGACGGGCATAACTGCTTCTGTCGGGAACACCGGCTCCGGAGGTGAAACGGGAAGCGAGGAGAGCGTGAGCGACGGCGCCCGCGTCGCTACGCAGGCCTGTCGCCCTCGGGTTCGGTCCGCCACCCGCCCTTCAGCGTGACGTACCAGACCGAGGCGCCGGCGAGGACGAAGACGGCGGCCATGTAGGGGATGATCGGGAGTTCGATCCCGATGAAATCGAGCACGGTGCGCAGCTCGTAGACGATCACGCCGAAGATCGCGAGCGTGACGAGCAGCCCGCCGCGAGAGATGTCGACGCTCATCGGACCACCTCGGCGAACGCGGCCGACGCGTCGCCGACCGTGCCGGCGAGCGGCTCGATCGCGTTCGCCAACGCGTCGACGAGCGGCACGAGCCACACCGGATAGGTGCCGACGCCGGGGCCGAGCAGGCCGCCGCGGCTGATGATCGCCGCGATCGGGAGGGCGTACGCGAGCACGACCAGCACGACCGCGATGCTCACCCACAGGCGAAGGTTATCGAGCACCTGCGGGGCGTCCTCCGGTCCGGAGACCGGTGTGGGAAGCGTCTCCGCGAGCCCGGAGACCGTCGGGTTCCCCATCGTCAACACGAGGTTCCCGAGGAAGAGGATCGTCGAGATGAAAAGCAGCGTCCCGCCGATCGCGATCTGGATGTTGAGCTCCTCGAACCCGCCGAACATCGTCGGGTAGTCGAAGCCGGTGTACTCCGGTTCGGCGGTCCGGCGCGGCACGCCGAGCAGCCCTTGCGCGTGCATCGCGTTCGACATCAGCGCCATGCCGATGAACCAGAGCACTACCTGGAACAGCCCGATCGTGCGGCTGTAGATCGGTTTGTTGCTGATCTGCGGCCAGATCCAGTACGTCCCGGCCATCATCGTCAGCGCGACCGCGGTCCCGACGGTGAGGTGGAAGTGGCCGGGGACCCACAGCGTGTTGTGGATGAGGTAGTTGATGTTCATCCCGGCGTTCACCATGCCGGAGAAGCCGCCCGCGGCGAACATCAGCCCGGCCAGCATCATACCGGTGAACTCCGGCTTCCGCCACGGGAGGTTCGTGAGCCAGCCCAGCAGTCCGGTACCGCCGTTCTGACGGGCGCCGTACTCGACGCTCGCGACGACGGTGAAGGCGGTGAGCAGGCTCGGCAGTAGCAGGAACATCGTGTTCGTCATCGAGATGAACTTGAACCCCTCCGCGATTCCGGGGTCGAGGTACTGGTGGTGGATCCCGACCGGGGTCGAAAGCAGGAGGAACAGCACGAACACCACGCGAGCGAGCGGGTCGCTGAACAGGCGCCCGCCGGCGATCTTCGGCAGCACGGTGTACCAGAGCATGTACGCCGGCATCAGCCAGAAGTAGACGACCGGGTGGCCGAAGAACCAGAACAGCGTCCGAGTGAGCGTCGGGTTCACCTGGTCGATCAGGCCGAGCGACCACGGGAGCAGGAACAGCAGCACCGAGGCTGCCACGGCGGACGTGGCGATGTACCACATCGTCATCGTCGTCAACACCATGAACGCCTGAAGCGGAATCCGTTGGTCGGGGTGGTCGCTCCGCCACGCGAGGAACGTCCGGAACCAGTCGGCGCCGGCGATCCACGTGCCGACGATGAACACCACGAGCCCCGTGTAAAACAGCGGATGCGCCTGAAGCGGCGCGTAGAAGGTGAACAGCACGTCCGCGCTCATGTCGATGGAGTCGACGAACCCGGCGAGGATCGAGATCCCGGTGAGCGTCATGCCCGCCGCCATCAGACCGTACCACGTCCACGTTATTTTGATGTTGATCAGGGGCCGATCTAGGCTGCGCGTCAGCGCCCAGGTGAACAGCCCGACGAGGAAGAAGATCGTGAAGCTGATCACCATGAAAACGCCGTGTGCGGTGAGAACGGTGTAGTAGTCCGTCGAGGGGATGATGCGCGCGATGTCGGTCCGGTGGAGCGTCTGGACGATCCCGAAGATCGCGCCGAGGAACAGCGCGAAGAAGGCGCTCAGGAAGGCCGCGCGGACGACGCGCGCCTCGTCCGGGAACTTGTCGACGAACGTCCGTTCGGACTCGATGGCGGTGCTCACGCCGAGTCACCCCCGCGGTTCTCGAACTCCGACTGGCTCACGACGTGGATCTTCCCCTCCATGACGTGGTGGCCCGCGCCGCAGTACTCGTTACAGAGGAGCCCGTATTCGGTCGGTTCCGCCGTCTCGACCGTGATCTCGGAAACCTCTCCCGGGACGACCATCGTGTTCGCGTTCGTGCCGACCACCTCGAAGCCGTGGATCACGTCGCGTGAGGTGACGTGTAACGTCACGGTACTGTTCGCCGGCACGACGATCGGGGAGGGTTCGAAACCGAACTGGTAAGCGACGACGTACGCCTCGTACTCGTTTTCGCCCACCTGTTCGACGCGGGGCTCAGAGAACCGCTCGTCCTCGTCGAGCGCCGTCGCGTCGACGGTCTGCTGCGTGTCGGCGACCATCGCTACGCCGGGACCGACCGCCCCGTACGTCACGGTGCCGATGAGCGCGAGGATCAACACGACCGAAAGCGCGAGCCACAGCTTCTCGTACGCATGAATGTGCACGTCTGATCACCCCACCACCACGAGATCCCGCCCGAGGAACTCTACGAAGTAGATATACACCCATGCGAGTACCAATATCGCGAAGTATATCCCGATCAGCGTGAGCGTGCCGATCGGGTCGAACTCCTCGCCGTCGGCGCCCACGTCGTCTGCGCCGGCGTGTGCGGTCTCGTTTTGTCCCATAGGCGGCGTTATACACAAGGAAACATATAACGTCTACCCGTTCTCGAACCCTGATAACACGGGCATTATATATGGCCGGGGAAGCCTTGCGTCCCGTATGAACTTCTCGATCCAACAGGCCGTGCTCCTCGTCTTGGGCGGGCTCGTCCCCGCGCTGGTGTTTATCGCCGACCGGGCGGAGTTCGTCGTGGCGGTGACGCTGGTGAACGTCCTACTCATCTGGGCGAGCCTTCGGATCGCGACCGGCGGGAGCCTACCGGGGTTCGCCGGTGACGCAGACGAGCCCGAACACGCGTAGCCGAGCCGAATCGCACCGCGGGGACCGGCGGGCCCGCTCCACGGAGCGCTCGGAGAGAACCCGAACGAACCACGCATGACAGACTGCACGCTCTGTGACCTCCCGACCGGGGACGACCCGCACACCGCCCCCGACGTCGACGGCGAGTTCTGCTGCCGCGGCTGTCTGACCGTCGCGCGCTCGCTCGACGGCGTCGAGGACCTCGGCGACCTCGACGAGCGGCGCCCGGACGCGACGCCGGGCGACGAGTTCGACGGCGAGACGACGTTCCTCCACGTCGACGGGATGCACTGCGCGACCTGCGAGTCCTTCCTGGAGATGACGGCGGGCGAGCAGGAGGGGGTCGCGGCCGCGGAGGCGAGCTACGCGACCGACACGATCCGCGTCGACTACGACCCGGACACGGTGGACGCGGACGAGCTCCCCGACCGACTCTCCGTCGCGGGGTACGCGGCGAGCGACCGCGCGGACCCGGACGCGGACGAGGACGACGCAGTCGTGCGGTTCCTGATCGGCGGCGGGTTCTTCGGAATGATGGCGATGCTGTGGTACGTCGTCTTCCTGTACCCGACCTACTTCGGGTACGAGCCGATCGTCGACTTGGGCGGCGTCTCCGGCACGTACCTCTTCGCGCAGATCTGGCTGTTCGCCTCGATCGTGCTGTTCTACACCGGCTACCCGATCCTGCGGGGCGCGTACGTAAGCCTCCGGGCGCGACAGCCCAACATGGACCTCCTCGTGTCGCTCGCGGCGACCAGCTCGTACGCGTACAGCACGCTCGCGCTGCTCGTCGGCCGGACCGACCTCTACTTCGACGTGACCATCGCGGTGATCCTCGTCGTCACCGCGGGCAACCACTACGAGTCGATCATCAAGCGCCGCGCGACCGGCATGCTCACCGACCTGACGACGACCGAGGACCGGGCCGTGCGGACCGAAGCGGGAGAGACCGTCGCGGCAGACGCGGTCGACCCCGGCGACCGCCTCCTCGTGCGCCCCGGCGAGCGGGTGCCGTTCGACGGGACCGTCGCCGAGGGGACCGCCGCGGTCGACGAGGCGCTCGTCACCGGCGAGTCGCTCCCGGCGACGAAACGCGAGGGGGACCCGGTCCGCGGGGGGACCGTCGTCACGGACTCGCCGGTCGTCGTCGAGGTCGGCGAGGACGCGGCGAGCACGCTCGACACCCTCGTGCGGCTGCTGTGGGAGATTCAGAGCTCGCGGTCCGGGATCCAGCGCCTCGTCGACCGGCTGGCGACGGTCTTCGTGCCGCTCGTCGTCGCGGTCGCGGCCGTCGGCGCCGCCGCCACGCTGGCGCTCGGATCTGCCCCGATCGACGCCGCGCTCGTCGGGCTGACGGTGCTGATCGTCTCGTGTCCCTGCGCGCTCGGGCTGGCGACCCCGCTCGCCGTCGCCGCCGGGATCCGCGACGCGGCGAAGCGGGGCATCGTCGTCGTCTCCGACGCCGTCTTCGAGTCCGCCGCCGACGTCGACACCGTCGTTCTCGACAAGACCGGCACGCTCACCGACGGCGAGATGCGGCTGCTCGACGCGACGGCGGCCGAGGGGGAGTCGGTCGAGCGCGTGCGGCGGCGCGCCGCGGCCGTCGAGCGCGCGTCGGTCCACCCGGTCGCGGAGGCGATCGTCGCGGGCGTGCTGGGCGACGGGGACCGACCGGCGGGGTCGCGGCCGGCCACCGACGGCGGCGCCGGCGCGACCGACGGCGCGCCGGCCGAGGTCGGCGCGCTCGACCCCCCGTCCGCGACCGGCGTCGACGTGTTCGACCGCGGGGTCGCGGGGCGGGTCGACGGCGACGAGGTCGTCGTCGGCCACCCGGACTGCTTCGACGAGCGCGGCTGGCCGGCGTCCGACCGACTGCGCGAGGCGGGAACGGCCGCCCGCGACCGCGGGAACGTCCCCGTCTACGTCGGCTGGGCGGGTCGGGTGCGCGGGGTCCTCGCCGTCGGCGACGAGGTGCGCGACGGGTGGGAGTCGGTCGTCGCCGACCTCGACGCGGACGGGCGGCGCGTGGTCGTGCTCACCGGCGACGCGCCGGCGGCCGCGGCGCGGTTCGCGGAGCACCCCGCGATCGACGAGGTGTTCGCCGAGGTGCCGCCGGAGGCGAAGGCCGAGACGGTCCGACGGCTGGGGGTCGACGGCCCGGTCGCGATGGTCGGCGACGGGAGCAACGACGCGCCGGCGCTCGCGGCGGCCGACCTCGGCGTCTCGGTCGCCTCGGGCACGGACCTCGCGGCCGACGCCGCGGACGCGGTCCTACTGGAGGACCGGCTCTCGGCGGTGCCGGAGCTGTTCGCGGTCACGCGCGGGACGAACCGGCGCCTGAAACAGAACCTCGGCTGGGCGTTCGTCTACAACGCGGTCGCGATTCCGCTCGCGCTGACGGGCGTCCTCAACCCCCTCTTGGCGGCGCTCGCGATGGCGTCGAGCAGCATCCTGGTGGTGACGAACTCCGCGCGGGCGGTGTTCGACCCGGACTGACGCGGTCAGGTCCCGCCCCGCCCGGAGCGGTCCTCCCCCTGACCGCTGCCCGAGGGGAGGAGCCGGCGTGCCAGCGCGCCGAGTCGCTTGTACGCGAGGTTCACGTACAGCCCCGAGAGGAAGACGAGCCCGACGACGAGCGGCACGTCGTCGACGCCCTGGCCGAGGACGAGGTCCGAGAGCAGGTAGACCCCGACGCCGAGCGGCAGCGCGGCCGGCAGCCGGAGGTTGTACCGGAGGAGCCTGCCGACCGAGGCGTCGAAGCGCTCGATCAGGGCGGTGGAGACGAACCCCAGCGCCCCGAGCAGGCTGAACAGGGGGACGAACGGGGGGACGATCCCGGGCCCGAGACCGTCGATCCCGGCGTACGGCGCGTCGACCGCCACGGAGGCCGCGGCGGTGAGGGCGACGGCGAGGAGGACGTCGCCGGCGACGACGGCGGTTCCGAGCCGGGACCGATACCAGGCCCGCGCGAGCCACGGCCAGTCGTCCCCGCCCGGCGCGGCGTCGCCGCCGAGCGTCGGGTCGTCGGCCCCGGGCGTCGGGTCGTCGGCCGGAGGCTCGCCTCGCTGCCGCTGCGATGAGTCCGACATCGCCGGAACCGTTCGCGGCCGAGCGACAATTAGCTTGTGCCGCGTGAACGAGACGCAAGGATTTCGGGACGGCTCGTCGACGGACCGGCGGCGCCGGAGGCGCGGTCGGGCCGTTACGCGGTCGCGCCGACGTGCGGCTTGACCGCCCGGACGATGGCGTCGACGTCGTACTCGTCTTCGGTCTTGTCGAAGACGACCTCGCCGTCGGCGCGGACGACGAACACGCCGTCGTCGCCGGTCACTAAGGCCACCTCGTCGACGCCCTCGCCGAACTGCTTGAGGATAGCCTCGGAGACGTCTTGCGCGCGGTTCAGCATGCCACAGGGGACGCAGTACTCGACTTCGACGCGTGTCATACCGTCCGGTAGAGCGCGAATCGGATTAAAAGGGCTGGTCGCGCCCGGGGCGGCGGCGGGCGCCGACCGGCTCAGACCACCAGCGCGTCGAGGACGACCGCGAACAGCAGCAGCCCGAGGTAGGCGTTCGAGGCGTGGAACGCGCGGAACGCCGCCTTCTCCGTCTGCTCGTAGTGGAGCCGGACGACCGCCCAGAGGAAGGCGGCGCCGACGCCGACGCCGACGACCGCGTACAGCGCGCCGAGCGGGTCGGCGGCCGCGGCGAGCGCGACCGCGGCGACGAGCGTCGCGCCGAGGTACCAGAGGATGTGCCGGCGGGTCGCGGTCTCGCCGCGGACGACGGGCATCATCGGGAAGCCGCCGCGCTCGTAGTCGTCCTTGTACGCCAGCGCGAGGTTGTAGAAGTGCGCGGGCGTCCACAGGAAGATGACGAGGGCGAGCAGCAGCCCGCCGCCGACCTCGCCCGTGACCGCGGCCCAGCCGATGAGCGCGGGGAGCGCGCCGGCCGCGCCGCCGATGACGGTGTTCTGGACCGTGTTCGGCTTGAGGACGAGCGTGTACACGACGCTGTAGAACACGATCGCGACCAGCCCGAGCGCGGCCGTCAGCGGGTTCACGCTCCAGAACAGCCCGAGCGAGACGACCGTGAGGAGGCCACCGAACGCCAGCGCGTGCGAGACCGGGACGAGGTCGGTCGCGAGCGGGCGATCGCTGGTGCGTTGCATCCGCTTGTCCACGTCGCGTTCGAGGACGTGGTTGAACGTCCCGGAGGCGCCGATGGAGAGCGCGCCGCCGGCGAGCGTGGCGGCCACGACGCCGGGCGTGAACCCGGTCCCGCCCGCGAGCGCCATCGCGGCCGCGGCGACGAGGCAGAGCAGCCACATCAGCCGCGGCTTCATGAGCCGGAAGTACGCCGCCGCGGTCGCCCGCAGCCGGGGGAGCGTCGCGCTCGGGATGTCCGGCTCCGGCGCCTCCTCGACCGGCGGGAGGTCGTCGGTGCCGGCCTCGAAGTCGTCGGGGGCGTCGTCCGGGACGCCCGTCTCTGCCTCCAGCCACCACGCGAGCGCGGCGAGGACGGCGCCGAAGATGCCGATCCCGAGGAGGAGGTGGGCGGACCCGAGGGCGGCGGGCAGGTCGCCGAGCGCGACGAGCGCCCCGACGCCGGCCTGCGCGGGGTAGACGGCGAGCGCGACCGCGAGGGCGGCGCGGACCCGGCGGTCGGCGCCGTTCCGCCACGCGAGCGCGGCGGAGAGCGCGACGAGGAGGCCGACGACGACCGCGAGGACGCGGTGGCCGAGGGCGATCCAGCCCTCGGTCGCCGTCGGCAGGGCGGCGCCGCTCCCGCAGGCGGGCCAGCCGCCGCAGGCCGCCGCCGCCTCCGTGAGGGAGGTGGTGGCGCCGGCGACGACGAGGAGGTACACGCCCATCGCGGCCGCGGCCAGCACCGCGGGGAACTTGTCGGGAATGTTCACTCACCCCGGTTAGGGAGTCAGTCCATTTAGATGCCGCGCTTCCCCGCCCGCGCGCCGTCAGGCGGGGCCGACCGCCGGGTCACCCCGGCGTCCCGTCCGAGCCGTCGCCGCGCTCGCGGACGATCCGGTCGACGATGTCGCCGCTGGAGAGCAGTTCGTCGTCGTACTTCGGCTCCCGGCCCGACGCGCGCTCGACCCGGCAGTCGATGCCGCGGGCCGCGAGCGCGTCGGCGATGGCGGCCTCGTCGTGGTGCTGGTCGAACCCCAACACGATCACGTCGGGGTCGAGCCGCTCGATGGGGACGAACACGTCCTCCGGGTCGCCGAGGTGCGCCTCGTCGACCGCGGCGAGCGCGGCGACCATGTCGCGCCGCTGGCGGGCGCAGAGCACCGGCGCGGGCTTGTGCGTGACGTTGGTCCGGCGGGCGACGATGGCGTGGAGCTCGTCGCCGTACGTCGCCGCGTCTTCGAGGTAGTGGACGTGACCGGGGTGGAGCAGGTCGAAGGTGCCCTGCGCGACGACCCGCGTCATCGGAACCACGAGAGGAAGCCGCCGCCGTCGCGGTCGTCCAGCTCCCGGTCGATGTCCTCCTGGGTGAAATCGAAGAAGTGCTCGTCGGGCACCGCCACGTCGAGCACGTCGAGGGTCGTCTGCTTCCCCTCGTTGTCGAACGCCTTCCAGTCGCCCCATCCGTAGGGGGCGCCCACGATGATGTGCACCTTCCCCTGCCCGAACGTGGCGAGGTCGGCGTCGCTCGGTCGGAGCGCGCCGTTCGGGTGGGAGTGGACCGAGCCGACGGCGCGCATGTCGTTCGGCTTCATGTTGGTGCGGACGGTGGCGCTCGTCGGGCTCGACTCCGTGCCCGGGATGACGAGCACGTCGGTGATCACCTGCCCGTCTCGGTCGAGGTCGAGCTTCCGGGCGTCGTCCGCGCGGAGGAACCCCATGTACTCGTTGGGGTGGGTCTCCTCGCTCGCCTCGAGGACGAACTCCAGGGTCTCTCGGGCGATGCCGAGGAGCTCGTCCGAGCGGAACAGTCGCATGGGTCACATAAGTCGCCGTCGCCTCATAGGGGTTCCGGACCGCGGGACGCCGGGCGGGCTCCACGCGCCGGGCGTCCGCCGGTCCGCGGGCGAGAGCGCCGAGAGAACAGGCTTAACACCGGCCGTTCCCGATTGCTCTCCATGAGCGAGAACACCGCCGGGGATTCCGGCACGCGGGGCGATTCGAGCCCCGAACCCGACGCCGACGCGGCGGAGGGGGCGGCCGACGACCGGCCGACCGTCTACGACCTGGCGCCCGACTGTACCCTCGAAGACACCGATGTCGACGCCCTGTACCACGCCGAGGTCAACGGCGTCGTCGACTACGGCGTGTTCGTCGACCTCTCCGACGCCGTGAGCGGCCTCGTCCACGAGTCGAACCTCGACGGCGACTACGCCGTCGGCGACCGGCTGATCGTCCGGCTCACCGAGGTGAAGGAGAACGGCGACGTCGCGTTCGACGACGTCGACCCCGACGACTACCGCACCGAGACCGTCGCCCACGAGCCGGCGGTCTCGCGGGTCCGCGGCCTCGCGCCGGGCGACGAGGCGACCGTCGAGGGCGAGGTCGTCCAGGCGAAACAGACCGGCGGCCCCACCATCTTCGCCGTCGCGGACGCCTCCGGGGTCGTCTCCTGTGCCGCCTTCGAGTCCGCCGGCGTCCGGGCGTACCCGGAGGTCGAGGTCGGCGACATGGTCCACGTCTCGGGGACGATCGAGAGCCGCGAGGACGCCCTCCAGCTGGAGGTCGACTCGCTGAAGCGCCTCCCCGACGGCCGCGCCGCCGAGGCCCGCGAGCGCTTCGAGGCCGCCCTCGACGAGCGCGCCGAGCCCGCCGACGTCGACCCCCTCGTCGAGTGGGAGGCGTTCGAGCCCATCCACGAGGACCTCCGCGACCTCGCGCGGCTGCTCCGCCGGACCGTCCTCGCCGGCCGCCCGATCCGCGTCCGGCACCACGCCGACGGCGACGGGATGTGCGCCGCGATCCCGGTCCAGCTCGCCGTCGAGAACTTCGTCCGGGAGGTCCACGGCGACCCCGACGCGCCGCGGCACCTGTTCAAGCGGCTCCCGAGCAAGGCCCCCTACTACGAGATGGAGGACGTCACCCGCGACCTCAACTTCGCCCTGGAGGGCCGCGCCCGGCACGGGCAGAAGCTCCCCTTCCTCCTCATGCTCGACAACGGGTCGACCGAGGAGGACGTGCCGGCCTACGAGAACCTCGCGCACTACGACATCCCCATCGCGGCCGTCGACCACCACCACCCGGACCCCGAGGCGGTCGAGCCGCTGCTCGACGCCCACGTGAACCCCTACCTCCACGGCGAGGACTACCGGGTCACCACCGGGATGATGTGCGTCGAGCTCGCGCGCCTCATCGACCCGTCGCTCACCGAGGAGCTCGAACACGTGCCGGCGGTCGCCGGGCTCTCCGACCGCTCGAAGGCGGAGGCGATGGACGACTACGTCGCGCTCGCCGAGGGCGCCGGCTACGACGAGTCCGACCTCCTCGACATCGGCGAGGCGCTCGACTACGCCGCCCACTGGCTCCGCTACTCCGAGGGGAAGACGCTGGTCAACGACGCCCTCAACGTGGGCTGCGACGACGAGGAGCGGCACGAGGAGCTCGTCGAGTTCCTCTCTGAGCGCGCCGAGCGCGACGTGGAGCGCCAGCTCGACGCGGTCGACGACCACGTCGAACACGAGCGGCTCGCCTCCGGCGCGCACCTCTACCGGATCGACTTAGACGAGTACGCCCACCGCTTCACCTACCCCGCTCCGGGCAAGACCACCGGCGAGCTCCACGACGAGAAGGTGACCGAGACCGGCGACCCCGTCATCACCATCGGCTACGGCCCCGACTTCTGCGTCCTCCGCTCGGACGGGGTCCGGCTCGACATCCCGAACATGGTGACCGAGCTGAACGAGGAGCTGCCCGAGGCGGGCGTCTCGGGCGGCGGCCACCTCGTCGTCGGCTCCATCAAGTTCGTGAAGGGCCGCCGGAGCGAGGTGATCGAGGCGCTCGTCGAGAAGATGGCGGGCGCGGAGATCGACGAGGCGCTCTCGTCGACCATCGCACTCGACGACTGACCCGGCGGTCGCGACCGCTGTCCGGCGCCGCGGTCGGAAAGCCGTTCGCCGCGGCCTCGCTTCTCAGCCGAACGCGATCTCCCGTCGAGCGACGGCGCCGGCCCCCGCGAGCGCGACCCCGAGGCCGGCGGCGAAACCGACCGGCAGCTGGACGCCACCGCCGCGCCAGTCCGCGGCGTACGCCCGGGCGTAGAAGTCCGCGGCCGACTCGCTCTCTATCGCGAGCAGCACCTCCCGGTTGTTCGTCGCCGCGCTCGGGTTCCAGTTGAGGCTGCCGACGACCGCCGCGTCGTCGACGACGAGCCCCTTCGCGTGGACCTTCCCGAACCGGCCGCGCGGCGCCGCGAGGTCGACCGCGATCGGTTCGTCGGCGAGCCTCGCCGAGAGGTTCCGGTTCGCCTCGCGGTCGTACCAGGCGTCCGAGAGCAGCAGGTGGACGTCGCGGGCGAGAGCGCCGAGAGAACAGGCTTAACACCGGCCGTTCCCGATTGCTCTCCATGAGCGAGAACACCGCCGGGGATTCCGGCACGCGGGGCGATTCGAGCCCCGAACCCGACGCCGACGCGG
>NZ_SGUA01000017.1:0-30942 GCF_005435135.1 Halorubrum sp. ASP1 | reverse complement strand
CTCTCGAAGCGCTTACCCCCGCCCCAGTCCGACTGGGGATATGAGCGACGAGACCCGCGTCGAGTGGCGCGATTGGGGCCCCGAGGCGTTCGCCGAGGCCGACGAGCGCGACTGCCCGGTGCTGCTCTCGCTGTCGGCCACCTGGTGCGAGGGCTGTCACGAGATGGACGCGATCACCTACGCGGAGCCGCGGATCGCGGCCAACGTCAACGAGGGGTTCGTCCCCGTCCGCGTCGACGTCGACCGCCGCCCGCGGGTGCGCGAGCGGTACAACATGGGCGGGTTCCCGACGACCGCCTTCCTCACGCCCGAGGGGACGCTGCTGACGGGCGCGGGCTACCTCGACGTGGACGGGATGCGGCAGGTCCTCGAGTCGGTCCGGCAGATGTGGGCCGACAAGGGTCGGGAGGCCGGGCGCGTCCCCCGCGCGCTCGACGCCGACCTGCCGCCCCGCGGCGAGGTGACCGACGCGATAGAGAGCCACCTGGCGGGCCAGCTGGAGGCCAAGTACGACGCCGAACACGCCGGCTGGGGGACCGACGCGAAGTTCCCGCTCCCCCGCACCGTCGAGTTCGCGCTGAAGCGCGACCGGAACCGGGCGCTCCGGACGCTCGACGCGGTCCGCGACCACCTGACCGACGACGTCGACGGCGGGTTCTTCCGGTACGCGGGCACGTCGGACTGGGGCGACGTGGCCTACGAGAAGCCGCTCGACACGAACGCCGCCGTCACCCGCGCGTTCGCCAACGCCTTCCTCTACACCGGCGACGAGGCCTACCTCGACCCCGCGCTCGACGCCGTCTCCTTCCTCACGGACGACCTCTGGACGGGCTACGGCGTCGGCGGGAGCCTCGGCCCGGGGCTCGGCCGCGCCTACTACGCCGCCCCCGCCGAGGACCGCGCCGACCTGGACGACCCCCGCCGCGACCTCACCGTGTTCGCGGGCGGCAACGCGCTCGCCGCGGACGCGCTCCTCGCGGTGGCCGCCTACACCGACGACGAGCGGGCCCGCGAGTACGGCGGGCGCATCCTCGACGGGCTCGAACGCGACCTGATCGACGCCGAGGCCGGCGAGGTGACGCACTACCGCGGCAGCGACGAGGCCGGCGAGTCCGACCTGCTCGAAGACGCCGCCCGCGTCGTCGGCGCGTACGTCCGCGCCGCCGGCGTGCGCGGCGAGGGCGCCGCCGTCGCCCGCTCGGTCGCGGACCGAGCGGTCGACCGGCTCCGCGTCGACGGCTCCTTCGTCGACGGCCCGCGCTCGGGCCCGGGGCTGCTCGACCGGTCGTTCCGCCCGCTCGACGCCAACGTCGAGATGGCGACGGCGCTCTGCGACCTCGCGGCGCTCACCGGCGAGGACCGCTACCGCGAGGTCGCGCGGGAGACCGCCGAGGCGTTCGCCGGCGCCACCGAGCGGCTGAGCGTTCAGGTCGCCGCCTACGGGAGCCTCGCGGCCCGGGTCCGGCGCGGCACGACCGCCATCGCCGTCGGGACGGAGCCCGGGAGCGACCTCCACCGCGCCGCGTGGCGGGTCGCCGACCACGAGAAGGTCGTCGCGCCGAACGCCCACGAGGCCGACGCGCCGGCGCCGCGGACGGTCCCCGAGGGGACCGCGGTCGTCCTCGCCGGCGACGGCGCCTCGGAGCCGGCGGAAACGCCCGACGAGTTGATGGACCGGGTCGGCGACGTGCTCGCCTGAGATCCGGGACCGGGCTGGATCGGCGCGTCGGCGGCAGCGGTCTCGCTTCGACGGGCGCCCGCGAGGCACCTCGCGGATCGTAAACGGACGATGCGTTTATACGGGCGCCGGGGCATCCCAGCGTATGGCATCTCTTCGCGACCTGGGGCTCTCCGAGTACGAGGCCCGGGCGTACCGCGCGCTCCTTCGGACCGGGCCGACGACGGCCAAGGACCTCTCGCGGGCCAGTGAGGTTCCGATGGGACGGATCTACGACGTGCTCAACAGCTTGGAGCAACACAGCCTGGTCCGCAGTCAGGCCGCGAGCCGCCCGAAGAAGTACGTCGCGGTCGAGCCGGACGCGGCGCTCGACCGGCTGCTCGACGAGAAGAAGGAGGAGCTGCGGACGCAGGCCGAGCAGTACGAGTCCGTGGTCGACGACCTCTCGGCGGAGCTCGACGCCGGCGAGCCGGTCGACGGCCAGTTCTGGACCGCGGCCGTCGGCGCCGAGGAGGCGACGGACCTCCTCTTAGAGCGGATCGCCGCCGCGGAGCGCCGGGTCGTCGTGGTCGCGGGCGCGCCGGCGACCGGCTTCGACCTCGGAACGATCGGCGAGCAGGTGACCGCCGAGCTCGAGTCCGCGCTCGAACGCGGCGTGGAGATCCGCGTCCTGCTGTCGCCGGCGACGGTCGACGCGCTCCCGCGGAGCGTCGGGCGCCGGTACACCGCGGAGCTGGCCGAGGTGGACGGGTTCGAGGTCCGGACCTCCCCGAACGTGGACGGGACGTTCAACGTGTTCGACGAGATAGAGGTGTGTATCGAGGTCCCGCACCCGCTGTCGGCGGACGAGCCGTTCGCGATGATCGACGTGAAGGACATCGACTTCGCGACGAGCGTGAAAGAGCAGTTCGAGCCGCGCTGGGCGGACTCGGAGCTGCTGACGTTCTGAGTCCGTGGCGGCGGGCTATCGGTCGAGCTCGTCGCGGAGGTCGCCCAGCCGGACCTCGCGCTCGGCGTGGGCGTTGTGCTGGTGGATCGACTCGTCGTTCGACTGCTTCATGTGGATCACGGCGTCGTCCGAGAGGTGCGGGAACTCGGTGACGGTGCCCTCGGCGAGCGCGCGGACGCAGTCCTCGACGAACTTCGCGTCGGCGTGGGCCTCGTAGGTCATGTGGTCCTCGTCGGGCCGTTTCGCCATGTTGTAGATGCGCGCGCTCATCGAGTCGCGGGCGACGTCGATCACGTCCCGGAGGTCCACGTCCGGGTGGCCGTCGGTCGTGATCGTCAGGGTCGCGTGGCCGCGCTGGGAGTGGCCCGGTTGCGGGACGGCGTCGAGGAACTCCTCGGTCGTCTCCTCGTCGACGCCCAGCTCGGCGAGCTTCTCGCGGGCCCGCGACTCGCTCATCCCCTGCGAGCAGGGGCAGACGGTCATGCCGGTGACCTCGGCGCCGATCTCCTCGCGGGTGCCCTCCTCGGTGGCGGTCGCGCTGGCGACGATCGTCGCCGTGCTCTGGGTCTCGATGTCCGACGCCGGCGTGTGCTCGCGGGTGACGAGCTCCGCCGTCATCGACACCTCGGCGGTGGTCGTGTAGTCGTGCTTCTCCAAGAGCCGCTCGGCGGCGTCGCCGCAGACGTCCTCAACGCGGTACGCCTCCTCGCGGGTGATGTCTTCCAATATCTCGTCGACCGTCGCGAGGTTCCGCGACATGTCGATCCCCTTCCGCCCGCTCGGGAGGTCGACGAACACCTCGAACTCCGCCATGAGAACGATGGGGCGCTTGTCGCCGCGCGCCAGCTTGACGAGCTTCTCCACGCCGGTGACGCCGACCTGCGATAGCCCGACGGTGACGTCGGGGGACGACGCCTGTACGTCCGGCAGCTGATGACTCATTACGAACATGATAGGGACTCCCGGGATTAGCCCTTTCGGAAGGGGGAGGTTCGTCTGGTAGTCGCGCGCACCCGGCCGCGCGAGGAGCGGGTGGTGAGAGGAGCGGGTCGCGCGAGAAACCGGGTCGCAAGCGCGGCGTCCTCGAAGCCCCGTCGACCGAGCGGTTCCGGCGTCGTCGGGTCCCGCGGATCGCCGCGTGTGTGAGGAGCCAACGTCCTGCGGGTCGTAACGCACGATTTATAACGGCGGCAGCGGAATGTATCCCAAGACCATGCCGAGTTCCAATGGGCCGCAGAAGGCGACTCGCGACAAGCTCTCGAACAAGCCCCGCAACCGCGGCACCTCCCCGCCGCAGCGAGCGATCCAGGAGTTCGACGAGGGGTCGCAGGTCCACCTCAAGATCGACCCGAGCGTCCCCAAGGGCCGCTTCCACCCCCGCTTCGACGGCCGGACCGGAACCGTCGTCGGCAAGCAGGGGTCGGCGTTCAAAGTCGAGATTCCGGACGGCGGCAAGACGAAGACCCTCATCGTCACCGCCGCCCACATGCGGGCGCAGCAGAACTGAGATGACGATCTTCAAAGAGAAGCTCGACGAGGAGTACGTCACCACCTCCGAGGCGAAGGAGATCCTCGTGGAGATCGAAGAAGAGCGGGCGGCCGACGAGGACCGCGACCTCCGCTACGAGTTGGCCCGCGCGATCGAGCACGTCAACCGGTTCGCGGACCTCGACGCCGACGAGTCCCGTGAGCTCGTCGAGGAGCTCACCGAGCTCGACCAGATCGACGTGCCGACCGCGGTGAAGATCGCCGACCTGCTCCCCGAGGACCGCACGGAGCTCCGCTCGGTGTTCGCCCAAGAGCGCTACTCGCTCGACGGCGACGAGCTCGACGAGATCCTCGACGTCGTCGCGAAGTACGCCTGACCGCGGGTCCCACCCGGCCCGGCGGGACGGGCCACCGACACGTTTTTTCAGATTTCCGCCCGTACGTCGAGCCGCATGTACCAGACCACCCTCGTGCCGACCGGCGAGGGCGACGCCGCCCTCGACGCGGTCGACGACGCGATCGAGATCACGGCGGCGGAGGGGACGGTACACGTCCTCGGCGTCGTCGAGGAGATTCCGATGTACGAGCGGTCGGGGAAGCCGGAGAAGTTCGACGAGGACGACCCCGAGCGCCGCGAGCGGCTGGCGGCGGCGGTCGACCGGGTCGCGACCGCCGTCGCGGACGCGGGCATCGACAGCGAGACCGCGATCGAGTCCGGGGTCCCCGCCCACGAGATCGCGGCGCACGCGGACGCGGTCGACGCCGACGCGGTCGTGATGGGCAAGCGCGGCCTCGACGCCGCGGCCGACGACCTCCTCGGCAGCACGACCGAGCGCGTCATCCGGACCGCCGACGCGACGGTCGTTTCCGTCCCCGTCTCCGAGTGACCCCGGCCGAGCGCCGGGCCCCGCGCGTCACCGATCGCGGCCGGCCTCGACGACGATCGTTCCGAAGAGCCGCCGGTCGCGCTCGCGCACGGTCGCGCCGTCGTCGAGCGCGCGCCGCGCCGCGGCGGTCCGCTCCGCGAGCATCCCGAGCGGGTCGTCGGTCCGGGCGTCGAAGAGCCGCCCGTTCAGCGCCACGAACGCCCGGAGCGCGGCGTTCGCCGCGCGGTTCCCCTCCGGGACGAACGCCGCGACGACGACGGCGTCCGCCAGGTCGCACCAGCGGCGCACGACCGCGTACGGGTCGGGGAAAAGCGACGTGACGAACGTCGCGAGGACGGCGTCCGCGGCCGCGACCGGCGGGCGCTCGGCGTCCGCCTCGACGAGCGAGACGTTCTCCCAGCCGCGCCGCGCGACGAGCCCCGCGGCCCGGTCGAGCATCCGGGTCGAGACGTCGACGCCGACGACGCGGCCGCTCGCTCCGACGGCCTCGCGGAGCGCGGGGAGGTTCACCCCCGGGCCGCAGCCGAACTCGACGACGGTGTCGCCCGGCGCGAGGTCGAGCGATCGGACGCAGGCGGCGCGGACGCTGCCGACCGACGCCGTGGCCCGCGCGAACCAGTCGTAGACGCGGGCCCACGCGTCGTAGCTGCGCCGGACCCGACGCAGTCGACGCGGGTCCGACTCCGCGGCGGGCGCCTCCGAACCCGCCCGGCCGCCCGCCGCGCCGTCGCGGGTCACGGGTCGGCGCCGACCGCGGCCGGGGGCGTCTTGGGCCACCACCGTGCCGGCCCGTCGCGGGCGACCGTCGACCGGCACTGCTCCGAGCCCGCACAGCCCCGCGGCCGCTGGTAGCTGATCCCGCGCTCCGCGAGGTACGACACGTAGCCGTCGTCGACGCGGTCCAGCTTCTCGTGACACACCCACCGCTCGCCGCACCGCCCGGCCGCGACGTTCCGGTACGGACAGGTGAACGTCGTCTCCTCGATACCGCCCTCGGAGGCCGTCTCGTCGATCCGGACGCCGACCGACCGGTACGCGAGCCGGAGCCGCCGGACGACGGCCCCCGGCGACGACGCCCCGAGGAACAGGACGTGCGCCAGCGCGTAGCCGAAGTCGTGGAGCAGGCGCTCGGCCCGCGTCAGCGACGCGCGGTCGCCCTCCAGCCGCGACCGGAGCGTGCCGTACCACTCCGCGATCTCGCGGACCTCGTCGGTCAGCGCCGCCGCCTCCGCGAGCGCCTCGCGCCGCTCCGTCAGCGCGGTCGGCCCGTCCGAGAGGCGGAACGACGGCACCGCTTCGACGTGTTCGAGCACCCGCTCGCGGAGGCAGTCGCCGTCCGCGTGCGCCGCGGCGCGTCGGCGGAGCTCGGGGTACCAGCGCCGCGTCAGGGCGCCGTACGCGCCGTCGAGCAACTCGTCGACCCGACCGATCTCCGCCGCCTCAGTCGGCCCGCCGCGGTCGGGGCCGTCCGCCTCGACCGACGGTCCGGGAAACGCCTCGACGAGTCGAACCAGCTCCTCGGGGTCCGGTTTCGCCATGGTACCACGTCGCACCCGACACTATTGAATCCGACCGTCGGCGGCCGCGCCGCGACCCGCCTCGCCAGCGGTTTTTTCACCGCTCGGAGCGATAAACGATACATGGACAACGCCGACGGCGACGGGACGCCGGCAGACGACCGGAACGGGGGTGGCGCCGCCGCGGACGCCGGAGCGGAACAGAGCGACGACGGCGGCGGCCCCACCGCCGTCCTGCTCGACGTGCTGCCGAACGGGCGCCCCGACGACGACCGCCCGCAGTCCCGCAAGTCGCCGGTGGCGTACGCGCTCGGCGCGCCGTCGTTCGCGCTGTACGAACTGACGCTCGCCGGCGACGCGGACGTCTCGGTGGGCGACCGGATCGCCCTCGACGGCCCGGACGTCGGCCGCTACCGCGAGGTGTCGTTCGACGACCTCACCAGGAACGCGGCCGCGGAGGTCGAGTACGCGGTCGAGGCGATCGTCGAGGCCGACGAGGAGCGGTTCGTCGACTTCTACAACGAGGCCGGGCCGATCACCCTCCGGCTCCACCAGCTGAACCTGCTGCCGGGGATCGGCAAGAAGCTGCGGAACGACCTCTTAGACGAGCGGAAGCGCGGCTCGTTCGAGAGCTTCGCCGACGTCGAAGAGCGGATCTCCGGGCTCCACCGCCCCCGGGAGGTGATCCTCGAACGGATCGTCGAGGAGATCCGCGAGTCCGACCTGAAGTACCGGACGTTCGTCGGGCGCGAGGAGTGAGCCGCGCCGCCCCCGGGTCCTCCCGGTGTCCCCGAAACGAGACTTTTACCCGAACACCGCGTGTACCCCGGCTATGACCGACTCATCGGCGGGTGAGGGAACCGCGTACGGGCAGCGCGACCCCGACGCGCTCGCGAGGCGGGCCGGCGCGCGGGCGGACCCCGACCGCGACCAGCACTTCCTCGTCGACGACCGGGTCCTCGACCGGATCCCGGGCTACCTCCCGGACGACGCCGACCGGAGCCGCCTCCTCGAGATCGGCGGCGGCGCGGGGGCGCTCACCGACCGACTCCTGGCCGTGGCGACGGGCGACGCCGCCGCGACCGGCGACTCCCCGTCCCGCCGCGTCACCGTGATCGAACGCGACGGCGCCTTCGCCGAGTTCCTCCGCGAGGAGTTCGCGGCCGCGGTCGCCGACGGGCTCCTCGACGTGATCGAGGGCGACGCGCTCGACGTGGACCTCCCGCCCTTCTCCGCCTGCGTCGCCAACCTGCCGTACGGCGTCTCCTCGGAGATCGCCTTCCGGCTGCTCCCGGAGAAGAAGCCGCTCGTGGTGATGTTCCAGGCCGAGTTCGCCGACCGGATGGTGGCCTCGGCCGGCGAGTCCGCGTACGGCCGCCTCTCGGTGTCGGCGCAGCACTACGCCGACGTGGAGATCGTCGAGCGCGTGCCGAAGGAGGCGTTCGACCCCCAGCCGGCCGTCGAGAGCGCCGTCGTGCGCTGCACTCCCCGAGACCCCGACTACGTCGTCGGCGACGAGGCGTTCTTCCTCCGGTTCGTGAAGGCGCTCTTCACCCAGCGGCGCAAGACGGTGCGGAACGCGGTGCGGAACACGGCCCACATCTCCGGGCTCGACGACCCGGAGGCCGTCGTCGACGCGGCGGACGAGGAGCTGTTGCGCAGCCGCCCCGGCACGCTGGAGCCGGCGGCGTTCGCGGCGCTGGCGGAGCTGGCCCGCGAGCGCGGCTCCCCCGCGGAGGCGTGACGATGACGGGCTGGGTCGGCCTCGTGACGGAGCTTCAGCGCGCGCTCGCGGGCAACGCCGAGCGGTTCGCCGCCTCGGTGGGGATCGTCGTCGCGGTGCTCGGGGTCCGGCTCCTCACGCGGCGGCTGCGGCGCGGGGATAGGGAGCTCAGCTCGACGCAGCGGCTCCTGCTGTCCGCGGGCGTCGGCGGCGCCACCGCGCTGGGCGCGATCACGCTGATCGCGGTGTGGGACCAGAGCGGCGCCCTCTTCGAGACGGCCCGGTCTGCGCTGAGCGCGAACCAGCTGTCGAACGTCGTCCTCGCCGTGCTGCTCTTAGCGATCGCGTACGCGCTCACGGACTTCCTCGGGGGCGTCATCCGCGAGATCGGCGCCGAGAGCGCCTCGATCTCGCAACACCAGCAGGAGGTCATCCTGCGGGTCACGCAGCTGAGCGTCTACACGTCCGCGATACTCGCCGTCGTCGGGCTGTTCACCGACAACGTCGGCAGCCTGCTCGTCGGTGCGGGGTTCCTGGGTATCGTTATCGGCATGGCGGCGCGGCAGACGCTCGGCGCGATACTGGCCGGGTTCGTGCTGATGTTCTCCCGGCCGTTCGAGGTCGGCGACTGGGTGGTGATCGGCGACCACGAGGGGACGGTGACGGAGATATCGATCATGAGCACGCGGCTCCGGTCGTTCGACGGCGAGGTGATCACGATGCCGAACGACGACGTCCGGTCCGGGTCGATCGTCGACCGGTCGCGCCGGAACCGACTGCGGATCGAGATCGAGGTGGGCGTCGACTACGACACCGACGTCGAGCGCGCGGCCGCGGTGGTCGAGGAGGCGGTCGCGGGCGTCGAGGACGTCGCCGAGATGCCCGAGCCGAACGCCGTGACGAAGCGCTTCGGCGACTCCGCGGTCGTGTTGGGGCTCCGGTACTGGATCCGCAACCCGAGCATGCGCAAGCGCTGGCGGACCCAGACCGCCGCGATGGGCGCGATGAAGGACGCGCTCGAAGACGAGGGGATCGTCATCCCGTTCCCGCAGCAGACGCTTTCCGCCCGCACGGAAGGCGCCTCCGGCCCCCAACTGGACGCCGCCGTCGAGAGCCGCGCGGCGACGCGCGGCGGCTCCGCCGACGCCGGCGAGGCGGACGGTGCGTCGAGCGACGGCGACGCGGCGGAGGGCGGCCGATGAGCGGCGACGGGAGCGGGGGCGGCGACGGCCTCGCGGCGCGACGCGGCGCCGACGACGCGGTCGTCTACCAGCCCGCGGAGGACTCCGGCCTGCTCGCGGAGGCGGCGGTCGCGGAGGCGCACGGGCGCGTGCTGGAGGTCGGCACCGGGTCGGGGTGGGTCGCCGAGCGGGTCGCCGAGGAGCGCGGCCTTGACGTGGTCGGAAGCGACCTCAACCCGCACGCCGCGCGTCAGGCCCGCGAGCGCGGCGTCGAGGCCGTCGTCGCCGACCTGCTCTCGCCGTTCCGCGCGGACGCGTTCGACACGGTGTGTTTCAACCCACCGTACCTGCCCACCGACCCCGACAACGAGTGGGACGACTGGATGGAGCACGCGCTCTCCGGGGGCGAGTCGGGCCGCGAGCTCATCGAACCGTTCCTCGCGGACGTGGGACGCGCGCTCGCGCCGGACGGCGTCGTCCTCCTCCTCGTCTCCTCGCTGACCGGCTACGACGAGGTGCTCGGCTTGGTCGACGAGGCCGGCTTCGCGGCCGAGCCGGTCGTCGAGGAGTCGTTCCCCTTCGAGACGCTCACCGTGCTGGCCCTCCGTCGGGCGTAAGCCTCCGCAATAGATTACTGTAGAGAATAATACGTATTAGCAAATATTATACGTCGACATATCCAACGGTCGGTGATGACCGAACGTGTCGCGGCGACGCCGGGGCTGTACCCGCTCCCGGACCGGGCGAAAGAGACGCTCTCCGACCTGAAGGGACACCAGAAGGGGGACCTCCTGAGCGGCGACGAGGGCGAAGCGATCGTCGCGGAGTACGACGAGGTGCGCGCCGAGTACGTCGACCACCAACTCGACGCCGGCCTCGACCTGATCTCCGAGGGGCAGGGCCGCTGGGACGACATGATCGCGCACCCGCTGACCGTCAGCGACGCCGTCGAGACCGGCGGGATCGTCCGGTACTACGACAACAACAACTTCTACCGCGACCCGCGCGTCGTCGACGACCTCGGCTTCTCGGGCGACGTGGCGGACGAACTGACTGACGCGGCCGACCTGCTCGCGGCCGCCGACGGCGGCGACGACGCGTCGCTCGCCGCGACGCTCCCGGGCCCGTACTCGCTCGCGGCCCTCGCGACCGACGAGCACTACGGCGACGAGGCCGAGTTCCAGGCCGCGGTCGCCGACTTCCTCGCGGGCGAAGTCGAGGCGTTCCCGGCCCACGAGACGCTGTTCCTCCTCGAACCGTCGCTCGTCACGGACCCGCCCGCCGAGGGCGACGAGTCGACGGCGACGGACGCCATCGCGACGGTCGCCGACGCGACCGACGCCGACGTGGTCGTCCAGACCTTCTACGGCGCGCTCGGCGAGAAGCTGTACGCCCACCTCGTCGACGAGGCGGGCGCCGACGCCCTCGGGCTCGACCTCGTCGCCGGCGACCGCGACGACACCGTCTACAACGTCCAGGAGTTCGGCTCGACCGACTCGCTGTCGCTCGGGCTCGTCGACGGGCAGAACACCCTCGTCGAGGACGCGGAGACGGTCGCGGAGCGCGTCGAGTGGTTCGAGTCGCAGATCCCGCTCGAAGGGTTCGACAGGACCTACCTCACGCCGAACACCGAGCTGTTCTACCTGCCGACGAACAAGTACCGCGAGAAGCTGAACGCGCTCGCCGCCGCCGCGGAGGTGCTCGACTGATGGTCCGAAACCCGTCCGCCAACCGCGACCAGTTCCGCCCGCACGACCACCCGAACGACACGTTCCTGCTGTCGACCGTCGTCGGCTCGTATCCGAAGCCGAAGTGGCTCAACCGGGCCGACGAGCTGGTGGAGGACCCCGACTCGAAGTTCGACGAGTCGGACCTCGAAGAGGCCCACGACGACGCCTGTCGGCTCATCACGCACGAGCACGAGCGCGCCGGCCTCGACACCGTCGTCGACGGCGAGATGCGCCGCAACGAGATGGTGGAGTTCTTCGCCGACCGCATCGACGGCTACGAGTTCAACGGGCCGGTGAAGGTGTGGGGCCACAACTACTTCGACAAGCCGAGCGTCGTCGAGGAGGTCGCGTACGACGAGCCGTGGCTCGTCGACGAGTTCGAGTTCACCTCGAACGTCGCGGAACGCCCGGTCAAGGTCCCGATCACGGGGCCGTACACCCTCGGCTTCTGGGCGTTCAACGAGGCGTACCCCTCCACCGAGGAGCTCGTCTACGACCTCGCGGACCTCGTCAACGAGGAGGTCGAGAAGCTGGTCGAGGCGGGCGCCCGGTACATCCAGATCGACGAGCCCGCGCTGGCGACGACCCCCGAGGACCACGCCATCGTCGGCGAGGCGCTCGAACGCATCGCCGCGGGCATCCCCGAGGAGGTCCGCATCGGCCTCCACGTCTGCTACGGCGACTACTCGCGGATCTACCCCGAGATCAACGACTACCCGATCGACGAGTTCGACGTGGAGCTGTGTAACGGCGACTTCGAGCAGATCCCGACGTTCACCGACCCCGAGTTCGAGCCCGACCTCGCGCTCGGCGTCGTCGACGCTCACACGGCCGAGATCGAGCCCGTCGAGGAGATCAAAGCGAACATCCGGCAGGGCCTGCGCGTCGTGCCGCCGGAGAAGCTCACGGTCTCCCCCGACTGCGGGCTGAAGCTCCTCCCCCGGGAGATCGCGTACGGCAAGACCGAGAACATGGTCACCGCGGTCCGCGAGGTCGAGGCCGAGATCGATTCCGGCGAGATCGACGTGGAGAACCCGCTCGCGGACGACTGAGGCGCCGTCGACGGTTCGCCTCGGGACCGCTCTCGTGGCTCGCCCCTTCGGTGGCGCTCCGGGTCGGCGATAGCCCCTCCGAAGCCTCCGACCGCCGCGAGCACGGTCGGAGCGAGGCCAAACGTTTCGTACTGAGACCGCGTACGGCTCCTCAGTGAACGCCGTTCGGCTGCTGGCGAACCCCGCCGTTCGATGGGCGATCGCGTTCCTGTACCTCGGCACGTCGCTGACGCTGCTCGTCGGGCTCGGCGACCTCCCGAGGGCGGACCAGATCGCGGTGACGATCGCCTGCGTGATTGGCTTCTTCGTGGTTCCGATCGCGTTGAAGGGGTACGTGGACTCCGCGCCGGACCGGTACTGACGGACGCGGCCCCCGGCGGCCGAGCGATCGGGGTTCGGCGCGGCCGCGCTCGGTCCCGACCGCGCTGCGGGGTCCATCCCACTATTTATAAGACCGCGCCGACCCCACCACCGACATGGAGATCGGTCTCACCGTCGGCGACGACCTCGACCGCCTCGCGGCGTCGCCGGCGCGGTTCGACTTCTGCGAGGTCGGGGTCGGCGAGCCGACGCTCGTCCCCGGCGAGATCGACCCGGGGCGGCTGACGGACGCGCTCGCCGGTCGCGACCTGCTCGTCCACCTCCCGTACAGCCAGCGGCTGACGACGTACGTCCCCGAGGTGAACGACGCCATCGTCGACTACCAGCGCCGGCTCCTGTCGGCCGCCGGCGACCTCGGCGCCGAGAAGGCGGTCCTCCACGCCACCTCCGCCGACCGCGACGACGTGGACTTCCGGGAGACCGCGGCCGACCAGCTCCGGCGGGTCGCGGACGCCGGCCGCGAGGCGGGCGTCGAGGTCGTCGTCGAGAACGTCGGCCACCAGCACGCGGGGCTCCAGCTCTCCGTCCTCGGCGACCTCGCCCGCGAGACCGGGACGCCGGTCTGCTTCGACGTGGGGCACGCCTACATGGAGGGCGGCAACAAGGCGATCAAGCGGTTCCTCCGGAGCCACGGCGACCGGGTCTCGCACCTCCACTGCCACGACGTGCGCCGCCGCGGCGACACGCACCTCCCCGTGGGCGCCGGCGAGGTCGACTACGACCTCGTCGCGTCCGAACTCGTCGACTTCGACGGCACGGTCGCGCTCGAAGTGTTCACCGACGACGAGGCGCTCCTCGTCGACTCCGCGGAGCGCGTCGCCGACCGGCTCGGCGCCTCCTTCTGACGGGTGTCAGTCCGCTCGCTCGCCGTCGCTTCGGCCGTCCGCATCGTCGTCCGCGCTCCCGTCGTCTCCGTCGCCGTGCGCATCGTCGGCCTCGACCGCCTCCGCGTCGGTCTCGTCCCCCGCAGCGTCCCCGTCGATCTGGCGCTTTATCGACTCCAGCTCGGACTCGACGTCAACCTCCGGCGGGTCGTCCTCCTCGCTCTCGGCGTCGCCGTCGCCGCCGTCGCCGGGCTCGGTCACGTCGATCCGGACCGGGCTGTCGTCGTCCCGCCCGGCGTCCGGCGCGCTCCGCGGTCCGTCCTCGTCGCCGCGGCCCCGGTCGCGGTCGCGCCCGAGCCGGCGGTCTCGCGCGGCGTCCGCCTCGCGGCGCCCCTCGTCGATCCGGGACTCGATCTCCGCGGTGAGGTCGCGCGCGTCGGCGATGATCGACCGAGAGGCGGCGTCCTCGGGGAGGTCGGCCTCCGAGAGCGCGGTGCGGAGCTCCGACAGCGACCGGGCGAGCCCGGCCGTCGCGCCGTCGCGGACGTCGGCGAGGCGGTCGCCCGCGCCCTCGGTCCCCTCGGCGACGCTCCGGCCGGGGTCGGCGAGCCGGAGGGTGCCCCGGAGCAGTTCGAGCGACTTGATTGTCGTCTCTAACAGCGCGATGAGCGTCGGAATCGTGTACTGCTCGGTGAACCGCACGAGCTCCGAGAGCCGGGGCGGCCGCGGCGGCCCGCGGCGGTCGCGCTCGTTCTCCCGGAGGTCGGCGCGGAGCTCGCTCAACACCGATTCGAGCTCGTCGAGCCGCTCCTCGAGGTCGTCGTCGCGTCGGTCGCGGGAACTCATGCCGCCTCGTAGGCGGGCCGCAAATAAAAAGCCCGGCAGCGCCGCGTGGCGCCCCGACCGGTCGCGGCGCGCCGCTCAGAACCCCTCGCGCAGGAACGTGCGCCGCGGCGGGAACAGAGCGGTCAGGTCGGCCGCGAGGCCGTCCGGGGCGTCGCTCGCGAGGTCGAGGTCGGCGTGCGCCCGGAGGTCGTCGACGCCGCGGTAGCCGGCGTACAGCTGCGAGAGCGCGCCGACGCCGGCGGTCACGTCCGCGACCGCGGAGCCATCCCCGTCGGCGTCCTCAACCCGCTCGGCGGCGACCTCGCCGCCCGCGACGGTCACCCGAATCGGTCGGTCGTGCCAGTCGACGAGCGGGTCGTCGACGGCGAGCGTGAACGCGGCGTTGAGGTCGGGGTCGGGCGCCAGCGCGGTCAGTGCGTCGGGGACGTCGACGAGCCGGAACATGGGGCCGGCGCGGACCTCCTCGGTCACCGCGCGCGGGTCGTCGACGCGGTCGAGGAGGCTCACGTCGGCGGGGAGGCGGAGCCGAACGCGCTCGACCTGCGAGTCGTGGTCGCGACAGAACCGGAAGACGCGGTCCCAGTCGGCGGGGTCGGCGACGGCGGCGTCGGAGACGACCATCGCGCGCCCGTCGCCGTCGTCGCGCTCCTCGAAGGTGTACGAGAGGAGTGCCCGGAGGTCGCCGCCGCGCTCGAAGCCGTACACGTACGGGTCCGTCTGCCACCCGCGGAGGCTGCGCTCGCGCCACCACGCCTCGGTCCGCGCCATCGTGAAGTCGTGGCGCTCCGCGGTCGCGGCCAGCAGGTCGGCGGCCGCGCCGTGGTCGTCCTCGTCGAGCCGACGGAACCGCCCCGTCTCGTCGCCGCGCTCGCTCGTCGCGAACGCCAACTGCTCCGGCGGCGCTTTCACCCGTCGGTACCGGCTCACCGTCGCCCAGCCGTACCGGCGGTAGAACGGGTGCTCGAAGGGCCACAGCACGGAGAAGCGCACTCCGTCGTCGCGGTACTCGGTCAGCGACTCGCGGAGGAGCCGCTCGATGTGCCCGTTGCGCCGGTGCTCGGGCGGCGAGGCGACCGCAGAGAGGCCGGCCACGTCGCGGTCGCGTCCCCGGATCCGGAGCGAGAAGTCGTGGTGCCCGCACACCGCGACGGGCTCGTCGCCGTCGAACAGCCCCCGGTAGTCCGCGAGGTGCTCGCGGTCGTCGTCGTCCTCCTCGGGGTCGTACGGTCCCTCCTCGGGCGAGAAGGCGTAGCGCATGAACGCGCTGAACTCGTCGCCGCGCTCCTCGGGGAAGGGCCGGTAGTCGAGGTCGCCCATACGCCGTCGGCGCCCGGGAGCCTGATAAGCCTTCCCGGCGCCTGCGCGCGGTTCTCATGCTCCGATCGCCCGGTCGCCCGGTCGGCGGTCGCCCCGGCGGCTCGTTCAGTCGAACCGACCGCGACGGTACTGGACCGGCCACTCGGCCTCCTCGCCGAGCTCGTGGGCGGCCTCCAGCGGCCAGTACGGGTGGCGGAGCAGCTCGCGGCCGAGCGCGACGAGGTCGGCCCGCCCGTTCCGGACGAGGGCGTCGGCGTGGGTCGGCTCCGTGATCCCGCCGACCGCGGCCACGGGCACGTCGGTCCCCTCGCGGACCGCCTCGGCGTAGGGCACCTGGTACCCCGGGCCCGCGCTCGGAATCTCTTGGTCCGGGTGGATACCGCCGCCGGAGACGTCGATCAGGTCGGCGCCCGCCTCGGCCAGCAGGGGGGCCAACCGGACCGAGTCGTCCACGTCCCACGAGTCGCGGTCGGGGAGCCAGTCGGTCGCGGAGATCCGGACGAAGACCGGCTTGCCGTCGGGCCAGACCTTGCGGACGGCCGCGACGACCTCGCGGAGGAGCCGGGTGCGGTCCTCGAAGCTCCCGCCGTACTCGTCGTCGCGGTCGTTGGTGACGGGAGAGAGGAACTGGTGGAGCAGGTAGCCGTGGGCCGCGTGGACCTCGGCGACCTCGAAGCCGACGTCCCGCGCCCGTTCGGCGGCGGCCGCGAAGGAGTCGATCACCGCGTCGACCCCCTTCCCGTCGAGCCGGCGCGTGTCGGCCAGGTCGTCCTCGTCGACCTCGGAATGCGGGTACGGCTCGTCGGTGGCGGAGACGGTCTCCCAGCCCGCGGGCTCGTCGGCGGGGATCGGACCGCTCCCCTCGCCCGGCGGACTGTGGGAGGCCTTCCGCCCGGCGTGAGCCAACTGAATCCCGGGCGTCGCGCCCTGCGACCGGACGAACTCGACGATCGGTTCGATCGCCTCGGCGTGCTCGTCGGACCAGATCCCGAGGCAGTCCGGGGTGATCCGCCCGCGGGCCTCGACGGCGGTCGCCTCGGTCATCACGACGCCGGCGCCCCCGGCGGCGCGGGCGCCGAGGTGGACGCGGTGCCAGTCGTTCGCCAGCCCGTCCTCGGCGGAGTACTGGCACATCGGCGACAGCATCACGCGGTTTCGGAACTCCGTGTCGCGCAGCGTGAGCGGCGTGAACAGCGTGTCGGTCACGCTGCGGCGAACGACCCCCGTGAGCTAAGGCCCTCCGATCCCCTGCCCGGATCGCCGCTGCTGGTTTAGGCCGACCGAAATCTATAACACCACCGGCCTCTGACCGACTGGTAATGACAACGGGAGACCGGATCGAGCGGGACGTCGAGTCGGCGGCCGACGAACGGCCGACCGTCGCCGCGACCCGCTGTTCTCAAGAGCGGACCGTCTTCGCCGAACAGGGCAACACCGACGCGTGGATCGCGACCGACCTCACGGTCGAACTCGAACGCTGACGAGCCTCCTCTGGCCGCCGCCACGGCGGCTCCGCTTCCGGCGCCGTTCGGCGCCCCCGACTTCACTCCTCGGAGCGGAGCGTCCCGCGGGGCGAGTCCGACGTGCGCGGCGGCGACGCGGTCGCCCGCGCCGCGGCCGTCTCGCGCTCCCGTTCCCCGTCGACGAGCGTGCGGATCCGATCGAGTATCGAATCGAACCGACCGCGCTCGGACCCCTTCTCGAAGTAGGCGTCCGCGCCGGCGCCGAACGCCGCCGCCTCGCGCTCCTCGCCCGGACACGTGGTGTGGAAGACGACCGGGACCTCGTGGCCCGCCTCGCGGAGCCGTCCGGTGAGGCCGACGCCGTCGCCGTCGGGGAGCCGCTGCTCGGTCACGACGCAGTCGACCGCGACCCGCTCGCCGTCGACCTCGACGCCCTCCTCGACCGCGTCGACGGCGGCGGCGACGCGGTCGACGGAGCGGATCCGGACCCGTTCGGTGAGCCGCGTCGCGAACGCCTCTAGCAGCTCGGCGGAGCGCGCGTCGGGCTCGACCTGGAGAACGGTGATCGGCCTGTCGGCCTCCCTCGCGGGTCGGTCTGCTGACTGTGCTGATCGGTCGGCGGCTGCGTTCGTGTCCGCGTGCGCGTCGGACGGCGGAGATGTGTGGTCGGTCATTCGTTTGGCGGCGGGCGACGACTCGGCGAAAGACAACTTACTACGAGAGTTGTAATTTCTCTTCGGACAATAATTGCCGGAGCGGTGTTATAATAATTGTGCGATCACCGTTGTCACGGCGCCTGCGCCGATTATTCGGTGGTATCATCGAAGATACGCCGAGCGGTTCCCCGACGGCGCGGGCGGCGCGTCGTCGGATCGCGTTCGCGTCCGATCACCCGACCGCGGCGGCGGGTCGGCGGGGCCCCGGCCAACTCAGGCGAACAGGTCGCGCGCCTCGCGGACCGCGTCGACGAGCGCGTCCACCTCCTCGACGGTGTTGTAGAAGTAGAAGGAGGCGCGCGCGGAGGCGGCGACGCCAATCTCGTCGTGGAGCGGCTGGGTGCAGTGGTCGCCGGCGCGGATCGCGACGCCGTAGTCGTTGAGGATGCTGGAGAGGTCGTGGGCGTGGACGCCCTCGACGTTGAACGCGACGAGGCCGCCCCGGTCGTCGCCCGGCGGGCCGTATATCTCGACGCCGCCGAGCGCCGTCAGCTCGTCGTAGGCGTACTCGGCCAGCAGGTCCTCGTGGGCCTCGATCCGGTCCATGCCGATATCCTCCAGGTACTCGATGGCGGCCGCGAGGCCGACCCCCTGCGCGATGGAGGGCGTCCCGGCCTCGAACTTCCACGGTAGGTCCTCCCAGGTGGAGTCCTCGAAGGAGACGCGGCGGATCATGTCGCCGCCGTAGAGGTACGGCTGCATCTCCTCTAAGATCGCCTCGCGGCCGTAGAGGGCGCCGATCCCGGTCGGGCCGCACATCTTGTGGCCGGAGAAGGCGAGGAAGTCGACGTCCAGCGCCTCCACGTCGACCGGCCGCGTCGGCACCGACTGCGCGGCGTCGGCGAAGACGTAGGCGTCGTGGTCGTGCGCCACGTCGGCCAGCTCGCGGATCGGGTTCACCGTGCCGAGCGTGTTCGACACGTGGACGACCGAGACCATCTCGGTGTCGTCGTCGATGAGCTCGGCGGCGTGGTCCATGTCGAGCCGCCCCTCGTCGGTGACGTCGATGAACCGCACGTCGGCGCCCGTCCGCTTGCCGATCTGCTGCCAGGTGACGAGCGAGGCGTGGTGCTCCATCTCCGAGAGGACGACGTTGTCGCCCGGGCCGAGCTCCGCGAGCCCCCACGCGTAGGCGACGAGGTTCATCGCCTCCGTCGTGTTCTTGGTGAAGACGATCTCCTCGCGGCCCGCGGCGCCGATGAACTCCGCGACCGCGTCGTGGGCCTCCTCGTAGGCGACGGAGGCCTCCTGGCTCAGCTGGTGGATCCCGCGGTGGACGTTGGCGTTGTAGCTCCGGTAGTAGTCGGCGATGGCGTCGACGACCGGGTCGGGGGTGTGCGAGGTCGCCGCGTTGTCGAGGTAGACGAGGGGTGTGTCGTCGCCCTCGCCCTCCCCGGCGGTCTCCGGGTCCCCGCCGACCTTCCGGTCGAGGACCGGGAAGTCGGCGCGGAGCGCCTCCACGTCGAACGGGTACTGTTCTTGGACTCCCATTACCCGTTATCGGGCCCCGAGCACTAACACACCTTCGGTCCGGTACGTCTTGCGGCTATCGCAGACGCGCCGAACGCCGCGATCCGCGGAGGTTCGCCCCGCTACTCGCCCCAGTCCGGGTTCGCCCGCGGCGGCGCGAAGACGTCGAAGCCGACGACGGGTTCGTCGGTCCGGTTCTCGGCCGCGTGCGGCTCGCCGCCGGGGATCACGTACGTGTCGTCGGGGCCGACGACCCGCTCCTCGCCGTCGACGAGGAACGTCAGCCGGCCGGCCGTGATCACGCCGATCTGCTCGTGCGGGTGGTCGTGTTCGGGCACGCCCTCGCCCGGTTCGATCTCGAACCGCTGGATGCTGGTCTCGTCGCCGACGGCCCCTTGGCTGAGGAACGCGCCGTCGACCGCCTCCACCGCCCTCACGTCCGCGTCTGGTGCGACGTCCATACGCGCTCCGGCGGTCCGGAGGCACCTAAATCCGCGGGGACGGGCAGCCGGTGCCGGGGGCGACGCCGGCGCCTGCCGTGTCCTCGCCCTCACGGGAACGGGTGGTACGGCCGGTCGAGCGCGGGCTCGAACCCCATCGACCGCGGCACCTCGCGGGCCCGGTCGCCGAAGAACGGGTCGCCGGTGAACAGCGGCTGCGCGCCGGGCACCAACACGCGGACCGCCTCGAACCCCAGCGACGCGAGGTCGCGCGTCGTCACCCGCGCGACGTACGGGTCGAGCCCGACGGCCTCGACGCGGTCGACGACGGCGCCGAGTTCGGCCTCGCCCGACAGCTCCGGCTCGCCCAGCCCGTCGGTCGAGACGGTCGCGTCCGGGTCGAAGAACGCCGCGGTCTCGGCGGGGCGGTCGGCGTGGTGACCGATCGCGGCGCCCTGCTCGTCGGCCGCCTCCCGGCCCATCGAGCGGAGCTCGGTCCAGTTCTGGAGCGCCTCCGCGAGCGCGCTCCGGGCCGCCGCGGCCGGGTCGAGGTCGGCGCCCGACCCCGCGGCGAACCGCGGCCAGTCGCCCTCGCGGCCGACGCCGACGGCGACGACCGGCACGTCCACGTCGGTCGTGACGAGCAGCGCCGTCACCGACAGCGACTCGGCGCGCGCCCGCTTCTCCAGCTCGGCGAACCCGGGGTCGTCGACGTCGAGCCCGAGCGGCTCCGTCGTGGAGTACCAGCTGGTCATCGTCGCGTCGCGCTCGATCGCCTCGTAGAGCCCGGAGAGCGCGGCGTCGGGGCCCGAGCTCCCGAGCCCGAGCCCGGTCGTGATCGCCGGGCGGTACCGGCGCTCCGGCGGCGGGAAGTGGACGAACTCCGCCGGGAGGCTCGCCGACTCGCCGGTCCCGAGCCGCTCGCCCCGGACCCACGGGAGCCGGTCGTCGCGGTCGTACGCCTCGGCGCTCTCGGGGCGCACGAACGCGTCCGGCGTGATCGGGTTCGGGACGTTGGCGGCCGGCGCGCGCGTGAACGCGGCCTCGCGGTAGACGCCGGCGGCGTACCGCTCTAACCCCTCGCCGAGCGCCTTCATGAACGCGGCGTCCCAGTCGGCGGCCGCGCCCCCGCCGAAGTCGGCCGCGTCGCCGTCGGAAAAGGGCGTCGTGTCCGCGACCCGCGCGACGTAGTACGGCAGCGGGAACGACTCCTGCTCGCCGACCTCGCTCAGCGCGCCGACCCGCGGGTCGACGGCGCGCTCCGCGCGGTCGAGCGTCTCGCCGAGGTCGCGGTCGGCGTGGTCGCGCGGGAGCGCGTCGCCGGGGTCGGCGCCGCAGCCGCACCCGGGCGTCGGGAGGAGCGTCCGCTCGCCGCCCGGCACCTCCGCGACCGTGTCCGCCACCGGGTCGCCGGCGAGCAGTCGGATCGCCCGCCGCCCGGCCACCGCGCCGGCGTAGCGCACGGCGGAGCGGCGGCCGGTCGGGGCGTCGGCGGGCTCCGCGCCGCCGCTCTCGACCCGGGCGCGCAGGCAGTCGTAGCAGGCGTCGTCGAAGACGGTCACCGCCGCGTCGAGGTCGGCGAGCGGGACGCCGCCGGTCCCGCCCACCTCGACGGCGACCCACCGGTCGAGCAGCTCGTCCGCGGTCGCGAACGCCGCCGACCCGGCGGTGTCGACGACGACGGCGAGGTCGAACCCGTCGAGCAGGTCGACCTCGACCGGCATCGCGTTCACGTCGACGTCGCCGAGCGCGGCCCCGGCCGCCTCGACCGCGGGGCCGTCGCCGACAAGTCCGATATCCATACCCCGTGGACGCGAGGCGGCGAAAAAAAGCCGCGGGTCCGCGGCGCGGGAGGGCGGACGGGGAACGAACGCTCGGGGACGCGAGGAAAGAGAGGGAGGCGGCGGTCGGGCGGGCGGCCCGCTCAGGCCGGCGTGGCCGCCAGCATCTCGGCGGCCTCGGCGGCGAGGTCGGCGGCGTCGGCCCCTTCGAGCCGCTCGTCGCCGAGCTTCAGGCGGAGCCGGGGGCGGCCGACGTCGATCGGGACCTTCTCGGTGTCGATGATCCCCAAGTCCTCTAAGCGCGTCTTCGTCCGGGAGAACGTCGCCTTCGAGGCGATTCCGACGTCCTCGCCCCACTTCGAGATGTCGTAGAGCAGCACGTCGTTCTTCGCCGCGACGAGCAGCGAGACGGTCACCTCGTCGAGGTCGGTGCCGTCGCCGCCCTCTGTCGCGTCGAGGACGGCGTCGAAGTCGGCGCGGGCCTCCTCGCCGATCTCCGACGCCATCGTCTCGCGGACCCGGCTGATCGCCGGCGTGCGGAGCGTGTACGGCTCGGCGTCCTCGAACGCGCCGCGGTGGGACTCGTACACCTGGTCGACGAACTCGCCGTCGTCGGTCGAGAGCGCGGCGACGTCGTCCCCGGCGGTGACGAGCGCCACGACCCGAGAGGGAGAGACGAACAGCGCGTTGTCGACCTCGCCGTCCAGCACCCTGAGGTCCAAAGCGCCGTCGGCCACGAGGTCGGCCGCCCGGGACGCGACGACGAAGTCGTCCATGACGTCCTTGAGGGTGCGCTCGTCGGCGAGCATCGACAGCTCCGGGAGGTCGTCCCGCCCGACGGCGGTCTCGACCAGCGATACGATCGTCTCCGCGGAGGGGTCCACGACGAGCAGCTCGTCGTCGCCCCCGGCGAAGGCCGCTTCGAGCGCCGCCTCGACGTCGGCCGCCAGTAAATTCGATACCATTTGTCTCTCAGCATAAAAGCCAGTTGCGTATTTAATATTAACGGGGTTCATGCTTCGGACAACTCACGTAGGAGGTCTCAAAAGGCCGAAATCGCCCGATCAACCCCGACCGCGGTCGCCGGTCGATCGGCGCCTCGACGGTCGCCGTCGACGCCGCGTGCGCGACCGATCGGCGGCGGGGTGCCGCGGCGGCGACGGAAGGATTAATGCGCGGTCGCGCCCGGGTTCGCACATGGACCACGAGCACGTCCGGGAGGTCGACCCGGCGGTCGCCGACGCGCTGGCCGGCGAGCGCGACAGACAGGAGCAGACGCTCGCGATGATCGCGAGCGAGAACCACGTGAGCGAGGCGGTACTGGAGGCGCAGGGCAGCGTCCTCACCAACAAGTACGCCGAGGGCTACCCGGGGTCGCGCTACTACGCCGGCTGCGAGTACGCCGACGAGGTCGAGGAACTGGTGATCGAACGCGCGAAGGAGCTGTGGGGGGCCGAGCACGTCAACGTCCAGCCCCACTCCGGCACGCAGGCGAACCAGGCGGTGTACTACTCCGTCCTCGAACCGGGCGACAAGATCCTCTCGCTGGAGCTGAACCACGGGGGCCACCTCTCGCACGGCCACCCCGCGAACTTCACGGGGCAGCTGTACGACGTCGAGCAGTACGAGGTCGACCCCGAGAGCGGCTACATCGACTACGAGGGGCTCCGGGACACCGCCGAGTCGTTCGACCCGGACATCATCGTCTCGGGCTACTCCGCGTACCCCCGCACCGTCGACTGGGAGGAGATCCAGGCGGCCGCCGACGCGGTCGACGCCTACCACCTCGCCGACATCGCGCACATCACCGGGCTCGTCGCCGCCGGCGTGCACCCCTCGCCGGTCGGCGTCGCGGACTTCGTCACCGGCTCGACCCACAAGACGATCCGCGCCGGCCGCGGCGGGATCGTGATGTGCGACGCGGAGTTCGCGGACGACGTCGACGCGGCCGTCTTCCCCGGCGGGCAGGGCGGCCCGCTGATGCACAACGTCGCCGGCAAGGCGGTCGGCTTCAAGGAGGCGCTCCAGCCCGAGTTCGAGGAGTACGCCCGGAACGTGGTCGACAACGCCGAGGTGCTCGCCGAGACCCTCCGGGAGCACGGCCTCTCGCTGGTCTCCGGCGGCACCGACAACCACCTCGTGCTCGCCGACCTGCGCGACTCGCACCCCGACCTCTCGGGCGGCGAGGCCGAGGACGCGCTCGCGGCCGCGAACATCGTCCTGAACGGGAACACGGTCCCCGGCGAGACGCGCTCGCCGTTCGACCCCTCCGGGATCCGCGCGGGCACCGCCGGGCTCACGACGCGCGGGTTCGACGCGGACGCGGTCGAGGAGGTCGGCGAGCTGATCTACCGCGTCGTCGACGACGTCGACAGCGACGACGTGATCTACGAGGTCGGCGAGCGCGTCGTCGAACTCTGCGAGGCGCACCCGCTGTACGAGTGACGGCCCGGCGCCGTCGCGGAGTCGGGCCGCGCCGACGAATCCGTGCGTAAAAGTGGGGGCGGCCCGCAGGGGTCGGTATGGACGCTCCGTCGTTTCTCGCCGCTCGCCTCGACCGCGACGCCGCCCCGCTGGTCGTCGGCGACGTGATCGCGTTGATCCTACTCTTGACCGTCGGGACGCTCAACCACCAGTCGGTCGCGTTCCTCACCGCCAACCCGCTGTACCTCCCCGGCGTCTACGCCCCGTTCCTGATCGGCTGGGCGGCGGTGGCGCCGCTCGTCGGCGCCTACTCCGCGGGCGCGGCCGAGACGGCGAAGTCGTCGGTGCCGCTCGTCGTCAGGTCGTGGATCCCCGCGGCGGTCGTCGGGCTGGCGCTCCGCGCGTTCGTCTTCCGCGGCGGCGCCGAGCTCACCTTCGCGGCCGTCATGCTCGTGCTGGGATCGCTCGCGCTCGGCGGCTGGCGCTCGCTCTACTTCCGACTGCGGTAGCTCCCGCGTACCGGCGCCGACTCCGGCGACCGACCGCGTCGCCCCTTCTCGCCGTCCGACCGACACGGCTGCCCGGTCCCCCGCGCGGCTCATAAGTTATGAGTCACATCGGTGTGTACACGTCAGAACCACTTGCGAACCGCGAGAAAAATTTAATACGGACTATCCACTTAGTATTCAACGAAAGCATGGCTGGATACTACGACTACGTCCTTGGGCTCATTCCGGGCGCGTTGATCGGTGTGACCGCCTCGCTCACGCTGGTCGGGCTGCCCCTGACCGCCGCGCTCCCGGTCGGCGCCGCGGCCGCGGGCGCGGTGATGGCTCACGCGATGTTCGTCCGAAATCCAGTCGCGGGCGAGGCGCCCGCACGCCGGTCGCTCGACGGGGAGGCCGGCGAGCGCTCGGCGACCGGCGGCTCCTCGGCGGGCGCCGCCGACTGAGCGCTCGGCCGCCCGGCCTCCCCGGTCCGGGGCCGTCGCCCCGCCCGCTCGCCGCGTCCTGTACCGTTTAGTCCCCCCGCCGCGAGTGGTCGGGCATGACGGAGACCCTGTTCCTGTCGAGCGGCGACGTCGACGACCTCGCGGAGCCGGCCGACTACGTCGCGGCGGTCCGCGACGCGTACCGGCAGGTGGGCGAGGGCGCGCCGGCCGAACCGCGGACGAAGCTGTTCAACCGCGAGCCGCCGGGCATGTTCACCACCTACGCCGCGGTCCTCCCGGAGACGGGGGCGATGGGCGGGTACACCTACTCGGCGGGGTTCGGCGCGGGCGACGCGTGGTTCATGACGCCGCTGTTCGACGCCGAGTCCGGCGAGCCGCTCGCGCTGCTCGACGGCGCGTCGATGAACCCGTTCAAGACCGGCGCCGCGGGCGCCGTCGCGGTCGACGCGCTCGCCCGCGACGACGCGACCGACCTCGCCGTGATCGGCAGCGGCGCGCAGGCGCGCGGGCAGGTCGCGACGACCGCGACGGTCCGCGAGTTCGAGGCGGTCCGCGTCTTTTCCCCGACCGCGGAGAACCGCGTGTCGTTCGCCGCCGACTTCGACGAGCGACTCGACGCCGACGTGTCGCCGGTCGAGAGCGCGGGCGACGCGCTGGCGGGCGCCGACGTGGTGATCACCGCGACGACCGCGAGCGACCCCGTCATCGCCGACGCCGACGTCGAGCCGGGAACCCACGTCACGGCGATGGGCCAGTACCACCCGGAGAAGAACGAGCTGCCGCCCGAACTCGTCGCGCGCGCCACCTACGTCCCCGACCTGAGAGCGCGCGCGACGCAGGACGCCGGTTCGTACCTCGCCGCGGTCGCGGCGGGTCTGATCGCGGAGGGCGAGGGGATCGCGGCCGATCTGGGCGCGGTCGTCACGGGCGACCACCCCGGCCGGACGAGCGACGAGGCGGTGACCGTCTTCGACTCGGGCGGGACCGGGGTCGAGACGGTCGCGGCCGCGCACATGCTCTACGAGCGCGCGAGCGACGCCGGACGGGGCGAGCCCATCGACTTCGCGCCCGCGAGCGAGGCGCTGACCGGGGAGTAGCCGGAGGTTGAAGTGGCCTGCCGGCGTTCGGCCGGTATGCTCGTTGGGATCGTCTCCGACACGCACGACGACCTGGCCGCCGTCGAGGCGGCCGTCTCGCTGTTCGAGCGCGAGGGGGTCGACGCCGTCGTCCACTGCGGCGACTTCGTCGCGCCCTTCTCCGTGACGCCGTTCGACGGGGACTTCGACTTCCACGCGGTCCGCGGGAACAATGACGGGGAGTGGGCCGTCGAGTCGACGGTCGAGGCGTTCGGTGAGTACCACGGGGAGGCCGCCGCGCTCTCGTTCGACGGCGCGGGCAGCGGCGACGCGACCGGCGCCGACGCGGTCGACGTCGCGGTCACCCACGGCACGAGCGGCCTCGTCGTCGACGCGCTCGTCGACTGCGGCGACTACGACTACGTGCTCCACGGCCACACCCACGCGCACGGCGTCGAAGCGCGGGGCGGGACCGTCCGCGTGAACCCCGGCGGCCTCCCCATCCCGGTCGAGGGCGCCGACGACGCGTTCCGGGTCGCGACGCTCGACACGGCGGAGTCCGGCGTCGACGCGGTGACGCACCACGTCCTCGACGGCTGACGGCGCCCGGCGACCGGCGGCGCCGTTCGACGGCGGCGCGGCGCGCGCCGCCCGCACCCCGAGGTTTATCGCCGCTCGCTCGCTCTGTTCGTCCATGAGACACGCACAGGGACCGCTCCTCACGATCGACCTGACGGAGCGGACCGCGTCGACGACGCGGATCGACGACCGGCTCGCGTCGTTCGTCGGCGGCCGCGGGCTCAACACGTCGCTCGCGTACGACCGGATCCCGTTCGACGCCGACCCGCTCGGCCCGGAGAACCGGCTCTACCTCTCGACCGGGCCGATGCAGTACTCGACGACCTCCTACACCGGCCGCATGGCCGCCACGGGCCTCTCGCCGCTGACGAACGGCCTGCTGTCGTCGAACGCCGGCGGGTTCCTCTCGCGGAACTTCACGGGCGCGGGGTACGCCGCGGTCGAGGTCGTCGGCGCGAGCGACGACCTGCTCGCGGTTCACGTCCGGGAGATCGGGGACGACGGCGAGCCGGACGTGACGTTCGAGGAAGTCCCGGACCTCGCGCAGGCGGAGGTGTCCGCCGTCTCGGACCGCCTCGCGGAGACGCACGGCCTGGAGCCGGAACACGTCGCCTGCGTCGGTCCCGCCGGCGAGAACGAGGTCCGGTTCGCCTCGATCATGACCTCGGACACCCGCGCGTTCGGCCGCGGCGGGCTCGGGGCCGTCCTCGGCGCGAAGGGCGTGAAGGCGCTCACCTTCGAGGGCGACGCGGCGGCCGACATCGACCTCGACTGGCCCGACGAGGCGGCCGAGGTCCACCGCGAGGCGGCGACCTCCGACTCGATCATGAAGCGGCAGGGGACGACGAGCGTGACGGAGCTGGCAAACGAGGTGGACGCGCTCCCCTCCTACTACTTCGCCGAGACCTCCTTCGAGGGCGTCGAGGGCATCTCCGGCGACCGCGTCGAGGAGAAGAAGTACAAGCAGGGGACCTGCTCGCAGTGCGCGTTCGCCTGTAAGCTCCCGACCCGCGACGAGGCCACCGGCGTCGAGACGGAGGGACCCGAGTTCGAGACCGTGATGGCGTTCGGGTCGAACGCGGGCGTCGACGACATCGTCGACGTGATGGCCGCCAACGAGCTGTGCGACGAGCTCGGGATGGACACCATCTCCTGTGGCGACGCTGTCTCGATGTACCTCCGGAGCGAAGACGAGTTCGGCAACGCGGAGCTGGTCCGCGAGCTCGTCGAGCAGATCGCCTACCGCGAGGGCGTCGGCGACAAGCTCGCGGAGGGCGTCCACCGCGCCCACGAGGAGTTCGGCGCCGACGACTGGACGGTGAAGGGGATGGCCTTCTCCGGGCACGACGGCCGCGCGCTCAACGGGCAGGGGCTCGCGTTCGCGACCGCGAACCGCGGCGCCGACCACATGTACGGCGAGTTCTACCCGTACGAGTACCCGCTCGTCGACCCCGACGAGGCGTTCGATCCCGAGGGGCTGGCGGGGAAGCCACCGAAGCTCGTCGCGAAGGAGAACCGCAACGCGGTGCTGGACTCCGCGGTCGTCTGTAAGTTCTCCCGGGGCACCGTCACCGACGACCGGCTCGCCGCGCTGCTCGACGCCGACTACGAGGATCTCCAGACGCTCGGCGCCCGGGTCGTCGAGTTAGAGCGCGCGTTCAACAACGCCCGCGGCTTCGACCGCGCGGACGACACGCTCCCGTACGCCGACGCGATCGAGGGGTTCGACGCGGCGCTGTCGGAGTACTACGCGCTCCGCGGCTGGAACGACGACGGCACCGTTCCCGGACATGGCGACGGGCTCGACCCCGCGGGCGCGGCGTCGGCCGACGACTGACGGCGACAGTCGGTCCGGCGACGGTCGACCCCGGCAGCCGCGCCCGGCGGAGCGGACTACTCGTCGGTGGGGCCGCCCGAGACCACGTCGACGCCGCGGAACTCGAACCGGGCGCCTCCCTCGCAGTCGCCGAGTTCGACCGTCCACCCGTGCGCTTCCGCGACCTCGGCGACGATCTTCAGCCCGAAGCCGGTGCCGTCGGGGTCCGTCGTCACGCCCGCCTCGAACACCGACTCCCTGTCGTCGGGGCCGACGCCCGGGCCGTCGTCCTCGACGTAGAAACCGTCGCCGTCGTCGAGCGTCCCGACCGCGACGGCGACGTCCCTCCCCCCGTGTTCGACCGCGTTGCCGAAGAGGTTCTCCAGCGCCTGCCGCAGGCGGCTGCGGTCCGCGGCGACGACGGCGTCCGTCTCGACCGCGAGCGTCGCGTCCTCGGTGTCGACGGTCTCCCAGCACTCCGCGGCGAGGTCGGCGAGGGGGACCGGCTCCGCCTCGTCGATGCCGGCCCCCTGCCGGGCCAGCGCGAGCAGGTCCTCGATGAGCGCGTCCATCCGGTCCAGCGAGCGCTTCACCGCGCTCAGCTCCGCGACCTCTATCGACTCCTCGGCGAGCCGGTCGGCGACCATCTCGAGGTTGCCGGTCGCGACGTTGAGCGGGCTCCGGAGGTCGTGCGAGACGAGGCTGGCGAACTCCTCCAGGCGGTCGCGCTCGCGGGCCACCTCCGCCTCGCGGCGGCGGAGCTGTCGCTCCCGCTCGATGCGGACGAGCACCATCGTCACCGTCGCCGCCCAGATGCGCGCGATCGCCAGGTCGGACTCGGAGAAGGCGTCGGGGACCGTGGCGCCGACGTTCAACACGCCGTACCGGCCGAGCGGGACGACGAGCTCGCTGCGGATCGTCGCGTCCTCTGTGTACCGGTCGGGGTCGTCGGCGACGTCCGCCACGTAGGTCGGCTCGCCGCTCTCGAAGACCTCCCAGGTGATGCTCTGCCCCGCGGCGTCGAACGTCGGGTGGTCGCCGACCACCGCCTCCGCGGTCTCGGTCCAGACGGCCGGTTCGAGCGCGTCGCGCCGCTCGTCGTGGAACCAGATCGCGGCGATGGGGTGGCCGAGCACGTCGTCGACGTACGACACCGCCGCCTCGGCGGCCGCCTCCCTGTCCGTCGTCTTCAGCAGCTCCCTGGTCGCCTCGTGGAGCGATTCGAGCGTCTCCGTGCGGCGCCGGAGCGCCAGCTGCCGCGTCCGCTCGTTCGAGACGTCTATCGCGGTGACGACCGCGTACGAGTCGGCGTCGAGCCCGAAGGCGCCGACGCTGACGCGGACCGGGATCAGGACGCCGTCGCCGCGGCGCACGACGAGTTCGAACCCGTCGGCCAGCGACCGGGACTCCCCGGCGCGCACCGCGTCGACCAGCGCGGCGACGGTGTCGCCCGCGTCGGCCTCCCCGTCGCCCGTCGCCTCGCCGGCGGGCTCGGCGTCGCCGTCGCCCGGGTCGGCGTCGAGGGCCGCGGTCGCCGCGGCGTCGTCTCGGTCCACCTCCGTCGGGTCCTCGAACACGGCGCTGACCGACCGCCCCGAGAGCTCGGCCGGCTCGAGCCCGAAGACCCCCTCGACGCTCGGCGTGCCCGCGCGGACGACGCCGTCGCCGTCGACGACGAGCGTCGGGTCCGGGGTCGCGTCGAGCGCCTCCGGGAAGCCGTCCATCGTCACTCCTCCGGCTCGTGAACGTGACCGCACTCGGGGCAGCGCACTTCCTCGCCGCGGAGGTCCGCCGAGGAGGCGCGCACGTCGCGCATCACCTCGCTGATCTTGTCTTCGGCCTCCAGCTCGTCGGCGACGGCGAGGTCGACGCCCTCCACTTCGAGGAGGAACTTCGCGACCTCCGTCACCTCGTACATCATCTCGTCTAAGTCCTCGGCGGTGAAGAAGCCGGACATCGCCCCGTAGAGGAACGTCGCGCCCGCCTTCGTCACTTTCTCCTCGAAGGAGTAGCGCGCCTGGTTGACCGCCTGCGGGGTGTAGGTGTCGGTCATGAAGGGGACGAGTTCGGGGAGGTTCTCGCCGATCTTCGTCATCTCGACGCCTGTCTCCGTGCGGAAGTCGGCGCAGAGCCGCGCTATCGCCCACTCGCGGGCCGTGATGTACGTCCGGTCGCGGAGGAACTCGTTGACGCGCTCGTAGCGCGCCCCGTCCATCTTCTGGAACCGCTCGTACTTCTGGACGTCGCGGGGCACGTCCGTCGCGTCCTCGGCCGCCGCGTTCTCGCCGTCCGTCGCGTCCTCGGCCGCCGCGTTCTCGCCGTCCGTCGCGTCCTCGGCCGCCGCGTCCTCGTCGGGGGCCGTCGGGTCTCCGCCGGTCGCTTCACCGCCGTCGCCGCCCTCGGAGGGAACGCGGTCCGCGGCGGCGTCGCCGGTCCTCTCGGCGTCGTCGGCCGCCGGACCGGTGTTGTCGCTCATACGTTCGAAACCCCGCGGGCGGGCAAAAGGGTTGTCGGTGGTCGGACGCGGTAGTGTTCAGATAAGCTGGTTCCATGCGAAAGCGAACGATCTGAGCCACTTGTCGGCAGTTTCTGCTTCGGCGTTACTGAAACAGTTTGAGAAACAGATAGTTCGACGTTTTATCCCACGAAAGA
>NZ_SGUA01000016.1:0-35506 GCF_005435135.1 Halorubrum sp. ASP1 | reverse complement strand
ATCGCCGGTCCGACGGCCCGGCGGCGGCCCTCGCCCTCCACGACTTTTTAACGGTCCGGACCACTACACCGGGTATGCCGAAGTATTCGACGGGCGGCGGCGGCGGCGGGGACCTCTCCGGCGAGACGGTCCGGATCGGCGCGCTCCAGCCGACCTCCGGCGACCTCCAGTACTACGGGCAGATCAGCCTCCGCGGGTTCTACTCCGGGCTGGCGTACAAGCACGACCTCGACCCGATCCAGGAGGCGACGCCGGGGACGTACACCGTCGATCCCGACGGTGGCCCCACCTACGAGATAATCGTCGAGGACACCGGGTTCAGCCCGGACACGGCCCAGAGCGTCGCGACCGACCTCGTCTTGGACGAAGAGGTCGACATCCTGTTCGGGGGCACCTCCTCCGACAGCGCGCGTCGGCTCATCGACACCGTCGTCGACGAGACGGACGTGCCCTACCTGATCGGGCCCGCGGCCGACGCCGGCATCACCGTGAGCGACGAGTTCTGTCACCCGCTCGCGTTCCGCGCGAGCGAGCACACCGCGATGGACGCGCGGGCCGGGGGGACGTACGTGGCGGAGAACTTCGACATCGACACGGTCGCCGTGTTCGCGTCCGACAACGCGTTCGGGCAGAGCGTCGCGAGCAACTACACGCAGGTCTTGGAGAGCCAAGGGGTCGACGTGCTGGAGCCGCGGTTCGTCGAGGTCGGCTACTCCGAGTTCGACGGCCTCTTCGAGCAGGCGGTCTCGGACGGCGCGTCGGGCGTCGTCGGCGGCTTCACGGCGTCGACGTTGCCGCAGTTCCTCACCTCGGCCATCTCCTACGACGTCCAGGTGTTCGGCGGGTTCGCGGCCCTCCTGACGACGCAGCTCATCGGCGGTACCATCGAGTCGGCGCTGGGCGAGGACTTCACCGCGCAGGACGTCAAGGACGCCGGGCTCGGACCGTTCACCAGCCGGTACCACTGGAACCAGTACGACAACCCGATCAACGAGCAGTTCCGGCAGATGCACGTCGACGCGTACGGCATCGTCCCCGACCTGTTCAGCTCCGGCACTTTCACCGCGGCCTCGGCGCTCTCGCAGGCCGTCTCGGAGGCCGGCTCCACCGACGGCGCCGACATCGCCGACGCGCTGCGCGGGATGACCGTCACGGACACGCCGAAGGGCGAGAACGGGTACACGTTCCAGGAGCACAACAACCAGGCGGCCTCGCAGATGACGGTCGCGTGGCCGGTCCCGACCAGCGACGAGTACGCCGACACCTGGGACGCGCCCATCATGCCGGGCGAGCCGCTCGAACGCCTCGACGCCGAGGACGTGATGGTCCCCGAATCGGACGCCAGCTGCTCGCTGTAATGCTGCTGGAGACCGAGGGGCTCACGAAGCGCTTCGGCGGCATCACCGCCGTCGACGGCGTCGACTTCGCGCTGGAGGCCGGCGAGCTCTGCTCGATCATCGGCCCGAACGGCGCGGGGAAGACGACGTTCTTCAACCTGCTCACGGGCGTGTTGGAGCCCTCCGACGGACGCATCCGCTTCGACCCGCCGGGCGGCGCCGCGGGGACGGACGGAAGCGGTTCGGCGCTCGACATCACCGCGGCCTCGCCGGACGAGACGGCGCTCGCGGGGATCCACCGGTCGTACCAGATCACGAACCTGTTCCCGACGCTGACGGTGTTGGAGAACGTCCGCGTCGCCGCGCAGGCGAGCCGCGGAAACGACTCCTGGAAGCTGTGGCGTAACGTGGCCGACTTCGAGGAACACTACGCCGAGGCGACCGCGATCCTCGAACGGATCGGGCTCGCGGCGGAAGCGGAGACCGTCACGGAGAACCTGAGCCACGGCGAGAAGCGCAGCCTGGAAATCGGCGTCGCGCTCGCCGGCGACCCCGACCTCCTGCTGCTCGACGAGCCGACCGCCGGCGTGTCGAGCGAGGGCGTCGACGAGGTCGTCGGGCTGATCGAGGACGTGGCGGAGGACCACTCGGTGATGCTCATCGAACACAACATGGAGGTGGTGATGGACATCTCCGACCGGATCGCCGTCCTCCACCGCGGCGAGCTCATCGCCGACGGTCCACCCGGGGACGTGCGCGGTGACCCGGCCGTTCAGGAGGCGTACCTCGGCGGGTACGGCCGCGAGGGGGCCGGGGACGACTCGGCGGCCGGCGAGGGGACCGGCGACGACACCGAGGAGAGCGACGGCACCGCCGACCGCGACGGCGACGCCGCGGCCGACGGCGGTCGCCGCGCGAGCGTCGGGGGTGAGCCGCGGTGACGACCCTCGAACTCGACGGCGTCCACACGTACTACGGCGAGAGCCACATCCTCCAGGGGCTCTCGCTGTCGGTCGAGGAGGGCGAGATCGTCGCGCTGGTCGGGCGCAACGGCGTCGGGAAGACGACGACGCTCCGCACCGCGCTCGGGCTGACGCCGCCCCGCGAGGGGACGGTCCGGTTCGACGGAACGGACGTGACGGGGATGGAGCCCCACGAGATCGCCGCCCGGGGAATGGGCTGGGTCCCGGAGGAGCGGCGCGTGTTCTCGCATCTCACTGTCGAGGAGAACCTCCGCGTCGCCGCGCACTCGGCGGCCGACCCGGGCGCTCGGATCGCGGAGGCCTACGAGCTGTTCCCGGCGCTCGACCGCTTCGCCGACAAGGAGGCGGGCGACCTCAGCGGCGGGCAACAGCAGATGCTCGCCATCGCCCGCGGCATGGTCGGCGACAACGATCTGCTGCTCGTCGACGAGCCGAGCGAGGGGCTCGCGCCCCAGATCGTCGAGGACGTCGTCGAGGCGCTCCGCGCGGCTTCCGCCGACACGACGATGGTGCTCGTCGAACAGAACTTCCGGCTGGCGATGGACCTGGCCGACCGGTTCTACCTCGTCGACCACGGCGTCGTCGTCGAGGAGGGCGAGACCGCCGGCGTCACGAGCGACGACGAGCGAATCCGGAGGTACCTCACCGCATGACCCCCGGAACGCTCGCGGCGGCCCTCTCGCAGTTCGCGCCGCTGCTCGACCCGGGCGCGCTGCTCGCGACGGGCGGCGCGGTCGACGGCCTCCAGACGGCCGCCCGCGTGCTCGCCGAGGGGATCGGCAAGGGCGCGGTGTACTTCACCATCGCGGTTGGGCTGACCCTGGTCTTCGGGCTGATGGGCGTCCTCAACTTCGCGCACGGCGCGGTCGCGATGGTCGGCGCGTACCTCGGCGGCCTCGTGCTCGTGCTCGTCGTCGGCGCGAACACCGGGACGCTCGCGACGATACTCGTCTTCTTCGTCGCGCTGGCGCTGGTGTTCGCGGTCACGACCGCCGCCGGCAGCGCGATGGAGGTCGCGCTGATCCGACCGATCTACGACCGCACGCCCACCTACCAGATCCTGTTGACCTTCGGCGTCTCGCTCATCATCGAGGAGCTGGCCCGGATCGTCTTAACGCTCCGCGGGATCCAGCCGGACCCGCAGTGGCAGGCGCCGATGGCCACCGCCCCGGACGTGCTCTTGGGCCGGACCCAGCTGTTCGGCGTCGGCGTCAGGCGGCTGTACCTCTTCGAGATCGCGATCGGCGCGGTCGTCGCGGTCGCGGTGTGGGCGTTCCTGACGAAGACGCTGTACGGGCTCTACATCCGCGCCGGCAGCGAGGACACCGAGATGGTCCAGGCGCTCGGCATCGACGTGCGGCAGGCGTTCACCGTCGTGTTCGGCGTCGGCACCGGGCTCGCCGCGGTCGGCGGCGTGCTGCTGATGTGGGACCCGATCTGGGGCCCCAGCGTCCTCCTGAGCATCGACGTGCTGCTGTACGCGTTCGTCGTCGTCATCATCGGCGGGCTGGGGAGCTTCACCGGGACGCTCGTCGCCGCGGGCATCGTCGGCGTCGCCGACTCGGTGACGACGTGGCTGTTCACCACCGGGATCGTCACCTTCCCCGGCCTCTCCGAGGTGACCATCTTCCTCCTGCTCGTGGTGATGCTCATTATCCGCCCGCAGGGGCTCTACGGCGTCGAGGAGGTGGGGGGCCATTAGCGACCCCGACCCCTCCGCCGACGCGGACGCGCCCGTCGACGCGGACGCACCGACAGAATCGGACGCGCCCGTCGACGAGACGGACCCGATTCCGCCGTCGACCGCGACCGGCGGCCTCCGCGCGTACCTGCGCGACCACGTCGTCCACGCGGCCGTGATCGTCGGGTTCCTGCTGTACCCGCTGGCCTACGAGGCGCTGCTCGCGACGCCGGCGGCCCCGTTCGCCGAGGCGTTCCTCCCCGCGATCACGTTCATGGTCGTGGTGCTGTACATGGGCCTGTTCGCGATGAGCTTCGACTTCGTCAGCGGCTACACCGGTTACCTCTCGTTCGGCCACGCGGCCTTCTACGGCACGGGCGCGTACTTCGTCGTCCTCGCCGCGAACGGACAGGTCCCGGGCGTTCCCGAGGGTACCCCGTTCATGATCACGCTCCTCTTGGGCGCCGCGCTGGCCGGCCTGCTCGCGCTCGTCATCGGGTCGGTGTCGTTCCGGCTCACGGGCGTCTACTTCGCGATGATCACGCTCGGGTTCGCGCAGGTGATCTACGAGCTGATCCGCTCGTGGGGATACGTCTCGACGAACCCGACCGAGGGCGCGACGGTGAGCGGCGACGCGCTCGCGATCGGCGTCCCGTTCGTCGACGCGCTGAGCCTCGACGTGGGGCGGCTCACGGGCGAGAGCTTCGAGAACCTGCTCGGGCTCGGGCTCGACCTCTCGGCGACGGTGGTCTCGTACTACGCGCTCGGGATCGTCGTCGTCGTCTGCTACTTCGCGATGCAGCGGATCCTCCACTCGCCGTTCGGGCGCGTAATGATCGCGATCCGCGAGAACGAGGAGCGGGCCCGCGCCGTCGGCTACGCGACCTATCGGTTCAAGCTGGCCGCGTTCGCCGTCAGCGGCTTCTTCGGGGCCATCGCGGGCGGGATCTTCGCCGCCTACTCGCGGTCGGTCGCGCCCGACGGGACGTTCTACTTCCTCGTCACCGCCGACGCGCTGATCACGACGATCGTCGGCGGGTTCGGCACCCTCGCCGGCCCGGTGTACGGGACCCTGTTCAACCAGGGGTTAGAGGACGTCCTCTCGACCGAGAGCGGCGGGATCGCGACGCTGCTCCGCGAGGGGCTCCCGGAGAGCGTCCTCCAGGCCGACCTCTTCGGGATCAGCCTGGAGCTGTTCGTCAACACCGCGGTCGACGGGCGCGCCCCGCTGTACCTCGGGGTCGTCTTCGTGCTGTTCGTGCTGTTCGTCCCGAACGGCATCCTCGGCACCCTGCGCGACCGGCTCGGCGGCACCGTCGGGAAGCGGCTCCCGGACCACCTGCGGCGCTACCTCCGGTAGCGTCGCGGGCCCGCGGCTCCGCGGACGCCGCGGCACGCGCCGACGCGCGCGCTCGCCGCGACCGGCCGCGACTCTCACACGACACATGATCGAACCCACGCGACACGACGGAACGGACCGGACGGAGCGCGACGAGACGGACCGAACGCGGCACGGAGGAGACGCATGACGGTCGGGATCACCGGACTCGGGACCTACGTCCCCGACGAGACCGTTACCGGCGAAGCGATCGCCGCCGAGAGTGGCATCCCCGAGGAGGTGGTCGTCGAGAAGATGGGCGTCCGCGAGAAGCGCGTCTGTCCGCCCGACGGCGACCACGCGACCGACATGTCCGTGAAGGCGGCCGAGGCCGCGCTGGCGGACGCGGACGTGGACCCGACCGACCTCGACGTCGTGGTCTACCACGGCTCGGAGTACAAGGACCACGTCGTCTGGTCGGCGGCGGCGGCGATCACCGACCGGATCGGGGCGACGAACGCGTACGCGACCGAGAGCTACACGCTGTGTGCGGGCGCGCCGATCGCGCTCCGGCAGGTGACCGCCCAGCTGGAGACGGAACCGATCGACACGGCGCTGCTCGTCGCCGCCAGCCGCGAGGAGGACCTCGTCGACTACGGCAACGAGGACAGCTCCTTCATGTTCAACTTCGGCAGCGGCGCGAGCGCGCTCGTCGTCGAGGCGGGCGCCGACGGCGACGGATCCGACGCGGCGACCGACGACGACCCGTTCGGCGGTCGCGCCCGGGCGACCGTCCGCGCCAGCGCGGCCGAGACCGACGGCTCGTTCGCCGACGACGTGGTGATGCCGGCGGGCGGGTCGAAGCGCCCGCCGAGCGAGGAGACCGTCCGCGAGGGGCTCCACACCCTCGACGTGCCCGACCCCGAGGGGATGAAAGAGCGGCTCGGTCCGGTGTCGCTGCCGGCGTACCTCTCCGTCGCCGACACGGCCCTGGAACGGTCGGGGTTCGAGCGCGGCGACCTCGATTACGTCGCGCTGACGCACATGAAGCGGTCGTTCCACGAGCGCGTCCTCGACGAGCTCGGGCTCGACCCCGCGAGCGACGGCTACTACCTCGACGAGTACGGCCACGTCCAGAGCGTCGATCAGGCGCTCGCGCTGGAGGCCGGCGTCGAGACGGGCCGGCTCGAACCGGGCGACCTCGTCTGCCTGCTCGCGGCCGGCACCGGCTACACCTGGTCGGCGACCGTGCTCCGGTGGCAGGGGTAACCGACCGGCCGCCGCGGCGGCTCGCTACTCGTCGCCGTGCGGCACCGACAGCACTACCGCCTCCCCGGAGAGGACGCGCTCGTCGCGCTCGGGGACGGTCGCGGTCGTCTCGACCGCGAGCCGGTCGCCGCCGAGGTCGTCGATGACGCTGACGCTCGCCGCGACCGTCTCGCCGGGGAACACCGGCTTCTCGAACGACAGCTCCTGCGAGAGGTAGACGATGTCGCCGGAGAGCCCCGCGAGCGCGCCGGAGACGACTGCGGCCGAGATAATTCCGTGCGCGACGCGGCCGCCGAACATCGTCTCGGCGGCGTACTCGTCGTCGAGGTGGATCGGATTCTCGTCGCCCGAGAGCTCCGCGAACGCCTCGATCGTCTCCTCGGTCACCGTTACCTCGTTGGTCGCCGTCTCGCCGACGGTCGCGACTGGCATACCGATCGGTCTCGCCGTCGGTCCCTCAACCCCGTGGTTCAGCCTCGAACCCGCGCCGCGTCCCGGCGGCGACCCGCGCGGGGCGCTCGGATCAGTCGTCGGCCGGCGCGCCGACCACGTCCGAGTCGGTCGGATTCGCCCCGCCGTACGCCGCGACGAGTTCGTCGAGCCGTTCGGGGTCGTCGGCGTGCGCGAGCGGCTCGCTGGCGGTCTCGCAGGTTGCGTCGACCCCGAGGCGCTCGCAGACGCGGTCGGCGGTCGTCTCGGCCATCTGCCGGTAGGTGGTCAGCTTGCCTCCGACGACGCTGTAGAGGCCGGCGGCGCCGTCGCGCTCGTGGTCGAGCAGCGTGAACCCGCGGGAGATCCCGCGGCGGTCAGAGCCCGTCTCGTCGGGCGCGTAGAGGGGGCGGACGCCCCACCAGGTCCGAACGGTCGGCGCGTCGGCGACCGCGGGGAGCATCGCGGCGCACTCCTCGACGGAGCGCTCGATTTCCCACTCAGCGGTCTCGTAGTCGTCCGGGTCGGAGACGGGGACGCTCGTCGTCCCCAGCACGACCTCGCCGTCGTGGGGGACGACGATGTCGCCGTCGTCGGGGTCGCGACAGCGGTTCAAAACCGGTTCCAGCCCGTCGTACTCGACGGAGACCATCACGCCGCGGCTCGGCGCCATCCCGACGGGGACGCCGGCCATCTCCGCGATCGAGTCCGCCCACGCGCCGGTGGCGTTGACGACGACCTCGGGCGAGAGCGTCGCGTCGACCGCGCCGCCGACGCGGACCGACTCGACCGCGCCGTCGCTGACCGTCACGTCCTCGACGGGCGCGTTCGGGCGGACGGTCGCCCCGTGCCGCTCGGCGTCGGCGGCGTTGGCGGCAACCAGTCGCGACGGGTAGATGACGCCGTCGGGGACGCGGAACGCCTCCTCGACCGCCGCCGCGAGGCCCGGAACCGCCTCGCGGGCGGCGTCGCCGTCCAGCCGCTCGGTCTCGATACCGATCTCCTCGCAGGCGGCGATTTTCTCTTCCAGATAGTCCGGGTCGTCGCCGGCGAGGCGGACGAACAGGCCGCCGGTGTCGCGGACGCAGGCCCCGGCGATCGACCGGAGCGTCCGGTTCTCCTCGATGCACTCGCGGGCGCCCTCGGCGTCGGCCTCGGCGTACCGGGCCCCGCTGTGGAGGAGGCCGTGCGAGCGCCCGGAGGTGCCGCCGCCGAGCCCGCCGCGGTCGACGAGCGCGGCGTCGACGCCGCGCCCCGCGAGGTCGCGGGCGATCCCCGTCCCCGTCGCGCCGCCGCCGATCACGAGGACCGTCGGATCGTCGCTCACGCGGCGCTCACCCCGTTCGGATCCGCGCCACGGTCCGCCGCGAGACGTCCTCGGCTCGGATGCTTATCGATCACGATATCGATACGGCTCGCGGCTACTTGAGGCCTCCGCCGAAACGGCGTGATACCGTGGCTGCGGGGGCCATGCCGCCGAAAAACAGAACGTCGGTCCGCCGCCGCTCAGCGGGAGGCCCGCCCGTCCGCGGGACAGGTGCTGACGCCGAGCAGGGCGTAGAGCCCGCAGGTGCCGGTCGCCGCCGTCGCGAGCATCGCGAGCGCGACGACGCCGAGCACCGGCGCGGCGAGGGCCGGAAGCGGCCCGACGCCCGCGAGCGTCGCTATCGAGGCGGCACCGGCGACCGCGCCGACGGCCGTCCTGACGAGCTTGTCCGTCGAACCGACGTTTTGTTCCATACAACACAATACGACACACGACCGTATCAACCTTTCCACCGTGTCGCGAGCGCGGCCGAGCAGGGGCGCGACCGCTCACTCGAACTCGTCGAGGGCCGCCTGAGCGGAGCCGGTCCCGGGGTCCGTGTCCGGTTCCCCGTGGTCGGCCGCGATGGACTCGGCGGCGCCGAGCCCGCCGGAGAGCGACGCCCGCCGGGCGATCGCCTCCTCGCCGAGCCGCTCGGCCGCGGCGGGGTACGCGGCCCCGTAGCGCTCGCGGAACTCGCTGCGGGCCGCCTCGTAGTCGACCACCGGGTACGGGTACGTCTCGCCGATCCTGACGCCGACCTCGCGCTGGACCGCGAGCGGGGCCTTCTCGGGGGCGTCGAGATGGGCGGCCGGGAGCGGCGCGAGTTCGGGGACCCACCGCGAGACGAACTCCCCGTCGGGGTCTTGGTCTCGGATCTGCTTGCGCGGGTCGTACAATCGCAACCCGGGGCGGCCGACCAGCCCGCACTGGGACTGCCACTGGGTGTAGTTGATCGCGGGGTCGCCGTCGATCAGGTGCTCGTAGAAGTGGTCGGCGCCGATCCGCCACGGCTGCTGGAGGATGTGGAAGTAGACGGAGGCGCAGAGCGCCCGCATCCGGAAGTTGAGCCACCCGGTCTCGCGCAGGCAGCGCATGCTCGCGTCGACCATCGGGAACCCCGTCTCGCCGTCCTTCCACGCCGCGACGAGGTCGGGGTCGTGCCGGTCGCGGTTGAACTCCTCGTACACGGGGTTGACGGCGCGGTCGAGCCACCCCGGCCAGTCGAGCAGCTTCTGCGTGTAGTGGCGGTTCCAGTACAGCCGAGAGACGAACATCGACTTGCCGCGGCCGTCCGGCGCGCGCTCGTCGACGTGGCGGTGGACCTCGCGGACGGAGAGGCAGCCGAACCGCAGGTAAGGGGAGAGGCCGCTCGTCCCGTCGCGGGCGTCGACCGGCGAGGAGATAGAGCCGGGGTACTCCGCGATCTCCTCCGTGAACGCGTGGAGACGCTCGCGGCCGGCCTCGCGTCCCCCGGTCGGCACGCGCGTCTTCGTCGGCTCGACCCCGTAGGCGTCGGCGACTCGCTCGGGGGTGATCCCCGTCTCGACGCGCTCGACCGCGACGGACCGGGGGTCCCAGTCGAACGGCTCGGCCGCGAGCCACGCCTCGACGCGGTCGCTCCAGTCCGCTCGCGGGCGGTCGGCATCCCGGACGAGTCCGTCTCCGTCGACGAACTCGACGCCGAGGCGCTCGCGGGCGCGCTCGTCGCGTCGACGTCCGTACCGGCCGGTCGCCGTCGCGCTCGTGACGGCATCCCAGCCGGCGTCGACGAACCGCGAGAGGACCTCGATCGGGTCGCCGTGCGCGTACGTCAGCCCGGCGCCGTCGACGTCGCGGTACTGGCGGTCGAGGTCGCGCAGGCAGTCGTGGAGGAACGCGATCCGCGCGTCGCAGGCCGCGCCGCGCGCGTCGTGGAACCCGGGGTCGAAGACGAACAGCGGGAGGATTCGGTCGGACTCGTCGGCGGCCGCCGCGACCGCCGGATGGTCCGCGATCCGCAGGTCGCTGCGGTGCCAGACGACGGTTCCGGGGTCGGCGTCGTCCGGCCGCGAGAGGGAGCGGACCGCCTCGGCGTCCGGAGCCACGGGAAGCGGAGCGTCCGCGAACGAGCCCATTTCACACGGAGTTCGGCGCGTCCGGACAAGGGTCTGTCGGCGGGTCGTCACCGGTAACCCAACAGAATACATTTAGGAAACACCTACAATAAACGACCGTGAACCGAGCCCTCCGCTACGGTGTCGCCCTGGTCGTCGGACTGGCCGTCGCCGGTCTCGTCGCGCGTTTCTTCCCCGGAGACCCGTTTGTAACCGCGGCGATATTTCCCCTCTACGCGGCGACGACGTCGCTCGTCGTCGCCCATCGGAAGACATGGCGACGAACGTCGCGGGGTGACCCGGGTCGATTGGCGCGGTTTCGGGGAGCCATGGGCGGCGGGATCGGAGCGTTCACCGCGAGCGTGATTGCGGAGATCTCCCTTCCGGCCGGCGTCGCGGCGGTCGGCCTCATGGTGTTCGGGATGGCGCTCGGCATCGCCGAGTTAGAGCGCGTCACCGAGTCGGCGCCCGCCTGACGATCCACCGATACCGCCGCGCTGCGCGCGCCCACCGATACCCGGGAAACGTTCAAGACGTTTCCGCCGCCGGTATGATCCGGATGTCAGACTCAGACGAGACCGACGTACTGCGCGAACTCGCCTCGCTGCCAACGATCGCGAGTCCGCGCGTGTCCCCGGACGGAGAGACCGTCGCCCTCTACTACGACGTGACCGGCCGCAACGAGCTTCACCTCTGTGACCCGACAGACGGGTCCTTAGAGCAGCTCAGCGACGGCGACGTGCCCCGGTCCGTCCGCGCCGGCTTCGAGTGGGACCCCAGCGGCGACCGCCTCTTCTACCACCGCGACGAGGCGGGCGACGAGCAGCACGACGTCTGGGCGATGTCGCTCGACGGCGACAGCGAGCCAGTCGTCGAGATGGACGGCCAGATCCGCCTCCACGACGTGGGCGAGGACGGCGAGACCCTCCTGCTCGGCTCCAGCCGCGACGGGCAGATGAACCTCTACCGCCACGACGTGCCGAGCGGCGAGACGGAGAAGGTCACCGACTACGAGCGCGCCGTCGGAGGCGGCGAGCTCTCTCCCGAGGGCGACCGGATCGCTTTCACGACGAACGAGACGGACACCTACGAGAACCTCGACACGTACGTGGCGGCCGCCGACGGGTCGGACGCGCGCAAGCTCGACGTCGGCGAGGTGGGCGCCGAGGCCGCGCCCACCGACTGGGGACCGGACGGCGATCGCCTCCTCATTAGCGACAACAGCGAAAACCTCGGCCGGGCCGGGATCGTCGACCTCTCGGACGGCGTCGACGACGCGGACGTGACCTGGTTCGGCGACGGCGAGTTCGAGGAGTCGCCGAGCCGCTTCCTCGAGGGCGGCGACCGGTTCGTCGCGGGCCGGACGCGCGGCGCCGTGACGGTCCCGGTCGTCTACGACGTCGAGAGCGGCGAGGGCCGCGAGCTAGACTTCCCGGCGGGCGTCGCGAGCGTGGCCGAGGGCCGGCTCGCGGACGACCGCCTGCTCGCGTACCGGACCACGTCGAGCAAGCGGCCGGAACTGGTCGCCTACGACCTCGACGCGGACGCGACGGAGACGCTGTTCGACGCGGAGTACGGCCCGTTCGACCCGGACGACTTCGTCGAGCCGGAGACGGTGACGTTCGCCTCCGACGGCGTCCCCGAGACGCCGGCGCGCGCGGTCGACCACGACCCCTACGAGGAGTTCGAGATCGAGGGGCTGCTGTTCGACTCCGGCCGACGCCCCTCGCCGCTGATCGTCAACCCCCACGGCGGGCCGCGACACCACGACATGCGGCGGTTCAGCTACCGCGTCCAGTTCCTGCTGTCGCGCGGCTACTCGGTCCTCCAGGTGAACTACCGCGGCTCCACGGGACGCGGGCGCGAGTTCGTCCAGGAGCTGTACGGCGACTGGGGCGGCGCCGAGCAGGGCGACGTGGCGACCGGCGCCGAGTACGTCCTCGACGAGTACGACTGGCTCGACGAGGACCGCGTCGCCGTCTACGGCGGCTCCTACGGCGGCTACTCCGCCAACTGGCAGATGGTCCAGTACCCGGACCTGTACGCGGCCGGGATCACGTGGGTCGGCGTCAGCGACCTGTTCGACATGTACGAGAACACCATGCCCCACTTCCGGACGGAGCTCATGGTGAAGAACCTCGGCGAGCCGGACGAGAACGAGGCGATATACCGCGAGCGCAGCCCGGTGAACTACGTCGAGAACGTCGACGCGCCGCTGCTGATCGTCCACGGCGTCAACGACCCGCGGGTGCCGGTCTCGCAGGCGCGCATCCTCCGGGACGCGCTCGACGAGGCCGGCTTCGCGGAGGGCGACGACTACGAGTACGAGGAGCTCGGCGAGGAGGGCCACGGCTCGGGCGACATCGACCAGAAGATCCGCTCGCTGGAGCTGCTCGACGACTTCCTCGACCGCCGGATCGGTGCGGAGCGGACCGCGGTCGCGTCGCTCGACGACTGACGCGGCCGACGCCCGTCCGACGGGGATTATTTAGCCGACGCCGCCGTCGGACCGAGTGACATGGATCGATCCCGCGCGGAGGGAGGCGCGTGAGCGTGGTCGGCGTCGGCTTCTGGGTCCTCGTCGCCCTCGCGACGCTAACCAGCCTCGCTACCGCGTGGGCCCTCGGCGCGAACAGCAACTCGCCGCCGTTCGCCCCGGCGATCGGCGCCAACGCCATCTCGACGATGCGGGCGGCCTTCCTCATCGGGATCCTCGCCGCCCTCGGGGCGCTCACGCAGGGCGGGGCCATCTCCGAGACCGTCGGCGCGGGACTGATCGACGGCGTCCAGATCACCTCGCTGGCGGCGACGGCGGGACTGCTCACCGCCACCGGGTTCATGGCCTTCGGCGTCTACACCGGCTACCCGGTCCCGGCGGCGTTCGCGACGACGGGCGCGATGGTCGGCGTCGGGCTCTCGCTCGGGGGCGACCCCGCCCTCGAAACCTACCGACGCATCGGGCTCTTCTGGGCGCTCGTGCCGCCCGTCTCCGGCGGGCTCGCCTACCTCACCGCAACCCTCCTCCGGCGCGATGACATCCCGGAGACGGTCGGGGTCCCGCTGCTCGCGGCCGTCGTCGGCGGGATCGTCGCCAACGTCCGGCTGGGCGTCATCCCCTCGCCCCCGGAGGCGGCCCAGAGCTCCGTCGCGGGGTTCGTCGCGCGCCAAGTCGGCGCGCCGACGCTCCTCGGCGTCGACCCCGTGGCGGCGCTCGTGACGCTGCTCGCGGCCGCGGCGTGGTTCGCCGCCGTCCGGCGGCGGACGCGGGCGTCGGTCGAGGACGGCATCCGGACGTTCCTCCTCGTCCTCGGGAGCGTCGTCGCCTTCTCCAGCGGCGGGAGTCAGGTCGGGCTGGCGACCGGGCCCCTCGAGAACCTCTACGGCGTCGAGCTCGGACTGCCGGGCATCGTGCTGCTCTCGCTCGGCGCCGCGGGCATCCTCGCGGGCGCGTGGATGGGCGCGCCGAAGCTGCTCCAGGCGACCTCGCGCGAGTACGCGCAGCTCGGCGCCCGGCGGTCGATCGCCGCGCTGGTCCCCGGGTTCATCATCGCGCAGGTGGCCATCGGGCTCGGGATCCCCATCTCGTTCAACAACATCATCATCTCCGGGGTCATCGGCGGCGGGCTGGCCGGCGGCTCCGCGGGCGTCTCGCGGCGGAAGATCGGCGTCACGCTCCTCTTCTGGGGGATCACGCTCGTGGCGTCGATCGCGATCGGATACGGGCTGTACGCGGCCTTCGCCGCGGTGCTGGGCGGGTGAAGCGGCGCTCAGCGCACGACCGTCACGGTCACGGGCGCGTCGGCGACCACGCTCGTCGCGACGGTGCCGAGCAGCCGTCTCGCGACGCGGCCGCGCTCGCCGCCGTGGCCGCCCATGACGATCCGGTCGACGTCGTGGGCGTCGACGTACTCCAGGATCGCCGCCGCCGGGTCGCCCGTCCGGACCGCCGTCTCGACGCGGCGGTCGCTCTCGGCGGCGCGGTCCGTCGCTCGGTCGACGATGCGGTCGGCCCGGTCGCGCGCGCTCTCGCGGCGGTCCTCGTCGGCGCCGAGGATCCCGCCCTCGCTCATCGGCGCGTCGAGCGGGGTCACCACGTTCAGGACGGTCACTCGACAGTCGAAGAGTTCGAGCGCGTCGTCGAGCGCGTCGGCGGCGAGCGGCGACCCGTCGAGCGGGACGAGGACGTGAGACGGTGCCATGCGACGCCTTACGCCCCCGGACACATATCGCCGGTGATCGGTCGCGCGGGACGGCGCGGGGGACCGACGGCGTCGGTTACTCGCCGGTCTCGATCGGCGCGCCGACGAGGTTGCCCCACTCGGTCCACGAGCCGTCGTAGTTGCGGACGTCGTCGTAGCCGAGCAGCTCGTGGAGGAGGAACCACTCGATCGACGAGCGCTCGCCGACGCGGCAGTAGGTGATCGTCGACTCGTCGCCGTCGACGCCGGCGTCGCTGTACAGCTCGCGGAGCTCGTCCGCGCTCTTGAACGTGCCGTCCTCGTTCAGCGTGGTGCCGATCGGGACGTTGCTCGCGCCGGGGATGTGGCCGCCGCGCTGGGCGGTCTCGTCGAGGCCCTCCGGGGCGATGACCGCGCCGGAGAACTCCTCGGGGGAGCGCACGTCGACCATCGGGATCCCCTCCTCGATCGCCTTGTCGATGTCGTCCTTGTAGGCGCGGACGCTCTCGAAGGGACCGCGGGCCTCGTACTCGCGAGGCGTGAAGTCGGGCGCCTCGGTCGAGAGCGGGTAGTCGTTGTCGACCCAGTAGCCCTTCCCGCCGTCGATCACGCGGATGTCGTCGTGACCGTAGTACTTGTAGATCCAGTAGCCGAACAGCGCGAACCAGTTCGGGACGCGGCCGCCCCCGTACACGACGACCGTCGTGTCGGCATCGATGCCGCCCTCGCCGTTCCGGGCCGCGAAGTCCTCCTTCGAGACGATGTCGCGCTCCGTCTCGTCGGTGAAGACCTCGTCCCACTCGAAGTTCAGCGCCCCGGGGATGTGCCCCTCCTCGTAGGGCGTGTACTCCGACTCGTCGGTGACGGTCGGGTTGTTGATCTCGACGAGCCGCAGGTCCGAGTCGTCGCTCTGGAAGTCGTCCAGGTGCTCTTCCACCCAGTCCGCCGTGACGAGTACGTCGTCTGCCATCACCCCTAGTAGGGCGGAAGGCCGTTTTGAACGTCCGATAATGGCGGTTCTTTCCGGCGCCTGTGACGGCCGGCAGTCGATCGAAACGCCGGATTTCGGACGGTTCGCGGGCCCCTGTTCGTTTCTCTCGGTCGACAGCTACCGGATCACCGTCACGGGCACGTCGGCCTTGTCGACGATGCTCTTCGCGACGCTGCCGACGACCTGTTCGCGCTCCTCCGAGAGCCCGCGGTGGCCGACGTAGATCGCGTCGACCGGCTCCTCGGCCGCGTACTCGGTGATCGCGTCCGCTGGACGGCCCGTGAGGAGCTGCGTCTCCACGGTGATCGGCTCGTCGGCCGCCTCCTCGGCGATGCTCCGGGCGCTCTCTAAGACGCCCTGCCCGGCCTCGACGGCGGCCTCCTCGCCCGGGAGGACGATCGTGCCGTCGACCAGCTCCGAGTCCGGCGTCAGGACGTGGGCGATCTCGAGCGTCTCGTAGAACGCGACCGCCTGCCGCGCCGCGTACCGGACGGCTTCGTCGCTCTCCGTCGACCCGTCGGTCGCAACGAGGTAGCTCATACGTACGGATCGGCCCGAGGGACACATAATTCCTGTCGGGCGTTCCCGGGCCGCGACTCCGCGGGCGACCTACGGCGCGTCGCCGCCCGTCCCCGGGCGGACGCGGTCGCCGTCCGACGCGTGGACCGCGTCGAGGACCTCCTGAACGCGCGTCGCCTCGGCGAACGAGACGAGGTCGCCGCCGTCGCCGTCGACGGCGCCCGCGAACTCCGTCAGGAGCGCGCGCACGGTGTCGCCCCGTTCGTCGACGAGCGTCTCCTCGCCCTCGCGCCCGCGGTCTCGGACGAGCCGATACCACTCCGTCAGCGACAGCGACGCCCCGTCGCCGACGACCGTGACGCTGTTCTCCTCCTCGCCGTCGTGGTCGCAGAGGAGGTCGATCGTCCCCCGAACGCCGTCGGCCCGGAAGGTCCCGACCACGTCGTCCTCGTAGGCGTCCGGGCCCGAGTAGCCCACGTCGGCTGAGACGGTCTCGATCGGGCCGAACAGCTCCTGGACGCCGAACAGGAAGTGGGTCCCGACCTCGCGCAGCGGGCCGCCCTGCTCGCGCGACTCCAGCCAGGCGACGTCCTGCCACTCGCGGGGCCACCGCGGGAACCGGAACCGGAGTTCGACGCGGCGGGGGTCGCCGACCTCGCCCGCGGCGACCGCCTCCCGCAGGCGGACGAAGCCGGGCGTGTAGCGGAACGGGAGGTTCACGGCCGTGACGCGGTCGGTCTCCGCGGCGAGCGAGACGAGTTCGCGCCCCGTCTCCGCGTCGGCCGCGATGGGCTTCTCGCAGATCACGTGCCTACCGGCCGCGAGCGCGTCGGCGACCACCTCGCGGTGCGCGAGCGGCGGCACGCCGACGTACACCGCGTCGAGGCCGTCGGTCTCGACGAGCGCGGCGTGGTCGGCCGTCGTCGCGGTGCGGTCGGTGCCGTGGTCGGCCGCGAGCGACGCCGCGCGGTCGGGGTCGAGGTCGCAGGCGGCCGCCAGTTCGTACCGGTCGTGGTCGTCTATCGCGGCCGCGAGGCGGTTCCCGATCACGCCGCAGCCGACGATCCCGATCTGTATCACGGGCGTCGAAAACGGGCGGGCGCGCTTGTAGCTTCGGGAGTCGGACGGGACGCGGCGGCGGATCCGAACCGGGCCGACCTTCAGGCGTCGTCCAGCGGTCTCGCGACCATCTCCCCCCACGGCTCGAAGCCGCGGCGGTCGTAGAACCCCTTCGCGCGCGCGTTCGCGGGGTCGACGTCGAGGACCAGCCGGTCGAGCGGGAGGTCCTGATCGGCGGCGACCGCGAGCGCGGCGTCCAGCAGGTCGTCGGCGACGCCGGTCCCGCGGTGCTCGGGGGCGACGAACAGCTCGTTCAGCACCGCGGCGTCCCAGACCATCGACAGTCGCTCGGGGAGCACGAAGGCGTAGCCGACGAGGGCGGCGTCGCCCGCCGTCCCGCTCTCGCCCTCCCCCTCGACCGCGACGGTCACGCACCGGTCGTCGTCCGCGACGCAGCGGTCGACCCAGTCGAGCCAGCGCTCGCGGTAGGCGTCCGTGAGTTTCCCCTCGTAGGCGGCCGCCTTCCCGTCGCCGCCGGTGTTCTCGCCCAGGCCGCGCTCGAAGGCGGCCTTCAGTTCGTACAGGCCGTCGGCGTCGCGCTCGTGGTCGTAGGGTCGGATCTCGGTGGTCACGCGTCGTCCCCCTCCAGCACGAACTCCGCGAGCGTCGGGACGAACGTGCCGATGTCGGTGACCATCCCGATCGCCTGCGCCGAGCCGCGGTCGAGCAGTTGGGTGACGGTGGCGGGGTCGATGTCGACGCAGACGGTCTTCGTCGTCGAGGGGAGGCAGTTGCCGACCGCGACGGAGTGGAGCAGCGTGGCGAGCATGATCACGAGGTCGGCCTCGTGGGCCTGCTCGCGGATCGCGTCCTGCGCCTCGACCGCGTCGGTGATTGTATCTGGGAGCGGGCCGTCGTCGCGGACCGACCCCGCGAGGACGGTGTCGACGTCGTTCTCGACGCACTCGTACATCACCCCCTCCGTGACGATTCCCTCCGCCACGGCGGCCTCGATGCCGCCCACCCGGATTATCTCGGAGATGGTCCAGATGTGGTGTTTGTGGCCCTTCCGCGGGTGTTCGAGCGTCTCGACGTTCATCCCGAGCGAGGTGCCGTAGATGGACCGCTCCAGGTCGTGGGTGGCGAACCCGTTGCCGGCCGAGAGCGCGTCCACGTAGCCCGCGGCGACGAGGTCGGCGAGCGCGTCGCCCGCGCCGGAGTGGATCACGGCCGGCCCCGCGACGACCATCACGTCGCCGCCCTCGTCTTTCACCGCGCGCAGCTCCTCGGCGACCTCGCGGATCGTCGACTCCGAGGGGCGCTCCGCGGAGACGCCGCCCTGCATGAACCCGAACGCGCCGCCGCCGCTCCGCGGGCGCTCGGGCGGGTTCACGCGAATTCCGGACTGGTCGGTCGCGACGAGGTCCCCCTCCTCGACGGCGTTGAGGGTCTTGGTGTAGGCGCGCGGGGAGCCGTCCGTCCCTCCCGGGGCGTTCGCTCGGTTCCCCTCGCCGGCGTCCGCTGCCGGCTCGGGTTCCACGACCAGCGCGCAGTCCATCTCGATCCGCTCGACGTCGATCCACTCGCCGTCGTACAGCACCTCCGTCGGGTGGTTCGTCGTCGAGTAGAAGTTCGGCGGGACGACCCTGTCCGCGGGCGCCGCGACGAGCTCCACCTCGGAGGGGTCTTCGAGCACCGCGCCGTTCTGGTGGAGCTCGTGGAGGATGTCCCGCAGCGTCTCGGGGTCGTCCGCGGAGACTGTCAGCCGGCAGTGCGACTCCTCGGTCTCGTGTTTCCCGACGTCGAACCGCTCGACGTCGAAGGATCCGCCGAGGTCCATCACCGCGCCGAAGCAGCGCTGCATCGTCCCGCTGTCGATGATGTGACCTTCGAGTTCGACGGTCCGCGAGTGGGTCATACGGTGGCGTCGCGCCCGGCGGGGAAACCGGTTTCCCTCGTTCTGTTGGCACCGGTTCACGGACTGGGCGCCGAACAAATATCGGAAATACTACAGATCAGGCGGAAAGGGTTGCTGGACACGGAGGCTAAAGTCAGCACAGCAGGTAGGCTACTTCCAGCTCCCCGTTATCAAATCACCCGCTCGGGATGTCCATGCCCCGAATATTGTGGGAGGAAACCGGGATAAGATATTTTTCTCAGTATGTCACATGTTTTGAATATGCCCTCCCGCCGGAAATTCCTCTCAGGAGTGGCCGCCGTGGGTGCTGTCGGAGTGGCAGGCTGCGTCGGTTCAGCCGAGACGACGACGGGACCAGTTCTCGTGAAATCAATCAATGTAGAGGCGGGCGCTTCTGCTGAGGGTACGACCAGAATTGACTTACTCACCGTGCTGTTCGAACCCTCGGAAAATAGCCTTCACGGGCAGTATGACCCTGAATACGCGGGTTCTGCGTTTGATGACCGATCCGTTACGGTCTCCGACCGTCTCGGTGAAGAACTGAAAGATCGGTTCGGAGACGTTCGGTATCTTGTTAGCGTAAATCCGACTGTGGGAGACGAGAGCCCAGTCAATGTGGCGGCCACACGGACCGACTTCAACGAACTTACCCTCGGCGGTCGTGCGACGGTCAGTACGAGGTCGGGGGAGGATGAGTTCCGCTATCTACAAGTCCACGATACTGAATCACGGAATCAAACGGTATCCGACGGCGATATCAGAACCTTCGACCTTGAGTCGGCAGTCGGTTCTAACTAATTAGTGGTTCGTCTGTTTCGACTACTCGTCGTCCTTCGTTGGCTTTCGATAAAGCGTGCTGACTCTACGCCCGCTGTTCAGCACCACGTCTCCGAGCATCAGTGGTCGATCGGTTCACCGACACCCCACGACTGCGAGGCGAAGCAGCCGGCGACGCCCGCGCTCAGATCAAGCCGAGCGCGGTGAGGATCTGGTTGCCGAAGATCATCGCGATCAGGCCGCCGAGCATGACGAGCCCGGACGAGACCGTGATCGTCCGCACCGCGGCGTGCCGGTCGCTGATCGGGACCCGGCTGATCACGGCCTCGGCGACCATCCGGAGGATGCGACCGCCGTCGAGCGGGAACGCGGGCAGGCAGTTGAAAAGCGCCAGCTGGATGTTGATCCACCCCGACCAGAAGAGGAGGTTCGCGAGCAGGAAGGTCCCGCCGCCGAGCGCCGCGAGCGGCCCCTCGACGACGAAGAAGTTGGTCAGGTCGCCGGTGAACCCCGCGAAGTTGAACGGGAGCCCGAAGAGGCTGCCGAGCGGGAGGATGAGCGCGACGAACACGAGGCCGAGCGGGGACTGGGTGACCCCGCCGAGCGGGACCCCGTCGGCGGCCTCGCCGCCGTCGCCGCCGAGCAGTTCGAGGTAGGCGCCGGCGGGGTACTCGGTGACGCCCACGTCGTCGAGCGCGAGCCCGCTCGTCCCGGGGAAGACGCTGACGCCGATGAAGCCGCCGTCGCGGCTCGGATGGGGGTCGAGCTCCACGTCGTACGTCGCCTGCTCGCCGTCCGCGTCGTAGACGGTGACCGGGACGGTCTCGCCCGGGTCGCGCTCGCCGAGGACGGCCGAGAGCGCCCCGTTGTCGACGACGCGCTCGCCGTCCACCGAGACGATCGTCAGCGGCTCGCCGAGCGCCGCGCCCGCGTCGTGGATCGGGCCGTCCTCCTGGACGCCGACGACGTACGCGCCGATCGGCACGTCGGGGACGGTGACGGCCCCCTCGCCGTCCGCGGTCTCGACGCCGGAGGCGTTCTCGGCGCCCGGCGCGTCGCGGACCTGGTCGAGGACGCTCGCGTTGCCGGTCACGGTGAGCGTCGCACGCTCGTCGCCGCCGACCGCGTCGTAGAACGCCGACTCGGTCGCGACGGACTCGCCGTTGACGGCTGCGATCGTGACGGGCGATCCCTCGATCATGACGCCCAATGGGTTGCCGCCGGCGGAGCCGACCACCTGTAGCTCGCGGTCGACTGTCACTGTCTCGCGGGCGTCGCCGTCGTCGACGGTGAGCGCGACGGACTCGCCGGCGTCGGCGATCGCGGCCTCGAACTCGGCGCTCGTCTCGACCGGCGCGCCCGCCACCTCGACGATCCGGTCGCCCTGCGAGAGGTCGGCGGCGGCCGCCGGCGAGCCGGGGTTCACCTCGCCGACCGCGTAGCCGGGCGCGGGCGAGATGGCGCCGACGACGGGCCCGAACAGGAGCGCGAAGACGACGATCGTCAGGACCGTGTTCGCGGTGACGCCGGCCGCGAACATCCGGGCGCGGGCGCCGCGGGAGGCCTCCTGCGTCGCCTCCTCGTCCGGCTCGACGAACGCGCCGACCGGGAGCAGCGCGAAGAAGACCAGTCCCATCGACTCGATGTCGATGTCCTCGACCCGGCAGAGGAGCCCGTGCGCGCCCTCGTGGACGACCATCGCGCCGGCGAGCCCGGCGACGATCTCGGGCGCGACGGAGAGGGGGAGGAAGTCGTTGACCCCGGGGATGATGAGGAAGTTCTGCGGCTGCTGGATCGCCGAGGGCTGCGCGTTGGTGAACGCCGACCGAGCCGACGAGAGGATGAGCGCGAACGACGCCACCATCGCCACCAGGGCGCCCCCGAGCCCGAGGTTGGCGACCGCGCGCCAGAACCGCTTCGGCGCGGCCAGTCGGCCGAGGAAGGCGCGCCCGCGGAGCGTCCGGAGGGTCAACACCGGACCGGAGACCCTGAACGCGTCCGGGAGGACACCCTCGTTCCGCAGCCACATCGCGACCGCGGAGTAGGCGAGGACCCCGGTGAGCACCCAGAACAGCGTGTTCATTACGACCCGGTACGGTTCGCCCGTTCGTAAGGGGTTCGGTTCCAGGAACCCCCGGCGGCGAGGACTGATACGCCTCCCGCTCGTGTGTCGCGGTATGACCGACGCAGACCGAACGCGCGCCGAGACCGAACCGGACGCCCCCGTCGAAGCCGAGCGGTCGCTCGTGCCGCTGATGGGCGCGACGTACGTCGTCGCCGGGATCGCGCACTTCCTGATCCCGGAGCGCTTCGCCGAGGCGGTCCCGCCGTCGTTCCCGCGGCCGGTCGGGCTGGTCTACCTCTCCGGGGTCGCCGAGATACTCCTCGGGATCGGCGTCGCGATCCCGCGGACGCGACGCGTCTCGGCGTGGGGGATCGTCGCCCTCCTCGTCGCGGTGTTCCCCGCGAACGTCCACCTCGCCCGGAGCGAGACGCTGAACGACCTCGTCCCGGAGCCGCTCGTCGCGCCGGCCCGGCTCGCGGCGTTGGTCCGGCTGCCGTTTCAGGGCGTGCTGATCGGGTGGGCGCTGCGCTACGCGCGCGCCGACGAGGCCGAGTTGACGGCGGCGGAGGCGTGAGGCGCGCGCGAGAGGCGCCGCCGCGAACTCAACACCCAAGTACCCCCCGGTCCAACCGTGGTCCATGATCGCGCTCATCGACTTCGTCTCGCGGCTGGTCGGCGACGTCGGCCGGTTCGTCGACATCTTCCTGAACGACCTGATCCTCGGCGCGGGCGACCCGTTGTCAGCGCTCCTCGTCCTCGTCGGACAGGTGCTGATCGTCGCCTCCGTCGGCGCGCTCGGATACGCGGCGGCCGGCGCGCTGCTCGGCGAGATCGGCGTCGACCTGCCCTCGCTCGGCGGTCGCGGCCGCTCGGAATAGAAACGAACACACGGTCGGCCCGGCCGGGAATCCGTCAGTCGTCGTCGCCCGGCGCCGACCGAGTCGCGGCGGCGTCCGCCGGAGTCCCGGTCGCGATCCCGCCCTCCCCCGCGCCGTCCGGCACCTCGAACTCGTTCAGCCGCGCGAGCAGCTCGTCGGACTGCTCCGAGAGCGTGTGGACCCGCTCCGTCACCTCCGAAACGGTCGCGGTCTGCTCCTCGGCCGCGGCAGCGACAGTCTCGGCCTCGGTCGCGGTCTGCCGGCTCACGGACGCGACCCCGTCGACCATATCGACGACCTCCTGGGTCGTGCGCGCCTGGTCGTCGGTCGCGTCGCTGATCTCCTGGACCGTCTCGTCGACGGTCGTCACGTCCTCGACGACCCCCTCGAACTCCCGCAGCGTCGACTCGATGGTCTCGACGCCCTCGGCGACCTGCGCCTCCATCGCCTCGGCGTCGGCCGCGGTCTCGGCGGACGCCTCCTGGACCGCCTCGATGCGCCCGGAGATCTCCGCGGCGGACTCCCGGGTCTCCTCGGCGAGCGACTTCACCTCGTCGGCGACGACCGCGAACCCGTCGCCGGAGCCGTCGGCGCGGGCCGCCTCGATCGAGGCGTTCAGCGCGAGCAGGTTGGTTTCCTCCGCGATCTCGTCAATCACGGCCGCGATCTCGTCGATCTCACCGACCCGCTCCGCGAGGTCGGTGACGGCGGCCGCGGTCTCGCCGATCCGGCTCTCCAGGGTCTCGAGCTCGGCGATCGCCTCGGCCGCCTCCTCGCGCCCGGAGCGACCGCGGTCGGCCGCGTCGCGGGCCGTCTCGGCGGCGTCGTCAGCCGAGGCGGCGATCTCCTCGACGGTCGCCGACAGCGTGTTCATCTCGCCCGCGATCGCCTCCAGCTCGTCGGTCTGTTCGGCCGCGCCGTCGGAGATCTCTCCGACCGATCCGGCGACGTCGCCGCTCGCGTCTTCGACCTCGTCCATGCTCGCGCGCACGTCGTCCGCGGTGCCGGCCACGTCCGCGGTGAACGCGCCCACGTCGCCGACCGTCTCGCCGAGCGTCGCGACGAGCCGGTTGTAGTTGTCGACGAGCTCCGCGTACCGGTCCTCGTCGGTCGCCAGCGCGTCCTCGTCGATGGTCGCCGTCAGGTCGCCGTTCTGCGCGCGCTCGGCGGCGTCGGCGAAGGCGTCGACGAGCGCCTCCAGCTCGGTCGTGTAGGCGGCGAGGTTCTCGGCCATCTCGTCGAGCGAGTCGCCGAACGACCCGGGCACGTCCTCGTCGAGCGCCGGGTCGTCGAACTCCTGCGCGGCGAGCGCCTCGGCCTGCGCCGAGACGGTCGCGAGGTAGCCGTGGACCTCGCCGAACGCGGCCACGAGGCTCCCGACCTCGTCGGGCTGGCTCGGGTCGAGGGCGTCCGCGCCGTCCCGGTCGACGCGCTCGACCTCGCCCGCGGCGATCGCCTCGGCCTGACGCTCTAAGCCCCGAATCGGAGCGACGAGGTCCCGGCGGACGATGAGCAGCGTGTTGTAGATGGCGACGACGGACCCGAGGAACAGCGCTCCGGAGACGACGTACGCGACGGTGCCGGAGAGGACGAACTGCGCGAGAAAGATACCGACGGTGACGAGGAACTGGATGCCGACGGCCGCGACCATCTTGCGCTCTATCGATTCCGAGACGCCGAGCCCGTCCATCGTCCGCCAGAGGAGGGCGTCGTACCGCCCGCGTATCCCGGGGCGGCGCTGCCGTGTCGTGGACATGTCCGGACCTCGACGGGACCGGGTTATCAACCTCCCGCCGGCGTTATCACGTTCGATTCTCGATTATCACGGGCCGAGAATCCGCGGACCGGGCGGGCGCCGGTCGAACGGCGGACGGTCGAACGGCGAGCGGGCGCGCCGTCGCGGGGCCTCGGAACAGCCCGTCGCGAGGTCTCAAAAGAGGCCGTCGACCGCCTCGGCCGCGAGGTCGACGGCGGCCTCCAGGTCGGGGCCGAGCGGCGACCCGACGACGAGGCCGTCGGCGTGCTCGGCGACCGCGGCGGCGCGCTCGCGGACGGTCGCGGGCGTGCCCGCCATACAGAACGCGTCGACCATCTCGGGCGTCACGCGCTCGAAGGCGGCCGAGAACTCGCCGGCTGAGACGCGCTCGCCGATCTCGCTCGCCGCGTCCGGGTCGATCCCGTGGCGCTTCAGGACGGGCGGCGCCGCGCCCGCGGCGATGAACGCGACCGGGGGGCGGGCGGCCTCGCGGGCGGCCGCCTCCTCGTCGGCGACCGACACCGCTGCGTACGCGATCAGGTCGAACTCGCCGCGGTGGTCCGGCCTGTCGTCGAGGCCGTCGTCGACCTGGTCGCGAGCCCACGCAAGGTCCTTCGGGTGCGACCCGTTGTACAGCAGTCCGTCGGCGTGTTTCGCGGCCATCCTGCACATGTGCGGCCCCTCGCCGCCGACGTGGACGGGGATGTCAGCGCCCTGCGGCGGCTCGTAGTTGAGGCCCGCGTCCGCGGCGTCGAAGGCGCCCTCGTGGTCGACGCGCTCGCCGGCCCACAGCTTCTGGGCGGTCTTGAACGCCTCCAGGACGGGCCGGAGTCCCCGCTCGTCTTCGAGACCGAGGTTCGAGAGCGTCGAGGGGTCGCCCGGCCCGAGGCCGAAGACGGCGCGGCCCGCGGCGACCTCGTCGAGGGTGGCGACCTTCGAGGCGAGCGTCACAGGGTGGGTCTCGTAGGGGTTGGCGACGCCGGGGCCGAGCCGGACGGACTCGGTGGCGGCCGCGAGCCGCGAGAGGAACGCCCACGGGTCGCGGTTGTTGTAGTGACACGTCGAGTAGACGGCGTCGTAGCCGGCCTCCTCGGCGCGGACGCCGAGGTCGACGAGGCGGGACATCTCGTGTTCGGGGGTGAGTTCGATGCCGAGCATGGTTACTCCTGAAACGTCCACTCCCGCAGGGCCTGGCGGACGAAGTCGCCCTCGACCTCGCGGAAGTGATTGTCCGAGCCGTCGTGGTCGCCGAACTCCCAGTCGCGGACGACGACCACGGGGGTCCCGCCCGCGCCTTCGCCGGCGACGAGGTTGGCGGCCGCGGCGAGCTCGTCGACCACGTTCTGGACGGTGACGCCCATCTCGCGGCCGTCGCGGTCGCACTCGCCGCGCCAGTCGCGGCTGGCGGGCATCCCGGCCCACCCAATCGCGACCCCGCGCTGCCCGTGGCGGAACGGGCGCCCGCAGGTGTCGCTGACGACGACGCGGTCGGCCGCGAGCCTCCGGCGGATCCGCGCCGCGCTCTCGGAGGGGCGCTCCGGGAGAAGCAGCAGGTCGCCGTCGGGGACGTTCGACCGGTCGATGCCGGCGTTGACGCCGACGTGGCCGAAGCGCGTCGCGGTGAGGAGGAACGGCGCCTCCATCACGAGCTCCGTCGACTCCTCGATGACGGCCTGCGCGAACCGCGGGTCCTTCTCCTCGCCGGTGATCTCGGCGAGCCTGTCGGCCACCTCCCTCGCGCGCGGGCTCGCCGGGAAGTCGTCGAGCTCGAAGACGCGGCCCTCCGCCTTGGAGACGACCGTGCTGGCGACGACGACCACGTCGTCCTCGCGGAGGTCGACGCGCTCGCCGACCATGGCCGCCAGGTCGTCCCCCTCCCGGATCTCCGGGAGGTCCGGAACCGCGAACAGCTCCATGTGATCACCTTCGCGGCGACGTGGAAAAACCCCGCCGGTACCGGGCCGGTTTGACGGTATCCGCGGCGTGGTGTGTGAGGATCCCCGGTCACCAATGTCGACGTTCAGACAGAGAAGCAGGCGCTAATGACACGGTACCGCACGTAACGTGGTTTTGTTAAACGTATATTAGGTGATGACAGCGATAACGAGTCATTCAGCCGAACGGTTTTGTACCGTGACTGACGACCCTCGGCCGCGATGTGCGAATCAGCGACTGAAGCCGATCCGGCACCGATCGGTACGCGAACGCGTGTCCCGGCCGATAGCGACGACGACGACCCGTTCGTGACGCGGACCCGCGCCCCGTGAGAGGCGGCGGGCCACGGTCTCGCTGACTTTTCGCCGCAGCCGTTCGCACCCGTCCGCACCTGTCCACACTCGTCCGCCCCCGTCCGCACGGCTTATACGCGACTCCGCCGAACCCGGGGTGTGGACCTCCACGTCCGGTACGAGGGCGACGACGACCCCGACAAGTGTACGGCCCGGAAGCTCTCGCGGTTCGACCTCGCCGAGCTCCACCGTTCGGACCGGGCCACGCCGTACGGGGTCGTGCTCAACCCCCACGCGGAGCGCGCGCTCTCGCCCGCGGACGCCGAGCGGGCCGCAGAGAGCGCGCTCGTCGCGCTCGACTGCTCGTGGGAGTCGGCCGGCGAGAAGATGTTCACCCTCCCCGGCGAGCACCGCGCGCTCCCGTACCTCGTCGCCGCGAACCCCGTGAACTTCGGGCGGCCGATGCGGCTCACGACGGTCGAGGCGTTCGCGGCCGCGCTCGCGATCCTCGGCGAGCGCGACCACGCGGAGCGCGTCCTCGCGAAGTTCACCTGGGGCGAGACGTTCCTCGAACTCAACGCCGAGCCGCTCCGGCGGTACGCCGACTGCGAGGACTCGGCCGCGGTCGTCGCGGTCCAGCAGGAGTACCTCGACCGGGGGTAGCGACCGCTCGCCTCGGAGCCGGCGGTTCCGATACCGGCACCGAACGGGGTCGCGACAAGCCTTTTGCGTGATTCGACCGTACCGATGAGCGATGGTTTCCACGGGCGACGACGCACCGACGTTCACCGCGACGGTCGGCACGAGCGACCACGAGCCGTTCGACCTCGACGAGCGGATCGGCGACGGGCCGGTCGTGCTCGCGTTCTTCCCCGGCGCGTTCACGCCGCCGTGTACGAACGAGATGATCGCGTTCCAGGAGCGCGCCGACGCCTTCGACGACGCGGGCGCGACCCTGTTCGGGATCAGCGCCGACTCGCCGTTCTCGCAGGGCGCGTTCCGCGAGGAGCACGGGATCGAGTTCGACCTCGTGAGCGACATGGCCGGCGACGCGATCCGAGCGTACGGGCTGGAGATCGACATCGAGGAGCTGGGTCTCCACGGTATCGCCAACCGCGCGGTGTTCGTGATCGACGACGAGGGGCAGATCGTCTACGACTGGGTCGCCGACGACCCGACGAACGAGCCCGACTACGAGGCGGTCCTCGACGCCGTCGAGAGCGGTTAATAAACGCTCCGTCGCGGAGCAGTCGATTCCGCTACCGTTCCCGCCTTCTATTTATCCGATGTCGAGGCACCCGCAGTGGTGCGTCCTTTTGAATCCACAGCCGCTTATTTTTAAATAGCCACTGCTGAACCGACGGGGAACATCCCCTAAGCCCCAGCCGCGAGGACGTCCCACACCGCAACCGCACCTCACGCCTCCCCAGCCTCGTCGGTCACCGTCGCTTCGCTCGGCGACCGACTCCAGCGAGAATCGGAGATTCTCTGGCAGCCGGCGCTACGCGCTGGCGACCTCGCGCACGCTCCTCGCGCCCTATCGGGCGCTCGGAGGCGCGCGCCGATGAGGTAACTTCCCTTTCCGATCCCATCAAAGCCGAACGGTTTCGAAGAACGCCGATCAGTCGCCGACCACGCCGCCGATGGCGCCCGCGAGCGCCGAGTCGACGGCGAACAGGAACGTGAGGAACAGGCCGACGACCAGCACGCCGGCGCCACCGAGCAGGCTTCCGACCGGGCCGCCCACGAGGCCGACGAGGCCGCCGAACAGGGCGAGCAGCAGCGTGACCGCGACCCCGCTCACCGACCCCGCCAGCAGCCCGTGCCAGAAGCCGGAGAGCAGGCCGCCGCCGGCCAAGTACCCCGCGACGAAGCCGCCGACGAGGCCGGCGGCCGCGTGTCCCACCACGGGGGCGAACGTCGCGAGCAGCCCGGCGATCAGCATCACGACGAACCCGTAGCCCACGGCGCGCCAGTCGGTCATGCGACGGCGTAGCCTACCCGCAGGTAAATACTTCCTCGTCAAATTGCTACTTCCACACGTTTATTTAATAACTCTTGGTAACGGAGTCGGTTAGAATGCTAGCTGGATTAATAACCCTGTGAGCGGTAGCGGTCGGTAATGAGCGACTCGCGCGAAGCGGACGGTCCCGACGACGAGCCGGCCGACCGCCCCGCCGGTGCGGCGACGGACGAGCCCGACGAGGCGCGGCTCCGGCTCACGGTGCCGGACATGGACTGCTCGTCGTGCGCGGGGAAGGTCGAGGGCGCGCTCGACCGCGAGGGCGTGCTCTCGGTCGACACCCGTCCGACCACGGGCGTCGTCGTCCTCGCGTACGACCCCGACCTGACGGACGTCGAGGCGCTGACGGCCGCGGTCGAGGGCGCCGGCTACGCCGTCGCGGACGCGGAGTCGGACGGCGTCGCCGACGACCTGTTCACGAGCCCCCGAGCGATCACGACCGCGGTCGGCGGAGCGTTCCTCGCGGTCGGCCTCGTCTTGGAGTGGCTGCTCACCGGGCTCGACCCGACGTTCGCGACGGTCGGCGGCGTGGGGTTCCTCGGGCCGTGGGCGGTCACCGGCGCGTCCGTCGCGTACCTGCTGGCGGTCGCGGTCGCCGGCCCGCCGATCCTGCGGAACGGATTCTACTCGCTGCGCGGCCTGAGCCTCGACATCGACCTCCTGATGAGCGTCGGGGTCGTCGCCGCGCTGCTCGTCGACCTCCCGTTCGAGGCGGCGACGCTCGCGGTGCTGTTCTCGGTCGCCGAGCTGCTCGAACGCTACTCGATCGACCGGGCGCGCACCTCCCTCCGCGAGCTGATGGAGCTGTCGCCGGACGAGGCGGTCGTGATCCGCGACGGCGACGAGGAGACGGTCCCCGCCGAGCGCGTCGCGACGGGCGAGCGGCTCGCGGTGCGGCCGGGCGAGCGCGTCCCGCTCGACGGCGTCGTCCGCGAGGGCTCCGGCGCGGTCGACGAGTCGCCGATCACCGGCGAGTCCGTGCCCGCGGAGAAGGCGCCCGGCGACGAGGTGTACGCCGGCTCGATCAACGAGGCCGGCTACCTCGAGGTCGAGGCGACGGCGCCCGCGAGCGAGTCGACCATCGCGCGGGTCGTCGAGCTCGTGGAGGCCGCCAACGGCGAGGAGACGCGCGCCGAGCGGTTCGTCGACCGCTTCGCGGCCGTCTACACCCCGATCGTCGTGGTCGGCGCGGTCGCGACCGCGGCGCTCGGCCCGGTCCTATTCGGCGGCGGCGCGGAGACGTGGTTCGTCCGCGGGCTCACCCTGCTCGTGGTCGCGTGCCCGTGCGCGTTCGTCATCTCGACGCCCGTCAGCGTCGTCTCCGGCGTGACCGCGGCCGCGCGCAACGGCGTCCTGATCAAGGGCGGCGAGCACCTGGAGGCCGCCGGCGACGTGGACGCCGTCGCGCTCGACAAGACCGGGACGCTCACGCGCGGGGAGCTGTCGGTGACCGACGTGGTGCCCCTCGGCGACCGCGGGGCCGACGACGTGCTGGCGTGCGCGACCGCCGTCGAGCGCCGGAGCGAACACCCGGTCGCGGCGGCGATCGTCGCGCGCGGCGAGGAGGCGGGCGCCGCGCCCGACGGCGAGGACGCGACCGCGGTCACCGGCTTCGAGGCGCTGACCGGCGAGGGCGTGCGCGCCGACCTCGACGGCGAGACCCACTACGCCGGCAAGCCCTCCCTGTTCGAGGAGCTCGGCTTCGACCTGAGCCACGCGCACGTCCGGCCCGACGGCGGAGTCGTCCGCGGACGCGACGCGGACGGCGACGCCCCCGACGGCGCGAGCGCGAGCGTCACCGAGCCCGAGTCCTGCGACCACGGCCAGTACCTCGACCTGGCGAGCGAGACGATCCCCCGGCTCCAGGCGGAGGGGAAGACCGTCGTCCTCGTCGGGACGGAGACGGAGCTGGAGGGGGTCATCGCGGTCGCCGACACCGTCCGCCCGGAGGCGGCGTGGGTCGTCGACCGGCTCCACGAGCTCGGGGTCGACCGCGTCGCGATGCTCACCGGCGACAACGACCGGACCGCGCGTGCCATCGGCGAGCGCGTCGGCGTCGACGAGGTCCGCGCGGAGCTGCTCCCGGACGAGAAGGTCGACGCGGTCCGCGAGCTCGCGGCCGATGCGGAGGGCGGCGCCGCGATGGTCGGCGACGGGATCAACGACGCGCCGGCGCTGGCGGCCGCGGACGTGGGGATCGCGATGGGCGCCGCCGGCACCGACACCGCCATCGAGACCGCCGACGTGGCGCTGATGGCCGACGACCTGACGCGGCTGCCGTACGTCGTCGACCTCTCCTCGCGCGCGAGCTCGACGATCCGGACGAACATCGGCGCCTCCCTCGTCGTGAAGGCGCTCCTGGCGGCCGGCGCCCCGCTGGGCTACGTGAGCGTCGCGATGGCGGTGGTCGTCGGCGACATGGGGATGAGCCTCGGCGTCACCGGCAACGCGCTCCGCCTCGGCAACGTCGAGCCCGCGGAGCCGCCGGCGGCGGACGCGCCCGCCGACGAGTCCGGCGCGTAGCGGAGCGCGCGCCGCCGGTCGGCGGGAGCCGGCGAGATCGGCCTCACGATTTTTATCGGCTCGACGGCAATTCGAGCGCATGCCCTCCGAGAGCGGACCCGCGACCGCGGCCGACGCGGTCGACGCCGTCGAGCCCTCCGAGTCCGTCGGGGACGCCGAGCGCGACGAGGCCGCCGGCCGCGACGACTCGGCCGCGACCGACGGCGCCGACGCGACCGGGGGTCTCGGGCGCGAGGCGATCGAGTGGGGACCGGTCCGGTACGACCGGCTGAGGTCGCTCGCGGCCGGCGCAACGGGCGGGATCGCCGGCGCCGTCCTCGTCGGGATCGGGGCCGTCGTCGCCGCCGTGCTCACCGGGATCGGCGAGTTCGCGCTGCCGAGCGTCGGCCTCGCCGAGGCCGCCGTCGGCGTCGGGTTCCTGTTCGCGCTCGTGGTCGCCACCGTCCCCTCGCTGTACGTCTGGTACCGCGAGACCGCGGTCAGCGAGCTGACCGTCTCCCGGCTGCGCGAGGCCGCGGGCGCGCTGCGGCCCGGCTGGACGCTCGCCGGGCTCGGCGCGGTCGCCGCGGCGGCGGTGGCGCTCCCGTCTGACCTCCTTCCGGCCTTCTGGCCGCTGTTCTGGCTCGTCTGGTTCGTGCCGGCCGTCGTCCAGTCGTCGGGCAAGACCGTCCGACTCGACCCGGCGGCGGCGACGGTCGAGCGGACGTACCCCAGCTACGACCGGACCCGGAGCGACGACCTCGGCTCGGTCGTGCGGACGCGGCGGGTCGACCTCCGGTCGACGACGCTGTTCCTGCTCGCGTACCGCGGGAACGCGTGGTTCCGGTCGACGCCGTGGCTGTTCGTCCCGACCCACCGCGCCGACGAGGTCGAGGCGGCGCTCGACGCGGTGCTGGCGGAGAGCGACGGCCCGGACCGCGCGAGCGTCCCGGAGCGGCTCACCCTCGCGGTCCTGGGATCGTTCTCGCTCGTCGTCGGGCTCCTGATGGCCGTCGCGGCCGGCGAGGGCGCGGGCGGCGTGGCGCTGGCGCTGCTCACGGCCCCGTTCTCCCTGCTGTTTCTCGCGCTGGCCGCGCGCCTGTGAGACGCTCCCGACACCGGACGTGACACCCCCTACCACGCGACTCATATACTCACGGACCGTAGCACGGACATGGACAGACAGCGTCTGGAACGCGCGCTCGAAGACGAGTTCGGGGGGACCGAGGCGGAGCGGCGCGCCGTCTCGCGGGCGGCCCGCGACCTCGTCGACTCCGGGCGGCCCTCCGAGGACCGCGGTCACGGGCTGACCGTGCCGGGGGTGGTCGGGCACATGGAGGACGCCCCGGACGGCTCCTCGCTCGTCGAGCGCTGGAACTGGTGGATGGGCGCGCTCGACGCCGCATACGGCGGCTACGACTACTTCACGGTGCGGTTCGTCGAGGACGACGAGGCGACCGGCCTCCGTCGGTAGGGGGAGGCGGACCCCGGAGCCGCCGTGCCCGAATCGCCCGCTAGCAGTTCGGAGCTGTCCACTTTCACTTTCACTCCGGGGATGGCTCGGTTATAGGGTCGTTCCGGCCCGAGGGTGAGGTATGAGCGCAGTAACCGCCGACCGACCGCGGTACGCGACGCCGACGCGCGTGGACGTCACCGACTGTCGAACCGACCGGCTCCCGGACCGCGTCCGGGCGAACCGCGTCGACGGCAGCGAGGTCCACCTCGAACGCCGGGGCGGGCGGACGTTCCTCGTCACGCGGCCGACCGAGTGACAGTCGCTTTCGGGCGGCAGTGAAGAAGAACTCAGCGCCCGCTCCCGTCAGTCGTCGGCGGGGAGTTCCGTGCGAGTCAGTTCGCCGTCCCCGAGCCGGCCGTCGAGACCGACGCCGAGCGTCTCGTTCGTCCGCGCGACCGACTCGGCCGCGTCGACGTCGGTCGCGAGCGCGCGGACCGCGTCCACGTTCTCGGGGACCACGTCGGCCTCCTGGTGGACGTTCTGGAACAGGTAGAGGTCCCGGCCGGTGACGCTTATCGACTCCTCCCAGACGCAGTTCTCCCAGAGGTCGCCGCGGGGCCGGCCCGCGTCGGCGGCGTAGTCCTTCAGCGCTCCGGCCCCGTCGATGCCGGCGGCCTCGGGGATGAGGAAGATCCGGCTCTCGCCGGCGAGCAGGTCGCGGACGGCCGCCGGGTCCGGCTCGGTCGCCAGCGTGACGTTGACGCTGTGGGTGTGCATCGCGGTGACCGGCGCCTTCAGCGCCGCGGTGTCGACGGCCACGTCGGGGAGGATCTCGTTCACGTCGGGGCCGTGGTGGGAGGGGACCGTCGCCGGGTCGGGGACGATGTCGTTTATCGGGCCGCGGTCGGTCTCGTTCGGGTCGCCGCCGCGGCGCACGAGCGTGACGCGCGCCTTCTCGACGCCGAAGGTCTCGTCGAGCGGCGCGAGCAGCCGCGAGAGCGCGGTCGTGTTACAGGAGACGACACGGACGGAGTCGGCGCCGCGGGCGGCCTCGAAGCGGCCGCGGGCGTTGAACGAGGCGTCGGCGACGGCCGCGTCCTCGCCGCCCTGAAAGATCGCCGGCGTGTCGTGAGCCTCGTAGACCGGCGCGTTGCGCTCGCCGACGCCGGAGGGGGCGCAGTCGACGATCACGTCGACGGCGTCGAGCAGGTCGCCGAGGGTCCCCGCCAGGTCGACGCCGGCGGCCGCGAACCGGTCGGTGCGGTCCTCGACCGCCGCGTAGAGGTCGTATCCGCGGCGGGACGCGGTCTCGACGCCGTAGTCCGGCGACGCCTTGGTCACGCCGATCAGCTCCATGTCGGCCTGGGCCGCGACGGCGTCCGCGACCCGCTTGCCGATCGTGCCGTAGCCGTTGACGCCCACGCGTATCATGTGCGTCCCTCGCTCGGGGACCGATATAATCTTTTCGAGGTTCGCAAATTGAAATTAACTACCCCACGAGTAATCGATCGGTTAATTCGACGCCGATCGGCACCGGACGTAAATAATTCAATTACGGAATAGAGTAAAATCGCCGATGACAAGGCCTAACGCCCGGGCGGACGGAGACGCGGGCATGGCTGCCGACCTCTCCGACGCCGCGGCGACCGCGGTCGAACAGTGTCTGAACGTCGCCTCCGACGAGTCCGTCGTCGTCGTCACCGACGACGAGCGCGAGCCGATCGGCGAGGCGCTCTACGCGGCCGCGAGCGCCGTCACCGACGACGCGACGGTCCTCCGGTACCCGCCCGCGGACCAGCACGGGACGGAGCCGCCGGCGCCGGTCGCGGCCGCGATGCGGGAGGCCGACGTCTTCCTCGCACCGACGACAAAGAGCCTGAGTCACACCCGCGCCCGCGGCGCCGCCTGCGACGCCGGCGCGCGCGGCGCGACGCTCCCGGGGATCACCGAAGACGTGTTCACGACTGGGCTCAACGCCGACTACGCCGCCATCGACGCCGCCTGCGACGACGTGCTCGACCAGGTGGCCGACGCCGACGAGGTCCGCGTCACCGCGCCCGCCGGCACGGACATCACGTTCGGGATCGGCGGCCGCGAGTGGCTCGCCGACACGGGCATGGTCCGCGAGCCGGGCGACTTCTCGAACCTCCCCGCCGGCGAGGTGTTCGTCGCGCCCGAGACAGCGACCGGCACGTTCGTCGTCGACGGGACGATGATGCCCCACGGCCTGCTCGACGAGGGGCAGACGCTCGCGTTCGAGGTCGAGGACGGGTTCGTCACCGACATCGACGACGACGCGATCCGCGCCGACGTGGAGTCGGCGGCCGAGGACGTCGGCGACGCGGCGTACAACCTCGCGGAGCTGGGGATCGGCACGAACGGCGGCGTCGAGGCGCTCGTCGGCTCGGTCCTCTTAGACGAGAAGGCGGGCGGCACCGTCCACATCGCGATCGGTGACAATGCCGGGATCGGCGGCGAGATCGACGCGCCGCTCCACCTCGACGGGATCATCCGGGACCCGACCGTCTACGCCGACGGCGAGCCGATCGACCTGCCGAGCACGTAAAACGGCCTCAGGCGGGAATCTAACTAGTTGGTTATAAATAACCGAGGCGGTGGCGCGTGCCGACGAGCGCCCGCAGGGCGCGAGTCGCACGCGCGAGGGAGTTCGGTGGTTCGGAGCGAAGCGGAGAACCGCCGACGAGGCTGGGGAGGCGTGAGGTGCGGGGCTGTGTGG
>NZ_SGUA01000015.1:0-48449 GCF_005435135.1 Halorubrum sp. ASP1 | reverse complement strand
CGGCGGGAGGGTGCGGGCCGACGGGGTGACGCGGCCCGACCTGACGCCCGCGCCGCCCCGCCGCACGCGACCGACCGATTGAACAGGCGCGCCGCCGACCCGCCGCCATGAACGCCTTCGAGGAGCTGTCGCCGGACGCGCTCCGGGCCGGCCGCGCGGACGCGCTCGACGACGCCGTCGCCGCCGCGCTGGCAGCGCACCCGCTCGACGGTGTCGAGACCGAGTACCCGCACTACCGGGGGACCGTGGAGGGCCCGGAGGCGCCCCCGCGCCCCTCGGAGACGCACCCCGTCTTCTACGGCTGCTTCGACTGGCACTCCGCCGTCCACAGCCACTGGGCGCTCGTCCGCGCGCTGCGGCTCGCCCCCGACCACCCGAACGAGGCCGAGATCGCGGCTGGCGTCGACGAGCGATTGACGCCCGAGAACGTCGCCCGCGAGGTCGACTACCTCGACGAGAACCCCGGATTCGAGGAGCCGTACGGCTGGTCCTGGCTGCTGCGCCTCGCCGCGGAGCTCGACCTGTGGGACGACCCCCGCGCCGACGCGTGGCGCGAGACGCTCCGCCCGCTCGAAGACCGGATCAGCCGCGGAACCCGCGAGTCGTTCCTCGGGGTCGACCGCCCGCAGCGCGTCGGGACCCACGGCAACAGCGCATTCGCGCTCGCCGCCGTCCTCGACTACGCGCGGGTCGTCGGCGACGCCGCCTTCGAACGCGAGGCCGAAGCGGCGGCGCGGCGGCTGTACGCCGACGACACCGCCGCGGTCGTCGGCGCGGAGCCGGTCGGCTGGGACTTCCTCTCCCCGGCGCTCGTCGAGGCGGACCTCATGCGCCGCGTCCTCGGCCCCGACCCGTTCGCGGCGTGGCTCGGCCGGTTCCTGCCCGACCTCAGCGCGCCCCCGCACGACGCGCTGCTCGCGCCCGTCGACGTCGAGCCGGAGGAGGGCGACGGCGCCGCGATGCACCTGATCGGGCTCAACGTCTCCCGCGCGTGGTGTCTCGCCGGGCTGAGCGACGCGCTGGCGGATCGGACCGGCCCCGTGGCGGCCCGGCTCCGAGAGCCCCTCGACGCCGCGGCGCGCCGCCACGCCGAGGCGGGGGCCGCGGACGTGCGCACCGACGACTACGCGGGGTCGCACTGGCTCTCGTCGTTCGCGCTGTACCTGCTGACGCGGAACGAGGCCGGGATCGCGCCCGGCGCCGCTTAGTCGGCTCCCGACGGGTCGCGCGCGTCGCCGGTCCCGCCGTCGGTCCGACCGACCGAGTCGCCGTCGGTCGACCCGACGGCCTCGCCCTCCGCGATGCCGAGGGCGTCGTCCGAGAGGTCGCTCCCGTCGAGCCGGGGGACGCGCTCCCGGAGCCGGGCGGCGGCGGCCCGCGCCTCCGCGAACTCGACCTCGGCGAGCGCGCGCACCAGCGCGGCGGCCCGCTCCGCCCGGGCGCGCTGCCACGACTCCTCGCGCGACTCGTAGGTGCGGATCGCGCGCAGGAAGTCGGCCTCGGAGAACTCCGGCCAGTACGGCGCACAGAAGTAGACGGCCGCCTCGTTGCCGTTCGCGTGCCACGGGAGGAAGTTGGACGTTCGCTCGTCGCCGCCGGTGCGGACGATCAGGTCCACGTCGCGGATCGGCCGGTCGTACAGCCGCTCCTCGACGGTCTCGACGTCGACGTCCTCGGGGGCCATCTCGCCGGCGTCGACGTCCCGGGCGATGGCGCGCGCGGCGTCGAGCAGCTCGGTCCGACCGCCGTACGCGAGCGCGACGTTGAGCGTGAAGCGGTCGTTACCGGCGGTGCGCCGCTCCGCGTACGCGACCGCGTCGCGGACCCGCGGCGGGAGGCGGGGCACGTCGCCGATGGCCCGGACGCGGACGCCCTGCTCGTGGACGCGGTCGGCGTCGGCGAACTCGCGCAGCTTGCGTTCCAACAGGTCGAAGAGGGGCTCTAGCTCCTCGTCGGGGCGCTCGAAGTTCTCCGTGGAGAAGGCGTAGAGGGTGAGCTCAGAGACGCCGAGGTCGGCGCACCAGTCGAGGACGCGCTCGGTGGTGTCCGCGCCGGCGCGGTGCCCGTCGGGGGCGTCGTCGCCGCGCTCGCGGGCGTACCGCCGGTTCCCGTCCTGGATGACGGCGACGTGGGCGGGGACGTCGTCGATCTCGCGGCGGAGGTGTCGCCGGTACGCGCGCCCGGCGAGGCCGCGGAGTCGGTTCAGCATCTTCCCTGACTCAGACGGCCGAGCGGTATGTACTTTTATCCTCCCGCCGGTCCTCCGGCCCGAAGATGGAGGCCGCCTACGTCGTCAGCGTCGCGATCCGGCTCGACCCGCCGGCCGCCGCCGTCGACCCCGACCGCTTCGAGACGACGGTGGAACTCCCCGCGAGCGAGCCGGGGACGGACGGGTGGCTGTTCTTCCGCGACCGCCTGTGGCGCGGCGAGATCGGCGACGAGCCGTCGTTCCGGCGGTTGGCGGAGGAGCGGCTGGGGCTCGCGGACGCCGGGAGCGTCGAGGTCGTCGCCGCCGACTTTCGGGAGCTGCGAACCGACGGGGCGTACCTCGACGCGCTGACGGCGGCGATCGCCGACGACCTTGACCGGTTCAACGCCGACTCGGTCGACGAGGTCCTCCGCAAGTACCTCGGCTCGTCGGTCCACGTGCGGGGCTGATCCAGCGGGACGCAGCCCAGATTTATGCCCGCTCGCGGCGACGCGTTCGGTATGCGCCCTCCCCTCGACGAGACGACCGAAACAGGTTCGGACGGGTCAGGCCGCGCGGGCGGGACCGCCGGCGACGAGACCGCCGGCGACGCGGCCGGTCGCGGCGCTTCCGGGGACGCCCCCGAGTACGACGCCGCCGACCGCTACTGGGTCGTCAGGGAGGCGGTCGAGGACGCGCTGATGAACGTGTTCTGGACGCTCGCCCTGTTGGGGTTCGGCCTCGCGCTGCTGGCCGGCGGCGCGCTCGCGGTGCTCGAAAACGGTGGCTCGCGGATCTCGGTTCTCGTCGGCGTCGCCCTGGTCGGTCTCGGCGTCGGCAACGTCGCCGTCGCGCTCGACGTGCGACTCCCGTTCGTGAGCGCCGACTGAGCGCTCGAACCGTCGCCGGAGCTTCACAACGCACTTACCCGGTGGCGGCGAAAGGACGTGGAATGCGGATCGCCGACTACGATTTCCACCTCTTCGACCTCGACGGGACGCTCGTCGACGCCGAGTGGGAGTACACCCGGACGGTGTTCGACCGCGTCGGCGACCGGCTCGACCGCGAGTTCTCGGACCGCGAGGCGCGCGTCCTCTGGCACGGGCTCGGCGGGTCGCGCGCCGAGACGCTCCGCGGAATGGGGGTCGACCCCGACGCGTTCTGGCCCGCGTTCCACGCCGTGGAGGACCCGGTCGCCCGCGCGGAGGCGACGTACCTCCACGACGCCGCGCGACTGCTCGACCGCGTGGGCGAGGTCGGCGGGCCGACCGGCCTCGTCACCCACTGCCAGGAGTTCCTCGCCGAGCCGGTCCTCGACCGCCTCGACCTCGGCGGCCGCTTCGACGCGGTCGTCTGCTGTACCGACGAGACGGGCTGGAAGCCGGCGCCGGACCCGATAGAGGCCGCGACGAGCGAACTCGGCGTCGACCCCGCCCGCCACCGCGGCTACTACGTCGGCGACGGCGAGAGCGACGTGGCGGCCGCCTGGAACGCCGGCCTCGACGCGGTCCACGTCGAGCGCGTCGGCCACGACGAGCGCGGCCGCTGTATCCTCGGGGACCGGCGCGTGCGCCGCCTCGACGAACTGGTCGGCGGCGAGGGCCGGACCGACGCCGGCCGGAGCGGCGACGACCCGCTCGGCGCCGGCGAGCCGGTCGACGCGTCGTGAGCGATTTATCCGCCCGCGGGGCGAGGCGCCGACCATGACGAAGTGGTTCCACAGCGGCCGGCGCCGCGACCTCTGCGCGCTCCTGTACGACCACGGCGAGCTGCGCGCGCAGTCGGCGAAGAGCCGGCTGGAATCGCATTACGACGAGCGGATCGACCCCGGGTCCTTCTACGGCACGCTCTCCGCGCTCGTCGAGGCCGGATACCTCGACCGCCGGGCCGAGGGGATCGCCGACGTGTACGCGCTCACCGACGCGGGCGAGGCCGCGCTGCTCGCCCACTACGACTGGCTCGGCGAGCGGATCGAGGGCGGCGACGGGGACGACGGCGACGGGGACGACGGCGACGACGGAAGGTAGCGAGGCGGCGGGCGGGGGGCGGAGGGCCGCGGGCCGGACCTCAAGGATTAACAACTCCGTGGGCGTGAATTAACATATGACAGTCGTCAGCGTGTCCATGCCGGAGGAGTTGCTCGAACGGATCGACCGGTTCGCGGACGAGCACGGGTACACCGGCCGGAGCGAGGTCGTCCGCGAGGCCTCGCGGAACCTCCTCGGGGAGTTCGAGGACGCCAAGCTGGAGGACCGGGCCCTGATGGCCGTGGTGACCGTCCTGTTCAACTACGAGACGACGAGCGTCGAGGAGCGGATGATGCGGCTGCGACACGAGGACGAGGGGATCGTCGCCTCGAACTTCCACAGCCACGTCGGCTCGCAGTACTGTATGGAGCTGTTCGTGCTGGAGGGGGGCTTAGAGGAGATATCGGCGTTCGTCGGGAAGGTCCGCGCGACGAAGGACACGCTCACGGTCGATTACAGCGTCACGCCGGTGGACGAGTTCGGCGCCGGCGCGCTCGGCGACGGCCACGCCCACGGCGGGCACGGGCACGGGGCGTCCGAGGAGGCGGAGGGGCAGGCGGACGCGACCGCCGAGGCGAACGAGGACGGCTGAGCGGGCCGCGGCCCGGGAGGACGGACCCGGCCGCTCGCCCGCCTCAGGTGGTCTCGGGGCGGACGGACTCTATCGCCGCGTCGAAGTCCTCCCCGGTGATCCCGACCTCGTCTGCGTGGTCGTTGGCCGCCTCGCCGTGCTCGTCGGCGACGCGCTCGATGGCGCGCATCGCGGCCGCCCGCGACAGCGAGGCGATCTCCGCGCCGGAGTACCCCTCGGTCTCGTCGGCGACGCGCTCCAGGTCCACCCCGTCGGTCAGCGGCTTGTCGCGGGTGTGAACCTCTAGGATCTTGCGCCGGGCCTCGCGGTCCGGCTCCGGCACCTCGACGTGGGTCTCCAGGCGCCCGGGGCGGAGCAGCGCCGGGTCGAGCGCGTTCCGCCGGTTCGTCGCCGCGAGGACGACGAGGTTCGGGTTGTCGCTGGCGCGGTCGAGCTCGGTCAGGAGCTGGGAGACGACGCGCTCGCTCACGCCGGAGCCGTCGCCGCCGGCCGCGTCGCGGTCGGTCGCGACCGCGTCGATCTCGTCGAAGAAGACGATGGCCGGCGCGGCCTGTCGGGCCCGGTCGAACAGCTCGCGGACCGCCTTCTCCGACTCGCCGACGTACCGGTCGAGCAGCTCCGGCCCCGCGACCTGGATGAAGTTGACGCCGCTCTCGCCCGCGATGGCGCGCGCGAGCAGCGTCTTCCCGGTCCCCGGCGGGCCGTACAGCAGGACGCCGGTCGGCGGGTCCGCGCCCGCCGCGTCGAACAGCGGGCCGTACGACAGCGGCCACGTCACGGCGCGGTCGAGCTCCGCCTTCGCGTCGTCTAAGCCCCCCACGTCGGCGAAGTCGGTCGTCGGCTGCTCGGCGACGTACTCGCGCATCGCGCTCGGCTCGACGTTCGCGTGCGCGGCCTCGAAGTCCGCCTTCCCGACCGTCACCTCGTTCAGCGCGCGGGAGTCGGACTCCCGGGCGCGGCGGAGCGCGGTCATCGCCGCCTCCTGCGCGAGCCCCTCGATGTCGGCGCCGACGAACCCGTGCGTCCGGCTCGCGATCCGGTCTAAGTCCACGTCGTCCGCGAGCGGCATCCGGCGGGTGTGGACGTCGAGGATCTGTCGGCGACCGGACTCGCCGGGGACGCCGATCTCGATCTCGCGGTCGAACCGGCCGCCCCGCCGGAGGGCGGGGTCGATGGTGTCGACGCGGTTCGTCGCGCCGATGACGATCACGTCGCCGCGCGCGTCAAGCCCGTCCATCAGCGAGAGCAGCTGGCCGACGACGCGGTTCTCGACGTCGCCGCCGTCGTCGCGCTTGCCCGCGATCGAGTCGATCTCGTCGAAGAAGACGATGGCCGGGGCGTCCTCGCTCGCGCGCTCGAACACCTCGCGGAGCCGCTCCTCCGACTCCCCCTTGTACTTCGACATGATCTCCGGGCCGTCGACGGTGATGAACGTCGCGTCGACCTCGTTGGCGACGGCGCGGGCGATGAGCGTCTTCCCGGTCCCCGGCGGCCCGTGGAGGAGGACGCCCTTCGGCGGGTCGATGCCGAGCCGGGTGAACACCTCCGGCTCGGAGAGCGGCAGTTCGATCGTCTCCCGGACCAGCTCCAACTCCTCGTCTAACCCCCCGATGTCCTCGTAGGTCGCGCCCGCGGTGTGCTCGGCCGGCGGGGCGTCGCCGCCCTTCGGACGGGCGTCGTCGCCCGGGCGGTCGGTCCCCGAGCCGGCGGCGGACCCGGACCGGTCGTCGGCCGACGCGCCTCCGCGGCCGCCCGCGTCCGCCCCGTCGCCGGCGTACTCGACCGACACGTCCGTCGCCGCCGTGATGCGGACGGTCCCCGCGGGCGACGTCCGCGCCACCACGAAGCGGAGGCCGCCGAGCCGCTCGACGTGGACGGCCTCGCCCTCGGTGACGGGGCGGTCGCGGAGCTCCCGGGAGAGCGCCCGCTCGACCACCTCGCGGCTCACGTCCACCTCCGCGAGGCGGCCGGGGGCGGTCAGCGTCGCGCGGTCGGCGTCGGACACGTCGACCGGGGCTATCGTCACGGTGTCGCCGACCCTCACGCCGGCGTTCGCGCGGGTGTCGGCGTCGATGAGGACGGAGCCGTCGCCGGCGTCGGGACCGCCCGGCCACACCTTCGCGACCGCGGTGCGCTCGCCGCGCACCTCGACGGTGTCGCCGCTGAGGAGGGCGAGCCGCTTGCGGGCCGACTCGGGGAGCCTGGCGATGCCCCGGCCCGCGTCCCGCTTCTCGGCGGCACGCACCGTGAGCCGGAGCCCTGCGGTGTCGTTCATACCACTCGTTCTCGCCGGCGGCTCTTTACAGTTGTCCGACACCGTCGTGAACCGGTTCCCGATCATAGTTGTGGGATTGAAACAGCCGTGCGGGAACGACGATTACTTATAAAAGAGGATACGGTCGGCGCGTGCCTGCGAGCGGTCGCCCTCGGCGACCGCGAGCCAGCACGCGCGAGGGAGTCGCTGGCGCCGACGGCGCCAGCGACGAGGTTGGGGAGGCGTGAGGTGCGGTTGCGGTGCGGTGCGGGGTGGGGCTCAAAGGGGCAGTCGCGAGGCGGGCGCAGGTGACGCGAGCACCGCAGGGAGCGAACGAAGTGAGCGACTGAGGAGCGCGGCGAGCGTGCGCCCGCCTCGCGACTGGGGCTTTGGAGGTGTTCTCCGCAGCGTCCCCGCTCGTTTATGAGTGTACCACCGCCCGATCCGATTCGCCCCGGTCCCGCGAGCACCGACCGCAACCCCCTTCCCTCGGCCGGCCGCGATAGCTGGTATGCAACCGACGGGACACCTGCGGGGCGACGCGGTCCGCGTCGGCGGGGACGCCCGCCAGCGCTTCTACGACGCCCGGGGGTACGGGCGACCGCTCGACGGTAACGAGATCGCGCTCTCGCGGGTTGAGGCCGCCCACCTGCTGTTCCGCGGCGACCTCTCGGGGATAGAACTCGGCGGCGACGGGAGCGCCGAGACCGACGCCGACCCGGTCGGCTTCGAGCGCTTCTTCGTCGCGAGCGCGGCCGCGGCCGACCGCTTCGCGGTGCGCTTCCTCGTCTACTCGGACCTCCGCGACCGCGGCTTCTACCTCTCGCCCGCACGCGAGCCGTGGCCCGGCGGGCGAGACGCGGCGAGCGACGCGGTCGACTTCGTCGCCTACGAGCGCGGCGCGACCCCCGACACGGGGAACGTGAAGTACCCAATCCAGGTCGTCGGCGAGCGCGAGTCAATCGCGGCCGCCGGGCTCGCGGGGCGCACGCTCGCGGTCGTCGACGAGGAGTCCGACATCACCTACTTCGCGGCCGAGAAGGGCGCGATCGACGGCGCGACGGGGTACGAGCCGCCGGCGGCCCTGAGCGGCGTCCTCCTCGCGGACCGCGTCGTCGTCTGGGACGCCCCCGAGGGGCTGTACGAGCGCGGCTTCTACGGGCGCCCGCTCACCGGACGCGCCGCCGACGTCGAGGGCGCGCTCCAGCTCTCCCTCGTCGAGGCCGCGTCGCTGGCCGCCGACGGACGCCTGTCGCTGTCGGCGTCGGTCGGGAATCCCGAGGCTGCGGACGCGGAATCGGGGGACGCCGCCGCCCGGATCGTCGCCCGCGGCCGCGACGTGGAGGGCGAGCGGTTCGATCGCCGGCTCGCCGTCTACCGGCGCCTCCGCGCGGCCGACGCGGTGCCGAAGACCGGCTTCAAGTTCGGCGCCGACTTCCGGACGTACCTCGACGTGGAGACGGTCGAGGACCTCCCGCACTCCGAACACCTCGTGCGCGTGGTGGGGCCGGGCCACGAGTTCTCGCCCCGAGAGCTCTCGCTCGACGTGCGGCTCGCGGGCGGCGTCCGCAAGGAGATGGTGTTCGCCCTGACCGAGGTCGGCGACGGGCGTCCCGGCGACAGCGCAGACGTGGAGTGGCTCGCCGTCGACCGGCTGACGCCCTGACGCCCGGGTCGGCGCGAACAGAAGGCTTTTTTGACCGCTCGCCGTCGTCGCGTCCATGCCGTTTCCCTCCGCGTCCGACGCCGAGTCGGGCACGTACGACATCTCGACCGTCGACCTCAGCGACGACCGCTACGAGGTGAAACAGTCGCTGGTCCGGAACAAGTACGCCGTCCGGGACAGCGCCGGAAACGTCGTCCTCCGCGGGAAACAGAAGATGTTCAAGCTGAAAGAGGAGTTCCCGTTCGTCACCGGGGACGACGAGGACGCCTTCTCGGTGAAGGCGGGCGGGATCGTCGACATCGGCGGCAACTACGCCATCGTCGACGCGGGCACCGGCGAGGAGGTGGTCGTGCTCGACGAGGACTACTCGCTGTTCGTCGAGAACTGGACGGTCCGCGACCCCGACACGGGAGAGGCGCTGGCGACGATCGAGTCCAAGAACAAGCTGCTGTCGGCGCTCCGGCACCTCGTCGGCGCCGCGAACCTGATCCCGAACAAGTACGAGATATTCGACGCCGACGGCGGCCACGTCGGCGACATCGAGGGGCAGTTCTCGATGCGGGACGCCTACACGGTCACCGTCGACGACGCGAGCGACGTGCCCAAGGAGGCGGTGATCGCCGCCGCCTGTATCCTCGACGCCCTGGAGAACCAGTAGCGGCGCTCGCGGCGCCCCGGTGGAAACCGCGGCCGCGCTACGGTCGGAACTCGTCCGCGTAGTCCGCGACGAACTCGCGGACCGTCCGCGGCGGGCGCCCGAGGACCGCCTCGACGTCGCCCGTCGTCCGGCCGGAGCGACCCAGCCGCACGACCGAGTACTCGGCGGTCATGAACGCGACGAACCCCGGGGAGAAGCCGCGTTCGTACATCCGCCGCGCGAACGTCAGTCGCGACGGGTCGGCGTACGCGATCGGTCTGTCGAGCACCGCCGCGAATATCTCGGCCACCTCCTCGAAGTCGAGCGCGGCCGGGCCGGTGAGGTCGTACGCCCGGTCCGCGTGACCCGACTCGGTGAGCGCCCGCGCGGCGACCGCCGCGACGTCCCGCGCGTCGGTGAAGCTCAGGACGCCGTCGCCGGCCGGGACGAATATCTCGTCGCGCTCGACGATCTCTCGGCGGTGGATCTCGCTCAGGTTCTGGGCGAACCACGAGGCGCGGAGGAACGTGTGGTCCATGCCGGTCCCGGCGAGGTGGCGCTCGATCCGACGATGGGGGAGGACCGGGAACTTCTCCGCGCCGAGGATCGAGAGGAAGACCACGTGCTCGACGCCCACGCGGTCGGCGGCGTCGGCGAACTCGCGGACGTCGCTCACCGCGCTCCCCGGCGGGTACAGGAGGAAAAGTCGGTCGACGCCAGCCAGCGCCGCCCCCCACGTCTCGGGGCGACCGAGGTCGAACGCCACGGGCTCCGGGCCGTCGCCGAACGCGTCCCGCGCGTGCTCCGGCCTCCGGGTCGCCACGCGGACGGACGCGTCCCGGTCCGCGAGCGCTCTGACGAGCGGATCGCCGACGGTCCCCGTCGCACCGGTGACCAGTAACCGTTCGGTCATCGCTCGTCCGCGACCTTCGGCATCTCGCCGACGTATTCGACCCCTTCGAGGCAGTCGAGGACGAACGCGGCGACGTTCGCCCGCGCGGCGGCGTCGCGCACCCCGAGCGTGAGGTCCGTCCCGTGTCGGAACGCGCCCGCGTGCGCGGCCTCGGTGAGGCGCGGGGCGCGAACGACCGTCCAGCGCGCGTCGCTGGTCCGGACGGTCTCGACGTGGTCGCGGGCGTCTTCGAGGGCCGCCCGCGCCAGCAGCTTCAGGAGCGACTCCATCACCCTCCCGCCGAGACTCACCGACTCGCCCGCCTCCCTGACACCCGCGCCGACGAGCGTCACGAAGCGATCGACGCCGTGCTCGTCCATCGCCGCGAGCACGTGCTCGCCGGCCGCCGTGAGGAGGTCGTCCGGGCTCCCGTCGGTCTGTCCGAGGACGCTGACGACGGCGTCGACCGGGGTCCCGTCCCCGCCGACGGCGCGGTCGACGCCGTCGCCGGTGTACGCGTCGCCCGCGACGACGGCGACCCGGTCGTCGTCCCGGACCGACGACGAGAGGCTCGCGGGGTCCCGGACGAACGCGACCACCTCGTGCCCGCGGTCGAGCGCCTGTTCGACGAGCGGCCGGCCGGTTCGTCCCGACGCACCGAGTACTGCGATTCGCATACCCGAGAGCAGCGCGCCGAGGACATATACTTGTGACTTCGAAGCTTCGAAGTATTAGCCCGCATTCGGCCTGTATCCCAAAGATACAATAGCAATAGCGTGCAGTGATCGCTCGATGAACGGACAGAGCGATGTGCCGGACGTGCCCGGACTGAGCGGGGGGTTGACTCGCGCGGAGGCGACCGCCCTCCGCGAGTCGTTCGCCCCGGAGGAGCAGGAGCGCATCGGTCGGACGGTGGCCGAGCTCCTGGATCTCCTCGGAAAGACGCGCACGATGGCGGTGTTGAGCGCGTTCGCGTTCGCCGAGGACTCGCTGCGGTTCAGCGACTTGGAGAGCGAACTCGACGCCGCCCCGAACACGCTCTCGGCGCGGTTGAAGGAGCTGACCGAGGCGGGGCTGCTCGACCGCGAGGCGTACGACGAGGTGCCGCCCCGGGTGGAGTACACGCCGACGGAGAAGGCGGAGTCGCTGTTCCCCGCCTTCGCGCACCTCCACCACTGGGCGATCGAACACGAACTCTGACGTACCGAGCGGTCCACCGCGCTCGCCGGCTTCAATTTTCGTAGTAACAATGGACGTTCGAAGTCGGGAGTATATGCCGCCGGATCCGGTACTACGGATATGCCTACACAGGACACGGCGGGGCCGAGCGACCGGTCCCGAGACGGCAGCGCCGGCGAGCCGGCGTCCGCCGCCGCGATCGACGTCGACGGGCTCGAACTCACCTACGCGGACGGGACCGTCGCCGTCGACGGGATCGACATGACCGTTCCCGAGGGGGAGTTCTTCGGCTTTCTGGGGCCGAACGGGGCCGGCAAGACGACGACGATCAAGGTCTTCGCGACGCTTCTGTCCCCGACCGGCGGAACGGTCCGGGTCAGCGGCTTCGACGTGCGCTCCGACTCCCGGAAGGTCCGCGAGTCGATCGGGTACATGGCTCAGGAGACGAGCATCGACCCCGAGCTCACCGCCGCGGAGAACATCCGGTTCGCCTGCGAGGCGTACGGAGTCCCGCGGGACGAGCAGTCCGAGCGGGTCGACGAACTGCTCGACCTCGTCGACCTGGCGGACGTGGCCGACAAGCGGGCCGAGGAGTTCTCGGGCGGGATGAAAAAGCGGCTCGACGCCGCGACGGCGCTGGTCCATCGACCGCCGCTCGTCTTCCTGGACGAGCCGACGACGGGGCTCGACCCGAAGGCCCGCAACCGACTGTGGGAGTACTTCCGACGCATCAACGACCTCGGGACGACGATCTTCCTGACGACGCAGTACCTGGAGGAGGCGGACCAGCTCTGCGACCGCCTGGCGGTCATCCTCGACGGCGAGATCGTCGCCGACGGGAGCCCGAGCGAGCTCAAACGCGAGGTCGGGGGTGAGGTCCTCGACGTGGAACTGGAGGGCGACGGGACGGCAACCGAGCGGGCCGCGGCGATAGCGCGGGAGTTCGACGCCTTCGCGGACGCCTCGGTCGCCGAGACCGAGGAGGGAATCAGCGTCACCGCGGAGACGGCCCGGGAGCACGGCACCGACCTCCTCGTCGCGCTCCGGGACGCGGACGTAACGGTGACCGGGTTCAACATCCGCGCGCCGACGCTCGACGACGTCTTCCTCGCGATCACCGGTGAAGAGCTCGACATCGACGACGAGGAGGTGGCGCGATGAGCGCGCCCGCGAACGACCGCTCGGGGTCGAGCGCGCGCTCCGGGAACACGTTCGTCGGCGACGCGTGGGTGAACTTCAAGCGGTGGAACCTCAAGGCCGTGCGGAACCCGTTCGTCCTCGTCGTCTCGCTCGTCCAGCCGATCATCTTCCTCGTGCTGTTCACGGAGGTGTTCGGAAACGTCGCGGGCGGCGCGGTTAACCGGGGGCTGCCGGGGATCAGCTACGAGACGTATCTCGTGCCGGCGATCACCATTCAGGTGGCGCTCGCGGCGGCGATCACCTCCGGCGTCGGGCTCGTGAACGACATCGAGAACGGCATGTTCGAGAAGGTGCTCGTCACGCCGATGAGCCGCACGGCCGTCTTCGTCGGCAAGACCGCCGCGGAGGTGTTCCGGATCGCGGTCCAGATCGCGATCATCCTCGGGCTCGGCGTCCTCCTCGGCGCCGACATCGTCACCGGCGTCGCCGGGGCGGCGGGGATCGTCGCGGTCGGGATCCTGTTCTCGCTCTGGTTCGTCGCGTTCTCGAACGCCGTCGCGATCCTCACGCGAGACCAGGAGTCGACGATCATCAGCGCGAACCTGCTGCAGTTCCCGCTGCTGTTCCTGTCGAGCGCGTTCCTCCCGCTCGAAGCGCTCCCGGGGTGGATCCAGACGTTCGCCCGCGTCAACCCCGTGACCTACGGCGTCGACGCCGCTCGCTCGCTCATGATCGACCAGGACGTGATGACGGTCATCGACGTCGCGTGGTTCGGCGGGACGCTCGACGGCGTCGCGCCCGGCGTCGCCGTGCTCGTCGGGCTCGACCTCGTGTTGGGCGCAGTCGCCGTCGTGCTGCTCTCCCGCGCGTCGAGTTCGGACGTGAAGTAGGTGGAAGCGCCGACGCCGCTTCGGGGCGCGAGCGGTCGGAGGGCGTGCCCTACTCCCCGCCCAGCTTCGACTCGCCGACCGCGTCGCCGCCCTCGATGACCTCGGTGCCGCCCATGTACGGGCGCAGCGCCTCGGGGACGGTGACGGTGCCGTCGTCGTTCTGGTAGTACTCCAGGATGGCGACGACGATCCGCGGGACCGCGAGCCCCGAGCCGTTCAGGGTGTGGAGGTACTCCGCGGACTCGTGGTGCTCCTCGCGGTACCGGATGCCGGCGCGGCGCGCCTGGAAGTCCTCGAAGTTCGAGACGGACGAGACCTCCAGCCAGCGGCCGCCCTGCTCGGGGCCCTCGTCCATGTCGTCGGCCGGCGCCCACACCTCGATGTCGTACTTCTTCGCCTGCGTGAACCCGAGGTCACCGGTACACATCTCCAGGATGCGGTAGGGGAGTTCGAGGCGGCGCAGGACCTCCTCGGCCTCGTCGACGAGCCCCTCGAAGCGCTCGTCGCTCTCCTCGGGCCGGACGAAGTTCACCATCTCCACCTTGTTGAACTGGTGGACGCGGACGATCCCGCGAGTCTCGGTGCCGTGTTCGCCCGCCTCCTGCCGGAAGTTCGGCGTGTACGCCTGGTACTTCAGCGGGAGGTCCTCGCCGAGGAGGATCTCGTCGCGGTGGAGGTTCGTGACGGGCACCTCCGCGGTCGGGAGCAGCCAGAGGTCGTCGTCGTCGTACGCCTCCTCGTTCGTCCCCTCGACGCGGTAGGCGTCCTCGGTGAACTTCGGCAGCTGGCCGGTGCCGCGCATCGACGCGGAGTTGACAGGGATCGGCGGGAACACGTCCTCGTACCCCTGCTCGCGGTGGACGTCGAGCATGAACTGGATCAGCGCGTGTTCGAGGCGGGCGCCGTCGCCCTTCGCGACGTAGAAGCCGCCGCCCGCGACCTTCGAGCCGCGCTCGAAGTCGAGGATCTGCAGCTCCTCGCCGATGTCGTAGTGCGGCTCGACGTCGGCCGGGAGGTCGCGGCGGTCGTCGAACCCCTCGCGGCGGCGCTCGACGTTCTCGGACTCGTCGGCGCCGACCGGGACCGACTCCTGCGGGATCTGGGGCAGTTCGAGCAGCGACGCCTCCAACTCGGCCTCCAGCTCGTCGGCGCGCTCCTCGATCGCCTGAAGCTCGGCCTTGAGGTCCTGCGAGCGCTCGATCGCCTCTTCGGCCGCTTCCTCCTTCCCGGCCGCCTTCAGCTCGCCGATCGTCGAGGAGACCTCGTTGCGCTCGTGGCGCAGGTCGTCGCCGCGCTGTTTCAGCTCCCGCCACTCCTCGTCGACGTCGAGTATCCGGTCGAGGTCCACGTCGACGCCCTTGTTGTCGAGCGCCTCGCGGACGACCTCGGGGTTCTCCCGGACGAACTGTCGAGACAGCATTTGGCGGGGATTCCGCGGGACGACCCAAAACCGTATCGGAGCGTCGGCAGCGGTTGGCACGGGGCGGTGCGGCGACGGCGGCCGCCGTCAGTACCCGCCCGGCAGCGCCATCCCGACCGCGAGCGCGACGAGCGGGACCGCGGCGACGGCCGCGTACCACAGCCCAGCGCCGCCGAGGAGGAGGTACGTCGAGACGCCGTAACCGGTCGGGTCCCAGTTGAGCCCGAGCCGCGGGAGCCCGAACACGGCGACCGCCGGCGCGACGAGGCCGACCGCGACCGCGCCGAGCAGCGCCGTGAGCAGGAACCCGGAGCTCCAGGCGGGGCCCGCCTCGGCGGCGCGCGCGACGGTGAGGACGACCCCGGCGAGGTACGGCACCGAGAGCCCGACCGAGACGCCGAGGTAGGAGGGGAGGAGCCGCCCCGTCGGCGGCAGGGCGCGGAACAGCGCGCGGAGGCGCTCGGCGGCGAGGAACGGCGCGCACAACCCCGCGGCGACGATACCGGGGAAGAGGAACAGCGCGACCGTCCACAGCCAGCCGACGACCGCGTCCGCGACGGCGGGGGCCGCGAGGGGCGCGGCCGCGCCCGAGAGCGGGGAGAGGGCACCCGAGAGCGGAGGGGCGGCGCCCGAGAGGGCGGAGAGGGCAGCGACCATGCGCGAGGGAGCCCGCGCCGGCGACAAACGTCTTGCGGTGCCTCGTGGCGGGCCGCCGCGGACCCCGCGACCGGGAACCACCAGCGTTTATCCCGCTCGCCGCGACCGGCCGACAACGATGCTCATCACGGGCGCGACGCTGGCCGACGGCCGGGTTCGAGACGTGCGGATCGGCGACGACGGACGGATCGACGCTGTCGCCGGAGGGCTCGGGGCCGACGCCGGCGAGCGCGTCATCGAGGCCCGCGGGAGGCACCTCCTGCCGGGCGCGGTCGACGTCCACGTCCACTTCCGCGAGCCGGGCGGGAGCCACAAGGAGACGTGGACTTCGGGGTCACGGAGCGCGGCCGCGGGCGGCGTCACGACCGTCGTCGACCAGCCGAACACCTCGCCGCCCACCGTCGACGGCGCGGCGTTCGACGAGAAGGCCGCGCTCGCGGCCGACTCGCTCGTCGACTACGGGATCAACGGCGGCGTCACGGAGGAGTGGGACCCCGAGGGCCTCTTCGACCGCCCGCTGTTCGCGCTCGGCGAGGTGTTCCTCGCGGACTCGACGGGCGACATGGGCATCGACGCTGACCTGTTCGCCGACGCGCTCGACGCGGCGGCCCGGCGCGACGCCCCCGTCACCGTTCACGCCGAGGACGCGACGCTGTTCGACGAGGGGGCGCTCGACGGCGACCTCGGGGGCGTCGGCACGGCCGCGACCGCCGACGCGTGGTCGGCCTACCGGACGGCCGACGCCGAGGTCGCCGCGGTCGAGCGCGCGCTCGCGGCGGCCGCGGACCGCGACGCGCAGGTCCACGTCGCGCACACCTCGACGCCGGAGGCCGTCGACGCCGTCGTCGAGGCCCGCGACGACGGGGCGGACGCGACCTGCGAGGTCACGCCGCACCACCTGTTCCTCTCCCGCGAGCGGGCGCGGTCGCTCGGGACGTTCGGGCGGATGAACCCGCCGCTCCGCTCGGAGGAGCGCCGCGAGGCCCTGTTCGCGCGGCTCGCCCAGGGCACGGTCGACGTGGTGGCGACCGACCACGCGCCCCACACCGTCGCGGAGAAGCGCCGCGGGCTCGTCGACGCGCCGAGCGGCGTCCCCGGCGTCGAGACGCTGTACCCGCTCCTCCTCGAATCGGCCCGGACCGGGGAGCTGTCGCTCGAACGCGTCCGCGACGTGGTCGCCGCGAACCCCGCCGAGACGTTCGGCCTCGGCCGGAAGGGACGGGTCGCGGAGGGGCGCGACGCCGACCTCGTCCTCGTCGACACCGCCGACCCGCGGGAGATAGCGGCCGCCGCGCTCCACAGCGCCTGCGGGTGGACCCCCTTCGAGGGGCTCCGCGGCGTCTTCCCGGAGGTCACCCTCGTCCGGGGCGAGGTCGTCTACGAGCGCGACCCGGCGACCGGCGCGGCGTCGTTCGGCGACCCGGTCGGTCGGAACGTCCGGAAGTCGTAGGTCCGCGGCGAACGGCCCGGTCGCGAGGCGCGAATCGTCGCCCGCGACCGTCGGCGCCGAAGGGGCGAAATCGGCCGAGACGAGCGGACCGCCGCCGGCGGAACGCATATGCCGTTGCTCGCCTTACCCGTGGTATATCGATGATCACGGGGAGCATTCGCACGGTCGCCTTCGGACGGGAGCCCGACCCGAACGAGGCCGGCCGAACATGACGGACCCCGGAGAGTCGGGGCCGTTCGGCGCCGGTCCCGCGGAGCCGGTGGACGGCGAGGCGGAATCGACCGGCGGCGAGGTCGGCGGGGCGGCCGCCGCCGCGGGCGTCGACCCCGAGACCCCCGCGGACGTGGCCGCGCTCGCTGACCGCATCGTCGGGGAGGTCGAGGACGTGATCGTCGGCAAGCGCGACGCCGTCGAGCACGTCCTCGTCACCGTGCTGGCGCGCGGGCACCTCCTCGTCGAGGACGTGCCCGGCGTCGGGAAGACGACGCTCGCGAAGTCGGTCGCGCGATCGATCGACGGCTCGTTCAAGCGCGTCCAGTTCACCCCCGACCTGCTGCCCTCCGACGTGACCGGCGTCAACGTGTTCAACCGCCGCACCGACGAGTTCGACTTCCAGCCCGGCCCGGTGTTCGCGAACGTCGTCCTCGGCGACGAGATCAACCGCGCCCCGCCGAAGACGCAGTCGGCGCTGCTGGAGGCGATGGAGGAGAACCAGGTGACGACCGACGGGACGACCCGCGCCCTGCCGGACCCGTTCTGCGTGATCGCGACCCAGAACGACGTCGAGCCGGGACAGACCTACGAACTGCCCGTCGCGGAGGTCGACCGCTTCACGAAGAAGATCCGGCTCGGCTACCCGGACACCGACGAGGAGGCCGCGATCCTCGGGCGGCTCACCGGCGACCACCCGGTCGACGCGGTGGAGCCGGTGGCGACGGTCGCCGACGTGCGCCGGGCCCGCCGGATCGTCGGCGAGATCGAGGCCTCGGAGGCGGTCCGGGAGTACGTGGCCCGGCTCGCGGTGTTCACCCGCCGAAACGCCAGGCTCGGGGCGAGCCCGCGCGGGAGCCTCGCGCTGGTCCGCGCGTCGCAGGCCCGCGCCGCGCTGGAGGGCCGCGGGTACGTGATCCCCGACGACGTTCAGGCGGAGGCCCCGACCGTGCTCTCGCACCGGATCCGGACCGAGTCGGGCGGAACCGACGGCGCCGACGTGGTTCAGGACGCGCTCGACCGGATCCGCGTGGAGTGACGAGATGACGCCGACACCGCCCTCGATCGGATGACGCCCGAACTCACCCGCCGGGGGCGCGTCGCCGGCGCCGTCGGCCTCGTCGCGGCCACGAGCGCGCTCGCCGCCGGCGGCCGCGCGCTCGACGCCATCGTCATCCCCGTCGCCATCGCGCTCGCGGCGGGCTACGTCCAGGTGTCGCGCGTCGACGCCCCGACCGTCCGGCACGTGACGCCCGCCGACGGGTTCGTCGGGGAGACGCGCGAGGTCCGCCTGGAGTTCGGCCCGGCGGCGCGGGACGGCGGCGGCGCGTCCTCGTTCCTCGCCGACGTTCGGGTCCGGGTCGACGAGGGGCTCGACGGACCGACGGCGCCGATCCGCGCGGCCGTCGGCACGGAGCCCGTGTCGTACGCCGTCACGTACCGCGAGCGCGGCGAGCGGACGCTCGGCCCGGTCGAGCTCACCGCGACCGACGTGTTCGGCCTCTTCGAGCGCTCGCTGCTCGTCGACGAGACCGACGCGGTGACCGTGTACCCGCCGCGCGACCCGATCCCGGCGCGGTTCCGACGGGCGCTGTACGCGGCCGACGCGGTCGACGTGAGCCGTCAGCGCGAGGAGTTCGACCGCCTGCGGGAGTACACCCGCGGCGACGCGGTCCGCGACGTCCACTGGGCGACGACCGCCAAGCGCGACGAGATCGTCGTCAAGGAGTTCGCGGCCGAGACCGCGCGGAACCGGGTGACGATCGCGGGCGGGACGGAGGTCAGCGGCGGCGGGCGCGCCGGCCGCGACGGCGACCCGTTCGGCGGCGTGGGCCGCGACGGCGACGCGGACGCCGACCGCACCGCGAGCGCGGCCGCGGCCGACGAGCTCGCGCGGGCGACCGTGAGCCTCGCGCTGGCGCTGCTCGAAGACGGCGTCCCCGTCGACGTGCGGCTGCCCGGCGGGCGGGTCTCGGCGGCCCCCGGCGGCCGCGGGCGGCGCGAGGTACTGGAGCTGGCGGCGCGGACCGGCCCGGGCGCGGTCGCCGACGACGAGGCCGACGTGACGGTCGTCGCCGGCGCGGACGACGCCCGGTTCCGCGCGGGCGACCGGTCCGAGTCCTTCGCCGACCTGCGCCGCGAGGCCGAGGCGGAGCGCGCGACCGGGGACGGCGCCGGGGCTGGCCGGGCCGACGCGGCGCCGGACGGACGGGAGGTGGCGTCGCCGTGAGCCGCGGGGCGTCCGTCCGGGAGCGGCTCGCCTCGGGCGGTCCCGCCGGGGACGAGCGGCGGCTGGCCGACCCGGCGGTCGTCGGCGTCGCGGTCGTCGCCGCGGCGTACCTCGCCGTGTTCTTCGAGGTGACGAACGTCGTCGGCGGAACGGGGCGGACCGCGGCGGTCGTCGCGGTCGCGGGGCTCGGCGGGGTCGCGCTGGCGCGGGCGGTCGGCGAGCGAACGGCGCTGTGGCTGGCGGGACTGCTGTTCGCCGCGGGGCTGGCGGGGTACTTCCTCGCGATCCCCGCGAGCCAGCGCGCGCTGTTCACGGTCCGGAGCGTCGCCTTGGACCTCCTCGCGCTGTCGACGGGGCTCTCCGTGCTGCGGCTGGCGCTCGCGGACGTGTGGGTGCTCGCCGTGGCGCCGGTACCGACGTTCCTCGTCGGCTACTTCGCCGGCCGCGGGCGCCACGTCGCGGCCGCGAGCGTCGGCGGCGGGACCCTCGGCTTCCTCGTGCTCACGGGCGACGCGGAGACGGGGGCGGCGGTCGCCGGCGTGGTCGGGCTCGCGCTCGCCGTCGGCCTCTCGACGCTCTCGACGCCGGGCCGGCGCCGCGGCCACGCGGGCACGTTCGCGCTGGTGGTCGCCGCCATGGTCGTCGCGAGCGCGACGATCACCGTGATCCCGGCGGGCGCGGCGGCGCCGCTGGGCCTCGACCGCGGCACGACGACGCTGGAGTCGAGCCTGAGCGGCGAGGACGAACTCGACGTGATCGGCACCACGCGGCTCTCCCCCGAGGTGCGGTACACGATCGAGAGCCCCGTCGAACGGAACTGGCACACCGGGGCGTACGACACCTACACCGGCGACGGCTGGGTGCGGACCGGGGAGCGGTCCCCGCTCGGCGCTTCGCTCTCCGGTCCGCCCGGTTCGAGCGAAGCGGCCTCCGTGTCGATAACCGCGGAGACGGAGTCGACCGCATTGCCGGCGCCGTGGAAGCCGGTCTCGGCGTCCGCGTCCGACGGGGGAACGGTCGAGTTGGACGAGCGCGGCAGCCTCCGGCTCGCCGAGCCGCTTGAGCCGGGTGAGGAGGCGACGGTGACGAGCCGCGTCCTCGACGCCGATCCCGCGACGCTCCGGAACGCCAGCACCGACTACCCCGAGGCGATCGAGGAGCGGTACACCCAACTGCCCGAGAGCACGCCCGACCGGGTCGGCGAGCGGACCGAGGAGATACTCGCGGCCGCGGACGCCGAATCGCCGTACGAGCGGGCGGCCGCGGTCGAGGCGTACCTGCGCTCGGAGTACGACTACTCGCTGACCGTCGAGCGGCCCGAGGGCGACGTGGCGGACGCGTTCCTCTTCGAGATGGACGCCGGCTACTGCGTGTACTTCGCGACGACGATGGCGGCGATGCTCCGGACACAGGGGATCCCCACGCGGATGGAGACGGGCTACACCTCGGGGCAGCGGGTCGGAGAGGACAAGTACGTCGTCCGCGGGCAGAACGCCCACGCGTGGGTGTCGATCTACGTGCCCGACCACGGCTGGGTTGCGTTCGACCCGACCCCGTCCGACCCCCGCGACGAGGCGCGGGACACCAGACTCGCGGAGGCGCGTGCCGACGGGGCGGAGAACGTCGACACCGAGGCGTCCACGCCCAACCAGACGCTGGAGGCGGGGCCCAGTACGGTCCGCCCGGACTCGATCGGCGGCGCCACCACACCGAACGCCGACGGAAACGGCTCGACCGGCCCGCAAACTGAGGACGCGAACGCGACGAACGGCACCGGAAACGTCTCGGAGGCAGAGATCTCCCAGCTCGAGGGCGCGGAGGCGAACGGCGTCGAGCCGACCGGCGAGTCCGACGGCTCCGGAGGGGGCGGGCTCCTGCCGACGCCGAGCGCGGAGACCGCGCTCTACTGGCTGCTCGTCGCCGGCCTCGCCGTCGCGGGGGTTCGGCGGACCGGCCTCGCGAGCCGCGCGGGCCAGCGGATCGGTCCGTTGCTCCCGCGGCGGCGCGGCGACCCGACCGCGGACGCCGAGCGGGCGTTCGCCGACCTCGAACGGCTGCTCGCCGAGCCATACCGCGAGCGGCGGCCGGGAGAGACCCCGCGGCGCTACGTCGAGACGATGCGGGCGCTCGGCGCCGACGAGCGCGTCGAGACCGTCGCGACCGCGTACGAGCGCGCCGCCTACGCCGGGTCGGTGACGCGGTCCGAGGCCGACGCCGCCCGGCGGGCCGTCCGCGGGCTCGCGCTGGAGCGACTGCCGCTCATCGGGCGGTTCGTCCGCTGATCGGGGGGCTTCCCGACACTATTTAATACGGGCGTCCTGTAGATTCGGGCTGTAATGTCGGAAGTCTGCTCGACGTGCGGACTGCCCCAGGAACTCTGCGTCTGCGAGGACGTCGCGAAGGAGTCCCAGCAGATCAGCATCCGCATCGACGAGCGCAGGTACGGTAAGGAGGTAACGGTCATCGAAGGATTCGACCCGAAGGACGTGGATCTGAGCTCCCTCTCGTCGGATCTCAAGTCGAAGTTCGCCTGCGGGGGCACCGTCGAGGACGGCGCCATCGAGCTCCAGGGGAACCACTCGGGTCGCGTGGAGGACTTCCTCCGCGACAAGGGCTTCAACGTCGCGTGACCGTCACCTGACCGTCCGCCGTCGAGCATCGCTTCGAGCGAGACCGTTTTTTCGCCGCGCCACTCTCCTATTAGCGGCCGTGCGACCCGTCTCACGCGACCACGACTGCGTGACCTCCCTCATGCGACCACGGCGGCTCGCCCGACGACGAAGGCGGCCGCCGCGAGGAAGGTGCCGTACTTGAACCGGCGCTGCGCCGCCGCGGGGTCATCGAACCCCTCGTATGTGGCGTACAGCATGACCGCGTCGGCGACCGCGACGACCGCGAGGTACGCCGCGCCGAGGGTCCCGGAGAGGTACGGCAGGGGGCTGACGGCGACGGCGGCGACGAGCGCGGCCGCGCCGATCCACAGCGCGGTGCGCTCGCCGACCGCGATGGGGAGCGTCGCGAGCCCCTCCTCGCGGTCGCCGGCCACGTCCTCGACGTCTTTGATCACCTCGCGCGTGAACGTCGAGAGCCCCGCGAGCGCCGCGAGGACGAGGACCGCCCGCGGGTTCCCGACCGCGGCGCCGCCGAACAGGAACGTCGAGCCGACGAGGTAGGCGACCAGGGCGTTGCCGAGGCCGGGCGTCCCCTTGAACAGGCTCGTGTAGGTGAGCAGAGCGACGAGGTTCACCGCGGCGATGGCGATTGCCGCCGGGGGGAGCGCGACCGCGACCGCGACGGCGACGGCGAACCAGGTCGCGGCCGTCGCGAGCGCGAGCCGCGGCGGGACGGCGCCGCGCGGGATCGGACGGTCCGGGCGGTTGACGGCGTCTATCTCGCGGTCGAAGTAGTCGTTGATCGCGTTGCCCGCGGCGACCGCGAAGACGGTCGTCGCGGCCGCGAGCGCGGTCGGGACGGCGGCGCCGCTCGCGCCGGCGACGAACGCGCCGGTGGCCGTGAGCACTCCGGCCGCGACGCAGTTGCCGAGGCGGGCGAGCTGGACGAGGCCGCGGAGGGTGTCTCGCACGTCGTCCGCGTACTCCCGCCCGCGAGGAATAAACGGTGCGGGATCCGTCGGGGACCCCCCGTCCCGAAGGCGTTCGCCCGGCCGGGAGCGAGGTCGGATCGACCCGCCACGAACGTTTATCAGGTCCGAAATGAAATACCCGGATATGGCCAAGGGCTTAGACGTCGGTACGATGAACATCCTCTCCGGACGACAGGAAGGCGCGGAGACGGTGTTCGTACAGCAGCGGAACTCGTTCGTCGAGATCGAGTACAGCGACATGGCCGAGCAGATGCTCTCGCGCAGCGAGGTCCTCCACATCCGCAAGGACGACAAGGTGTACGTCGTCGGCGACGACGCCCTCAACTTCGCGAACATCTTCAACAAGGAGACCCGACGGCCGATGCAACACGGCATCCTCTCCAGCGAGGAGGCCTCGGCCATCCCGATGATCAAGCTGATCACCGAACAAGTGGTCGGCGAGCCCTCGAAGCCGAACGAGCGCCTGTTCTACTCCAGCCCGGCGGACCCCATCGACTCGCCGCTCACGACGCTGTACCACGAGAAGACGCTCGAGTCGATGCTCGGCGACATGGGGTACGACCCCGAGCCGATCAACGAGGGGATGGCGGTCATCTACTCCGAGCTGGCCGACAACAACTTCACCGGCCTCGGGATCAGCTTCGGCGCGGGGATGACCAACGTCTGTCTCGCCTACTACGCGGTGCCCGTGATGAAGTTCTCCATCGCCCGCGGGGGCGACTGGGTCGACGAGCAGACCGCGCAGGCGACGGGCACGCCCGTCGACAAGGTGACGAGCATCAAGGAGGACGACTTCGAGCTCGACTTCCGCACCGACGTCGGCGGCGTCGAGGGCGCGCTCGCCATCTACTACGAGAACCTGCTCGATTACGTCATCGAGAACATCACGCGCGAGGTCGACGAGGAGGACGTCGAGGAGGGCCTCGACGTGCCCGTCGTCGTCACCGGCGGCACCTCCAGCCCGAACGGCTTCGAAGACCTGTTCGCCGACCACCTCGCGGACGCGAACATCCCGTTCTCGATCAGCGGCGTGCGCTCCGCCGAGGAGCCGATGTACAGCGTCGCCAGCGGGGCGCTCGTCGCCGCGCGCTCCGAGGAGGGCGACGAGGAGTCGGCCGGCGGGAGCGAGCCGGCCGCCGAGGAGGCCGCCCCCGAGTCCGAGGACTGAGGCGCGACCGACCCGCGCCTCCGACGCGACCTCGACCCCGATTCCGACCATTTTTACACCCGACCGGCGCGGCGCCGGATCCCGGGAATCCGCCGAAAGATGAAACCGACGCCGTCCGTAGCGACTGACATGTCCGACGCCGCCGGCGCCGAGGGTGACCGCCGCCTGCGGGTCGACCTCGACGTCGACCCGAGGGGCGACCGCGGCTGTCCGATCGTCGACGAGGCCGACGAGGCCGCCGAGGTGGCGGTCAACGCGGTCGGCGACGAGTGCGTGGTCGACGTGACGACGCCGGACGGGGACGTCCGCCGCGGGACCGGCGAAGTCGACGAGGACTGCCTCTGTCACGCGTTCGGGCGGCTCGGCTACGTCCCGCACTTCCGCCGCGTCGAGGACGGGACGGTCCTCGTCACGACATACGTCGACGACCGCGACGCGGTCCGCCGGTTGGTCGGGGAGCTCCGGGAGGTCGTCGACCGCGTGCGGCTCGTGCGGCTCGCGGTCGTGGAGGGACCGGACGCGACCGAACAGGTCACCTTCGACCTCTCCTCGCTGACGCCGAAACAGCGGCGCGGGCTCGAACTCGCGGTCGTCCGCGGCTACTTCGACGACGACCGCGACGTGCGCCTGAGCGAGTTGGCCGACGAGCTAGCGATCAGCAAGTCCGCGCTCTCCCAGCGGCTCCGCACGGCGCAGGCGAAGCTAGTGACGGACGTCTTCGACGGCGCCGAGCGGTGAGCGGTTCCTCTTGAAGCGGTACACCGGTAAAGCGGGAGGCGGAGGCGTCGCCGGCCCCTCGGTCCGAACATGGACGACGAGGACCCGCCGGCCGTCGAGCCGGTCCGAGACGGCGTCACGCTCGGACTCGTGCGCGACGCCATCGGCGTCGCCCGCGGCGAAGTGCCCGCGGAGCGCTTCTCGGCGAAGTACGGGACGGGGAGAGACGCCGAGGGCGCGGGCGAGGAACGGGAGTGAGCGCGGCCGGGCGAGCGCCTCAGTCGTCGGCGGGTGCGGATCGGTCGGCGGCGTCGATCCGGGCGAGCGCCTCCTCGCCGGCGCGCTCGGCCTCGGTGAGGTAGCACTTCGGGTCGGGGGCGAACGGGTCGCCGTGCGCCGAGAGCGCGCGGAGCCGCGACCCGCCCCGACAGATCGACTGGTACGCGCAGTCGGCGCAGCGGCCGGCGAGGCGGTCCTCGCGCTCGCGGAGGCCGGCGAGGAGCGGGTTCGACTCGTCGGACCAGATCGCGCCGAACGAGCGGTCGCGGACGTTGCCGGGCGAGTACCCCTGCCAGAACTGCGTGAGGTGGACGTTGCCGACGGGGTCGACGTCCGCGACGCGCTCGCCGGTCGGGTCGCCGCCGTTGCGTTCGAGGTAGCGGTAGATCAGGCGGGCGCGGTCGGACCCGACCTCGCGGTCGGCGTACTCGACGAGGTGGCCGGCGTCGGCGTAGTTGCCGACGAGCAGCGTCTCTATCTCCTCGCCGGCCGCGTGGTACTCGCGGGTGAGGTCACAGAGGTCGGTGACGGCCTGCCGAGTCGCCTCCGGGGAGAGGTCGACGTCGGAGATGTCGGCGCCGCGGCCGCCGTAGTCGAGGTGATAGAAGCAGAAGCGGTCGACGCCCACGTCGACGAGCAGGTCGACGACGCCCGCGAGGTCGTCGACGTTGTGCTCGGTGATCGTGTACCGCAGGCCCGTCTTGAGCCCCACGTCGAGGCAGGCCTCGATGCCGCGGACCGCGGCGTCGAACGCGCCCTCCTCGCCGCGGATGCGGTCGTTGCGCTCGGGGATCCCGTCGACGGAGACGCCGGCGTACTTGAGCCCCGCCTCCTTCAGCTCCCGGGCGCGGTCACGGGTGAGGAGCGTGCCGTTCGTCGAGAGGACCGGCCGGATCCCGCTGTCGTCGGCGTACGCGATCAGCTCGGGCAGGTCCTCCCGGACGAGGGGCTCGCCGCCGGAGAACAGGACGACGGGGACGCCGAACTCGGCGAGGTCGTCGATGAGCGCCTTCCCCTCCGCGGTGGAGAGCTCGTTCGGGGCGCCCTCGGCGTCGGCGCCCGCGTAGCAGTGCTCGCAGTAGAGGTTACACCGCTTCGTGGTGTTCCAGACGACGACCGGCCGCCGCTGTTTCTCCTCCGTGATCTGCGACTCCTCGGAGTCGTCGGCCGCGTCGTATCGGAGTCCGTCGCTCTCGGCGTCGAGCCCGCAGAGGAGCTTGCTGACGGAGATCATCGCGACCCCTCCTCGTCGGCGTCGACCGCGGGCGCGCCGGCGCGGGAGGCGGTCGGCGTCCCCTCGGTCTCCTCGTAGACGCGCGGTTCGTCCGCGTCGGCGGCCTCGTCGTCCGGTCCGTCCGCGTCGACCGCGAGCGATTCCGCGGAGTACCGGGACACCTCCGCGGCCGGACACACCCACACGTCGCGGGCGTACCACGCGAAGAGCTTGCTCGCCTCCTCGTGAGCGACGTCCGGCGTCGGCGCGGCGACGGTGCCGACGTGGCGGAGCGGGTCCGACTCCGCCTCGCGGACGAACACCTCGAACCGGCGACCGTCGGCCGACCGCGGCCCGTTCGCGTCTTCGGTTCGGTCCGTCTTCTCGACCATACCCCCCGTACGGACGGTCCCCCGAACGGGGTTTCGCGCGTTCTCAGGGCCGCGAAATTCGCCCGAACAGGTTCGGGCGGCGAGAGCGGCGGCTCGGTCACCGGGGCGGAGCCGCCCGCGACCGGCGGCGCCGTCGCTGACGGAGCGGCGGGAGATGCGAGGACCGCGAGCGGCGCGGCCCCGCGTGAGAACGGCCTGTCACCACAGGTGAGAGCCGGTCAGATGACGCGGTTCCCTTTACTGTTGCCTCAACTACTGTAGTTTGAACTACGATAGTTTAGACTACGCTATCCGCGCGTTTTATGTGCTGGTGAGTCAAAGGTGGAGGTATGCCCGCGTTCGTCAACCGAGAACAGGAACTCGACAGACTCCACGAGTTATACGAGAGTGGGTCCGCGGAGTTGAGCGTCGTCTACGGACGTCGGCGGATGGGGAAGACAGCGCTCGTCGTCAAATCCATCGAAGACCGTGACGACGCGGTGTACCATCAGGCTGCACACGGGACGACGGAGCAACAACTCGACTCCTTCATCGCTGATGCCGCAACGGTGTTCCCGGGAGTCAATCGGATTCGGAAAGACTGGGAGAACGTTCTCACGTACCTTGCTGAGCAGGACGCAGTCGTCATCCTCGACGAGTTCCCGTATCTCGTTGACGAAAACGAAGCGCTCCCCTCCCTCGTCCAGCGAATCTGGGACCACGAAGTCGCTGATACGGCTGTGACCTTCGTGTTGACTGGCTCGGCGATCGGGATGATACACAGGATCGCACTCGACGGGAGTTCACCGCTGTACGGGCGGATATCGAAACGGCCGAACGGGAAACTCGAAATCGGTCCGCTCCCGTTCGCGGCCGCGATGGAGTTCTTCCCGAACTACGCGCCAGCCGAACAGGTGATCGCATACGGTGTGTTCGGGGGGACACCGGAGTACCTCCGAGCAATGGACGATACGCAGTCACTCCAAGGGAACATCACGGAGACCTTGCTGCTCAGGGATGGCGGCCTCCACGAGGAGCCCGAGGACGTCCTGTACCGGGAACTGGACGAGGTCGATCGGTATTTCGCCGTCCTGAAAGCGATGGCGGAGGGGAACCACAAGAGAAACGAGATCATCCAGGCGGCGGGCATCAACGCCAACAGCGCGAGTTACTACCTCTCCCGCCTGCGGGAACTCCAGATAATCGAGCAGGAGTACCCAGTAACCGTTGACCCGTCCCGGAGTCGGAATAGCCGGTATCGAATCCGAGACCAACTGTTCGCGTTCTGGTTCCGGTTCGTGCACGGCCGTTCGTCTCGGTACGAAGTGTTCGGAGCGGACGCGTACGACGAACTGGTCGAACCGCATCTTCCGGACTTCGTCAGTTCGTCGTTCGAGCGACTCTGCCAGCGGGCAGTTCTCTACGAGTACGGGGACGCGTACACGTTCACGGAATCCCCAGGTCGGTGGTGGGACACCGACGGCCGTGAAATCGATATCGTGGCCCCGACGAACGGCGACACGCTACTGGTCGGGGAAGCGAAGTTCCAGCAACAACCGACGGGGTACGACGTTCTCGCTCAGCTCGAACGGGAGGCACCCGAAATCGAGTGGTCACCAGCTGACAGCGACGTGAACTACGAGTACGTACTGTTCAGCCGAAGCGGGTTCGCATCCTCAGTGGAGGAAGCGGCCGAGGAGCGGGACGATCTCGGTCTGTTCACAGTTGACGATGTCGTTGAGAACCTGTCCGAATAGCTGTTCCCAAGAATCGCTTCCCTTCGTGTGCAGCGAGGGGCAAAGGGGAACGAGCGAGAACACGAACGCTGCGTCGTCGGTGGAGTGTGGCTGAGCAGGAGTCATCGGTACGAGTGCGAGAGAAAGCGTGGGAGCCCCACACCTACTGACAGCACGACCCGCGTGCTATCAGTACGACTATTTTGCAGCCACGTTGTCAGAACGAAAGCGGAAAACGCGAATCTGTTCTGAACGCAGTTAGTGCTGCAAGAGAAAACGGTTAGTAGAGAGCAATTTCAGGCCGGAAACGGCTGGTCTGAACTGTCGCCACCCCTGGAAGGGGCCGCGTCTGTTTAACGAGCGTTGAACGCTGTTGTTTAGATGACGCGGTTCTGCAGGTAGTCGAGGTGTTTCGCGTTGTAGACGATCTTGACCTCGTCGGTGGCCGGGCTGCCGATACAGGTGAGGCGGACGTTCTTCTCCTCGACCTCCTCGTCGGAGAGGATCTGCTGCATGTCCATCTCGATGTCGCCCTCCTTGACGATGGACGCGCAGTTCGCGCAGGCGCCGGCGCGGCACGAGAAGGGCCAGTCGTAGCCCTGCGCCTCGGCCGATTCGAGGATGTACTCGCCCTGGTTCACTTCGAGGGTGCCGTAGTCCTCCTCGTCGAGGCCCGCGTCGGCGGCCTCCTCGAAGAGGTTGTCGTCGTCCATCGACCAGCCGTGGTCGTCGAGCACTTCGTAGTTGAGGTATTCTACTGTGGGCATCACCTGACGGTTTGGTGCCCACGTCATTAGGCTTTGCTGTTCCCCAGCCGACCACCCCGGCACCGGGCGCCGTCGACCGAACAAATTCGGTCCTGTTCGGCGAGTCCCGCCGCTCCGATCCCCCGACCCGTCCCGCTCGACCGGCGGCCCGCGGCGCTCGGGTGACATCTCGTTATCACGACTGATACGGGGTGAGTAACAATAAATAGCGTACAGCGCTCAGGTGACACCGATGGAGGAGTCCGTCGTCGCCGACTTCGTCGGCCGCGTCCACGCGGCGAGTTTCGGGGCCGACGAACCGGTGACGGGTCGCGTCCTGTTGAGCCAGCGGCGAATGGTCCTCGCGACGGACGACGGGAAGGAGACGGTCCCGCTCTCGCGGGTGTTCGACGTCGTCGTCGGGAGCGTCCCGGGCGACCTGCGCTCGTTCTTCAACGACAGCGTCACCGTCGCGTACGACCGCGACGGGTCGCGGCGCTCGGCGCTCGTGGAGGGCGAGGCCGAGGACATGGACCGGTTCACCCGGCTCCTGTTCAAGGTGCTGTTGCGGAACGTCGCCGTCACCGTTCGGCACCCCGCGAAGGTCGGCGGGCGCGTCACCGACGCCGGCGACCACCGCGCTTCGGTGTCGGTGTCGCCCGGCGAGATACGGTTCAGGGACTGCCCGGAGCCGTTCGTCGTCGACCTCTCCGCCGTGATCGACTACGAGCGGACCGACCGCACCCTCGGGGGCACGAAGCGCCCGGCGCTCGTCTTCCGCCACGTCACCGACGGACAGACGGTCACGTCGATCGCGACCGTCCCGAACGAGCGGGCGCTCAACATCCTCGGCCGATACATCAAGATCGAGTACGACGAGGCCATGGAGGACCTCGACTCGTTCGACCCGACCGAAGAGCAACTGGAGATTCTCGTGTCGATCTACTCCGCCGGCGGCGAGGCGAACATCGCCGACGTGGTCACGGGCGACGTCACCCAGACCTCGATGATCCTCGACACGCTCCGGGAGGCCGACCTCGTCGCCGACGGCGAGAGCGGGGCCGCGCTCACCCGGAAGGGGCAGATGATCGTGAGCTCCTACCTCGAATCGGTGAACGCCTGACGCGCGTCGCCGGCGCGTCGGCCGCCGAACGCGCCGCCGCCGCGGGGGAAGTTTCATGCTTGTGTAACCGTAGGTACCTCTCATGCGAGACGACGACCACCGCGGCGGCGAGACGCCGCTCGACGCCGTGGTCCGCGAACGCGGAATCGACGCCCCCGACGCGGCCGGGGAGCGCGGCCCGCCCGGAGGCGAGGCGCCCGCGGGCGACGCCGCCGTATCGGGCCCGCGGGTCGCCCGCGTGCCGGCGGACCACGACCACGACACGTTCTCCGTCGAGGGGATCGACACCGACCGGCGCGAGGGGCTGGTGGAGGCGGTCCTCCGCGACGTCGACGGCGTCAGCGCCGCCTCGGCGACCCGGCGCAACGGGACGGTCGGCGTCCACCACGACCCGTCGGTGTCGCGCGAGGCGCTCCGCGAGGTGTTGGCGGAGTGCGGGCTCGTCGTCGCGCCCGGCGACGAGGCGTTCGAGGCGCGGCGGGCCGCGCAGTTCGCGTCGGCCCGCGTGGCGGTCGCGGTCCTCTTCGGGCTGATGGTCGCGACGCCGTACATCGCGGTGCTGTACCCGACCCGGGTGGAGTGGCTGTTCTACGACCCCGTGACTGTCCAGTACCTTCAGTCGATCCTCGACTCGGCGATGACGACGCACTTCTTCATCAACCTCGGCGCGCTGTCCGGGCTCGCGTTCCTCGTCGCTTGCGCGCCCGCGATCCGCCGCGCGGTCGCCGCGGCGCGCGACGGACGGTTCACCAACGAGGCTGCGTTCGTCGGGGGCGTCGCCGCCCTCCACGGGTACAGCACGCTGGTCGCGTTCGCCGGCGTCGAGGGCGCGGTCCACTACGACCTCGTCGCGTACGCGGTCGTCGTCGCCACGCTCTGGACGGAGTTCGGCGTCACCGACACCGCGACCGACCCCGCGTCGAGCGACGACGCGGCGGCGGAGGCGACGGCCGACGAGCCGGTCGCGATGACCGACGGCGGTCGCTGACGCGGTCCGCGCTCGCGGCGTTTTCCTCGCGATACATTCTCGCCCTCACGTTGCTCGACGGTCGCCCGTTTCTCGCGCACGCTCGGAATCGTCCCGTCCGTGCGAGCGAGCGGACGGTTCACGGACGAGGCGGACGCCCGTTCGACGAGCGGAGGCAGTCACTGTCGACGGGTCAAGGGCAACATCGCGGCGGGCGGTCGAACGAGAGCGAAGAAGGATAGTCGCGGCGGCCGGGGGCCGCCCGCGGCCTCACAGCAGTTCGAGGTAGATGAGCAACCACCAGACGTAGCCGCCGGTGAGCGCGAGGGCGGTGAGCAGTTCGAGCGCGCCGACGTACTTCGAGCCGTGCGTCCGGCGGAACGCCTGGACCTTCTCCACCTGGTTCCACACCGGCAGCAGCGGCTCCGGAATGATCTCGTCGAGCCCGCCGGCCTGCTGTGCCGACTGCTCGGCGACCGCCTCGGGGGAGTCGTCGTCGCTCATTGGCTCGCCCCCCTGCCGAACGGCAGCGTGAGACCGCGGATCATCACCTTCTCCGCGACGAACACGGCCGCGAAGACCGCGATGCCGGCGATTTTCGCGACGTTCGACGGGTACACCATGATCAGCACGCCGAGCGTCGCGAGCAGCGCGCGCGCGCCGAGCTTCCGACCGGGGCGCATCTTGAACGGGTAGTTCAGCCCGTAGATGATCGTGACCGCGCCGAGCAGGACGAGCAGCCCGACGTACAGCGTGTTCATCCCGACGTCCATCGAGATCAGACCCGGGTTGTAGACGAACGCGACCGGCAGGATGAAAAGCGGCGCGGCGATCCGGATCGCCGCCCCGCAGGTCCGCCAGAAGTTGGCCTCCGCGATCCCCGCGGCTATCACCGCCGCGGTGGCCACCGGCGGCGTGATCCCCGCGAGGATCGCCGCGTAGAACATCGTGTAGTGGGCGGTGATGGCCGGGACGTTGAACTCGGAGACGAAGGTCGGCACGATGAGGATGGCCACGATGACGTAGGCGGCCACGGTCGGCATGCCGACCCCCATCAGGATCGCGACCCCCATCCCGAGCAGCACCGCGAACAGCAGCACGCCGCCCGAGATGTTGATGAGCAGCAGCGCGATCTTCGCCGGGATCCCGGTCGTGCTGAAGAGGTTCACGACGCCGCTGATGACGACGAGGATGATCGCGATGGGCGCGAGGATGATCGCGCCGCGCCGGATCCCGTGAACGGTGTTTTTCACCTGCGTGACGAGTTCGCTGACCGGACTGACGCCCGAACTGTCGACGACACGCTGGAGCGGCGGCATGAGCGTCCCCGTGATCATCATCGCGACCACGGTGTACAGCGCGGAGGTCATCACGGTGTACTGCGCGATGCCGAGCAGGTAGATGAGGATCCCGAACGGGACGCCGAACCGGACCGCCTCGAACACCTTCTTCTCGGTCGAGAGCGTCTCGTCGAAGAACTCGGAGAACTCCATGTCCTGGCTGCTGGAGTCCGCGATGGCGAGGTAGTGGACCGCGATGGAGATGGAGACGACCAAGATGGCGGCCGGGACGAGGCCGGCGACGACGATGTCGAGGTACGGGACGCCGAGGTACGAGGCCATCACGAACGCGGACGCCCCCATCACGGGCGGCAGCACCTGGCCGGAGGTGGAGGCGACCGCCTCGATGCCCGCCGCCCGGTGGCCCTTCATCCCGGCCTCCTGCATCGTCGGGATGGTGAACGACCCCGTCATCGCGGCGTTGGCGGTGTACGATCCGTTGATGGAGCCGATGACCGCCGAGGAGAGCACGGCGGTCTGGGCGATCCCGGACTCGATGTACTTCGCGGCCACGATGGCGACGCGCAGGATCAGGTCGAACGCGCCGTACGCGAACAGCAGCCCGGCGTACAGCAGGAACGGCGCGATCCACGAGGCCGTGATCTGCGTGAGGCTCCCGTAGAACCCGTACAGGTCGGTGACCGTCGCTTGGAGCAGCGTCGCCTGATTCATCCCCGCGTGGCCCAACACGCCGGGCACGAGGTTCCCGAACATCGCGTACCCGAACACGGCGAAGACGAGCCCGAGGAACACGTTGCCGAACTCGCGCCACGTGAGGTACATCAGCGAGAGGATCACCAGCCGCGCGAGCATGTACTCGTGTTCGAGCGCGTACCCCTGCCGCTGGAGGTACACGTCCTGGAAGTTGATCGCGAAGAACGCCGACGCGGTCATCAGCGCGAGCGACGCGGGGATCAGCACGGCGCCGTCGATCCAGTCGCCGTCCGAGATGGCGAGCCGCGTCTCGTTGAGCGCGTACACGGTCAGGATGCCGCCGACGAACGCGGTCGCGAACCGCACCTGCGAGATCGCCTGCGTCTGCGCCCAGTAGAGGACGCCGGCCCAGAACAGCAGCGCCGCCCCCGTGACGGTGATGTCGAGCCCCCGAAGGAGTCCGGACTCGGAGTCCGCCGAGGCCGTTTCCGTACTCATTGGCGCGGATGTACCGCGGAGCGGATGGTCGGTCGCCCGGACGTGAGTGATAGTGTCATAGTTGGTGTCTGAGTTGTCGGTTGCGTATTTGATGATTTTAAATTACTGATCGGTACACCGCGGCGAACGGAGCGAAAGCCCGGTTACCGACCGATTAGGGGCTTTCGCCTTCGGTCAGGCTGTCGTCCCAGGCGTCGTTGTCCCGGTAGTACTGGACGGCGCCGCGGTGGACCGGGATGTTCTCGCGGGCGGAGGCGAGCATGTCGGCGGTCGACTCGAAGTCGTTGAACTGCGCCTCGCCCTCGTTGACGGTGTCGTTGTGCTCGTCGACGACGCGGCACAGCTCGTAGACGGCGTCGGGGTTCGCCTCGGGGTTGAACGTGTAGTTCACCTCCAGGTTCCAGTGGAACACCTCGTCCGTGCCGATGTCGGTGCCCGCGATGGACCAGTCGTCGTAGCTCGTGGTGCCGGTGCCGGCCCCGTCGTACGACTCGGCGGACTCGATGAGCGCGTCGGTCGGCTCGACGTAGTGGATGTCGACCCGGGAGGCGATCTCCTGGACGAAGCCGGTGTACCGCACGCCGGGCGTCCCGTACGCGATGCTGGCGTCGATGGTCCCCTCCTCCATCGCCCCGGGCGCGGAGTCGACGCCCATGTTCTGGATGTTCATCTGGTCGAAGACGTCGGCCGTCGGGTCCTGCGACCAGACGTCGAGCGTCGTCGCGCGCGTCGAGTACCCCGGCTCGGCCGGATAGACGTTCGCGCCGGCCAGGTCGTCGAACGTCTCGATCCCCGTGCCGTCGCGGGCGATGACGTAGATGCTGTACGGGAACGCGTAGAAGCCGTACTGCGGGATGCGCTCGACGGGCTGTTCCGCGAACGCGCCCGTCTCGCTGAGCGCCTTCGACAGCGAGTTGTTGTCGGTGATGCCGGCGTTGAACTGGTTGTTCGCCATCCGGCGGATCGTCCCGATGTATCCCGGGCTCTCGATGGTCGAGTAGCTCAGCGTGTCGCTCTCCTGGCTCACCGCGCGCTCGACCGCGAGGCCGACGTCCTGCGTCCCGCCGGCCGACGTGCCGACGCGCAGCGAGAGGTCCTGGCTGCCGCCGTCGCCCCCGTCGCCGCCGTCGGAGCCGTCTCCCCCGTCGCCGCCGTCCCCGCCGCCGGAACAGCCGGCGAGTCCGGTGATGCCTACCGCGCCGGTACCGTACAGGAACTTCCGCCGATCGATTGAGTTCTCGGACATACTCAACCGAGTACTCCCAGTCGATCATTAACAATGTGTCTGTTTATTTCAGTTCAACTCAAATGAATATTCATTATAATGGTCGTCAGCAAACACGTCACCGGAACAGGTTACCATTCGAGGCCGGCGACATCGGATCCGATCACTGGTCGGGACCCCGGTGCCGGCGCCGGTTACTCGTCGAGGATGACCGTCACCGGTCGGTCGGCCGCGAGCAGCACCGACTGCGTCGTGCTCCCGAACAGCATCTTGCCGGTCGGGCTCCGCCGACGCCCGCTCATCGTGATGTTGTCGACGTCGAGTTCCTCGGCGACCTCGATGATCGTCTCCGCGGGCTCGCCGTGCTCGCGCCGCTTCGACGTCGCCACCTCGGCCGCCTCCAAGCGCGCCTCGACGGCCGCGACGGCCTCGGGGAAGTTCTCCTCGTTCCACACGTCCTCGGAGTCGACGCGGCCGCCCTCGCCGCTGACCTCGAACCCCTCGTAGACGTTGAGCAGCACCGCCTCGACCTCCTCGGCGGCGTTCGGAAGCGACGCGACCGCGTCCGCGGCGGCCGGCGCGTGTTCGGTCTCTCCGCCGACCGGTAGCAGTACTCGGTACATATCCGCCACTACCCGAATGCAGGTAATAAAAGTAGCCGCCGGCTCGCCGGCCTACCGCGTCACCGGCGCGGTGACGGACCCGACGGACTCGACGACCGCCCGCACCTCGTCGCCGGGGTCGATGGGCGCCGCGCCGGGCGTCCCGGTGCTGAACAGGTCGCCGGGCTCCAGCGTCATCACGTCGGAGTGGAACGAGACGATCTCCGCCGGCGGGAACAGCATGTTCCGGACCTCGTTTTCGGCCCGCACCTCCCCGTTGACCTCCGTCCGCACGGAGAGCCCGTCGAGGTCGACCGGGCCGTCGGGCACCGCGAGCGCGGCGCCGGGGACGAGGAACGTGTCGTAGCTCTTCGCCCGCGTGAGGAAGCGCGGGTTCCGCCGGAGCACGTCCTCGGCGGTCATGTCGATCACGGGGAGGAAGCCCGCGATCACGTCGTCGACGTCGCCCTCGGCGACGTTCCGACACGTCCGCCCCATCACGACCGCCAGTTCGGCCTCGGCGGTCACCCGCTCGCTCTGCGACTCCGGGGGCAGCCGGATCGGGCCGCCGGGGCCCGCCAAGACCGACCGCGGCTTCATGAAGCTCGCCGGCTCGTCGGGGCGCTGCTCGTCGAGGTCCCCGGCGTGCGCCTCGTAGTTCAGGCCGACCCCCCAGAGCTTCCCGAACGACTCCAGGGGCGCGCCGAACGACACGTCCGCTGCCGGGACGGGGTCCGCCGGCGCGTCGGCCGGGTCTCCCAGGTCGCCCGCGGCCGCCCGGGGAAGCGCGTCGCGGACACTCCTCAGGTCGGGCTCGACGGCGTCGAGCGGGACGTACCCCTCGTCGTCGCCGAGCAGCGGCTCGCCGGTCGCCGTGCGCGCGAGGTACTTCATCGCGGGGTGGCTCCGTTCATCTCACTCCTCCCGGTCCGTCCAGAAGTCGAACGAGCGCCCGGGCGCGAACACGTCGAGGCCGACCGCGCGCTCGTCGCCGGTGTTCTCGACCCTGTGGGGCTCGTTGGCCTCTAAGAGGACCGAGTCGTTCTTCTGAAGCGTGACCTCGTCGTCCTCGGAGACGACAGTGAGCTCGCCCTCCAGGCAGAGGCACACCTGCTCGTTCTCGTGGTCGTGCATCGGGGAGCTGTGGCCCGGCGGCTTCTCGAACCACTCGAAGGAGAACCGGTCGCTGCCCGCCATCGAGACGCGGCGCCAGCCCTCGTCGGGCTCGTACGTCTCCGCCTCGTCGAACGCCACCGGCTTCATAGGTTCGCTCCGGTGGAGCCGCCGTCGATCGGGAGGGCGGTGCCGTTGACGTACCCCGACTTCGGCGACGAGAGGAAGGCGACGGTGTTGCCGAGCTCCATCGGGTCGCCGATGCGTTCGAGCGGGTTCTGTGCCCAGTCGTCGAGCCCCTCCTCGTAGGAGTCGTAGTCGCCGCGCTCGACGGCGGCCTCGACGAGGTCCCGGATTCGGCTCGTCTCGTGGGGACCCGGCAGGACCGCGTTCGCGCGTACCTCCGGGGCGAACTCCTTCGAGAGCGTCTTCTCCAGACCGATGACGCTCATCCGCACGGAGTTCGACAGCACGAGGCTGTCGATGGCCTCCTTGACGCTGCGGGAGGTCACGTTGACGATAGTGCCGCCGTCGCCCTCCTTGAGGTACGGATACGACTCCCGCGCCAGTCGGACGACGCTCATCACGAGCAGGTCGTAGGCGTGCTGCCAGTCCTCGTCGTCGGTGTCGAGGAACGCGCCGGAGGGCGGGCCGCCGGCGCTCGTCACGAGGTGGTCGATCGTGCCGAACTCGTCGACGGTCGCTTCCACGAGCGCCGCGACCTCGTCGGCGTCGGTCAGGTCCGCCGAGTGGGCGACGACCTCGCCGGTCGCGACGGCCTCGACCTCGGCTTTCGCGTCCCCCAGCCGCCCCTCGTCGCGGCCGTTGATGACGACGTCGACGCCCTCGCGTGCGAGCGCCTTCGCCGATGCCTTGCCGAGCCCGCTGGACGATGCGGTGACGAGCGCCGCGTTGCCGTCGATCTGTAGGTCCATGTCTCACCGATCCCGAGTACGGCGTGAAAACGTTTGCCTACAGGCAACCGGGCGGTCTCAGGCGGCGACGCGGCGGGTTCGACCGGTCGACGCGAGCGCTACGGGTCCGCGTCGCCGTCGCTCGCCGGCTCGAATCCCGCCGTCCCCGCGTCGAACGTCACCGTCTCGCGGCCGGTCACGACCGCGGCTTCGGGGAGGTCCTCGATCAGGGCGTCGGAGACGCGGAACTCGCCGAGCTCCTGCGTGTTCCGGATCCACACGATCCGGGCGCTCTCCGGGTCGTACGCCCCCAGCGCGGCCGCCGCGGTCCGGAGCGCGAACTCGTCGTCGGGCGCGACCACGGGGAGCTTCGACTTCGCGAGCGAGCCGCTCGTGAGCGCGTTCGCGTACGACTTCGTCAGGTCCAGCTGGTCGACCGCGGCCCGCCGGGTGAGGTCCGCCAGCCCGATCCCGTTGCCGTTCCCCTTCGTCGCCTCGGTGAGTCCCCGGACGTAGATGAGGTCGATGTCGGGCGTCTCGGGGTCGGGCGCGTTGAGGACGCGGTACCGACCGATGACGTTCGTGTCCATGCCGGCGCCCGAGATCTCCTTGCCGATCTCGTCGACGACCAGGAGGTCGACGTCGTCGACCGGCAGCGTCGGCATCTCCTCGTAGGCGCGCTCCAGCAGCGCCGGCTCGCGGTCAAGGAACGAGCCCGCCGGGACGCCCTCGACGTGGCCGATCTCCTCCTCGAAGTTCTCGACGAGGGCGACGCCGCCGACGATCGGAGTCTCCTCCTCGATGACGTCGAGCGCCGCCGCCAGCGTCTCGACGTACCCCTCGGCGATCGCCGTCGAGTGGAACGTCTTCGCGCCGCGCTGCTTGCCGAGCCCGACGACGGTCATCTTCGCGAGCCCGCTCTCGATCGGCCCGGTGAAATTGGTGTGGGCCTTCACGCGGTTCACCACCAGGGCCGCGTCCGCTTCGAGCGCCGCCTCGGCGAAGTACACCGGCGTCTCGGCGTCGCCGACGGACACGGTCGCCAGCTCCGCCGCCGCCATGCGCGCGTCGATCGGCGCGCCGACGGACTCCTCGGTGACGCCGAGCGCCGCCAGCACCTCGCGCTGTCCCTCGGGCGTCGCGCCGCCGTGACTGCCCATCGCGGGCACGACGACCGGGTCGAAGCCCCGCTCGTCGAGGCGGTCGACGACCCCCGCCGCGACCTCGTCGATGCGGTCGATCCCGCGGCTGCCCACCCCGACCGCCACGGTCGCGCCCGCGGAGAGACCGTCGAGGTCGAGCGCGCCGAGCGACTCGCGCGCGGCCCCGACGGGGTCGTCGAGGCGCTCCGTCCGCGGCTCGTACCGCACCCGCGCGAACTCCGGAAGCGGCTGCGGGTCGATGAGTCCGTCGACGTCGGCTCGCTCGGGGAACTCCATACGGGGCCCCTCGCGGCGCCGATACAAAAGCTGCCGGTGGCGGATCGCCGCCGGATCGCCCGGGACGGTATCCGGTTCCGCCCGGGCCGTCTCGACCGAGAGCATTGCCGATACAGCGTTCTACTTGTAGCCGTGTGACGCCGCAGCACACGTGCGGACGGCCGACCCCGAGGCGCCAGCGAGCTTCCGCCGCCCCGCGTTCGAGACCGCTACCACCACCACACATGCGAGACTACTCAGACCAGATCGACACCCGCGACCCGGACCGAGACGTACGGATCACCGGCCTCGACGCCTGCGTCGTCGAGGGGAACTTCGAGTGGAACCTGATCAAAGTCGAGACCGACGCCGGCGTCACCGGGATCGGTGAGGCGTACCGCGGCGGCGGGATCCCGGAGCTCGTCGACTACACGAACCGGTTCCTCGTCGGCGAGAATCCGCTCGACGCGGGGCGGCTCGTGCGGTACATCTTCCAGGAGATGTCGGGCCACGGCGGTACGACCGGGAAGGTCGTCACCGCGGCGTCGGGCATCGAGATCGCGCTCCTGGACGCCGCCGGGAAGATCCTCGGGCTCCCGGTCTACCAGCTGCTCGGCTCGAAGTACCGCGACGAGGTTCGGCTCTACTGCGACTGCCACGCCGGCGAGGCGTACGCGGTCGAGGACGGCGCGACCGCCTACGCCGACGCGGAGGCGTACTCGCCCGAGGCGTACGCCGCCGAGGCCGCGCGCGTCACCGACATGGGCTTCTCCGCGCTGAAGTTCGACCTCGACCTCCCCGCGGACAACGAGAACGACCCGTACAACGGGCGCCTGACGAACGCGGCGATCCGGGAGAAAAAGGAGATCGTCGCGGCCGTGCGCGACGAGATCGGGTACGACGTCGACCTCGCGTTCGACTGCCACTGGGACTACTCCGTCGAGAGCGCGAAGCGGCTCGCCCACGAGTTGGAGGAGTTCGACCTGATGTGGCTCGAAGACCTCGTCCCGCCCGAGAACATGGAGGCGCAAAAGGAGGTGACGAAGGCGACGCGGACGCCGGTCGCGACCGGCGAGAACCGCTTCCGCGTGTTCGAGCTGTCGGACCTGATCTACGACCACGGCGTCGACATCGTTACCCCCGACCCGACGACCGTCGGCGGGCTCACGGAGACGATGCGGATCGCCGACCGCGCCGAGGAGAACTACGTGCCGCTGTCCCCGCACAACGTCTGTAGCCCGGTCGGGACGATGGCCTGCGTCCACCTCGGCGCCGCCACGCCGAACTTCGACCTGCTGGAGTACCACGCGCTGGAGGTCGACTGGTGGGACGACCTACTGGCGCGCGACGAGCCGCTGATCGAGGACGGCCGCATCGCGGTGCCGGAGGGGCCCGGGCTCGGGATCGAGCTCGACGAGGCCGTCGTCGAGGAGCACCTGCTCGACGGGACGGACGGCTGGGACTGAGGCGCCGCGAGGGGGCGCTCGCCGACTGGGGTCCCGGGTGATCGCCGGCCCGCTTCCGGGGGCTCCGCCCGGCGGCGGTTTCGGCGTCGCGGCCGGCTCACTCGACGGCGAAATCGGCGGTTTTGGTCGCTGAGCGGACACAACTATACTTATTTATCCGTGGGATCGCAAGCGATCGTATGCTTGATTACTTCGACATGGAGTCGACGCTGTCAGAGGAAGAGCGGCTGCTCGTCGACTCCGCGCGGTCGTTCGTCGAGGGGGAGGTCCCGGACATGGGAGACCACTGGATCGAGGGCACGTTCCCCACGGAACTGATCCCGAAGATGGGCGAGATGGGCTTTTACGCGCCGAACCTCGACGGGTACGGCCTGCCGGGCGTCAGCGAGACGGCGTACGGCCTGCTGATGCGCGAACTCGAGGCGTGCGACTCCGGGCTCCGCTCGATGGCGAGCGTCCAGGGGGCGCTGGTGATGTACCCGATCCACGCCTTCGGCAGCGACGAGCAGAAGGAGGAGTGGCTCCCGCGGCTCGGCACCGGCGACGCGGTCGGCTGCTTCGGGCTCACGGAGCCGGAGCACGGGTCGAACCCCTCCGCGATGGAGACGATGGCCGAACCGGACGGCGACGGGTACGTCCTGAACGGCTCGAAGACGTGGATCACGAACTCCCCGATCGCCGACGTCGCGGTCGTGTGGGCGAAGGACCACGGCGAGGAGGGGACGCCGGTCCGCGGCTTCCTCGTCGAGACCGACCGCGACGGCGTCACGACGAACGAGATCGACGAGAAGCTCAGCCTCCGGGCGTCGATCACGGGCGAGATCAGCCTCCAGAACGTCCGCGTCCCGGCCGAGAACCGCCTCCCCGGCGTCGAGGGCATGAAGGGCCCGCTGTCGTGTCTGACGCAGGCCCGCTACGGCATCGCGTGGGGCGCGGTCGGCGCCGCGCGGGACTGCTTCGAGGTCGCGCGCGAGTACGCCACCGACCGCGAGCAGTTCGGGAAGCCGATCGGCGGCTTCCAGATGCAACAGGAGAAGCTCGCGGAGATGGCGACGCAGATCACGCTCGCCCAGCTGCTCGCTCACCGGCTCGCGGACCTCAAGGAGGCCGGCGAGATGCGGCCGCAGCACGTCTCGATGGCCAAGCGTAACAACGTTCGGATGGCCCGCGACCAGTCGCGGATCGCCCGGGAGATGCTCGGCGGCAACGGGATCACAGCCGACTACTCGCCGATGCGCCACATGGCGAACATGGAGACGGTGTACACCTACGAGGGCACCCACGACATCCACACCCTGATCCTCGGCGAGGACCTCACCGGGATCCAGGCGTATCAGTAAGCGGACCGGCATACCGACCCTCTTGTGCCCGCGGGCCCGACGACGAGGTGATGCGAACGAGTTTCAACGTCCCCGAGGGGTTGATCGAGGAGTTCGACCGGACGTGGCGGGACGAAGGGATCGAGAACCGGTCGCGGGCGGTCCGGGAGGCGATGCGGGAGTACGTCGAGTCGCACGCGCGGCTCGAAGACACGGCGGGCGAGGTCGTCGCGCTCCTCGGCTTCGACTACCGTCACCACGAGGTGATCCGGGAGCTCCACGGCGTCCAACACGAGTACCAGGACGTCATCCTCAACACGAGTCACACGCACCAAGGAGAGTGGTGTCTCGAGTCCCTGTTCTGCCGCGGCGACGCCGCCCGCGTCCGGGAACTGACGTACCGACTGCGCGACTTCGACGCCGTTCGCCGCGTGAAGGTGATGATGATCCGGGACGGCGATTGACTTCGGAGTTTCCGGACCTCCAGCGCGGAACCGGCCGGACCGTGGATTTGATACCTGTCGGTTCGTCAATCAGACTCGATGCTCGTACTCGTCGCGTTCGCCGCCGCGGCGGGCTGCCTCCTCGGGCTGTCGGCGCTGATGGTCGCCTCCCTGCTCGCGCCCGAGCGTCGGCTCTGGCCCGCGGGCGACGACGACCGGAAGCGCCGGGTCTACCTCGCGTTCAGCCGCCCGCTGTTGCCCGCGGTGTTCGCGACTGGCGTCCTCAACTGGAACGCCGGCCCGCTCGCGGCCCCGTGGCACCTCGGCGTCGGCGCCGTCGGCGTGCTGGTCGCGTTCGGGGTTCTCGGCAGGTCCGCCGTCGACCTCGGGCAGGAGGCGACCGAAGGGCGCAAAGACGAGCTCCGGACCGACGGCCTCTATCGGTACACCCGCAACCCCCAGAACGTCGGCTACGTCCTTCTGTTCGCGACGTACGCCGTCCTCGCGAACTCCCCGCTCGTCGGTGTGTTGACCGTCGAATTCGCCGTCGTCACCGTGCTCCAGGTGCTCGCCGAGGAAGCCTGGCTCCGCGAGGTCTACGGGGACGCCTACGACGAGTACTGCGAGCGCGTCCGCCGGTTCGTCGGCGTCAGGACGCTCACGCGCGCGCTCGGCGACGACTAACCCCGACACCGGTCCGACACGCCGAGCCGCTTCCCGATTCTCCCGCCGCTCCGCCTCGCTCAGGTAGCTGAAATCCATAATACACCTATACCCGCTACGGGGAAATTCGTGGGTAATAGTGGGCAACACATATCAGCGGTGGGTCCGTACCATTCGTCGATGAAAGTCGACGCGACAGACCTCAAAACGAAGGAGACGGACGACCGGGGTCGAGTCTACCTCGGCACCGAGTACGCGAACAAGCGCGTCACCGTCGCCGTCGTCGAGGTCGAGTCCGACAAGCCGGACGACGACGAGCTGGCAGCCGCCTATCGGGAGGCCTCCGAGAGCGCGGAGGCGCTCGCCGCGGAGTGGAGCGAAACGTCCGACGAAGCGTGGGAACGCCTCGATGAGTGACGGCACGGACGTGCGACGGGGCGATGTGGTAATCGTTCGACTCGACCCCGCCGAGGGACAGGGGATGAAGAAGACGCGCCCGGCCGTGGTCGTTCAAAACGATATCGGAAACCGGAACTCCAGTACGACCATTGTCGCGCCCGTCACGGGGACCTACCGCGACTATCCGTTCGAGGTGTTCGTCGAGGCGGACGGGTCACCGCTCGAAAAGAATTCGTCAGTCCGGCTCGACCAGCTTCGAACCGTCTCGGTTCCGGAACGGGTTCACTCGGTCGTCGGTTCACTCGACGGACCTACGATGGCTGAAGTCGACGAGGCGTTACAGCTGAGTCTCGGCCTCGACTGAGCTACCGGCTCTCTCTTTGTTCAACTTTGTTCAGGTGGCTGAAATTCATGATAGATTCTCGTGAAAATAGTGTCTAATCACGCGCCCAATACCACAGAAATCGGAATACAGAGGGTGTGTATTGGTGTCGTATATAAATAGGTCTCCGCTGTTTTAGGGCGTTCCGATCGGCTAACGTGTGTCGAACGAGTCGATCACGTCGCTCGTCGAATACGTCTCGACGTGAGTCTGTTCGTCGAAATCAGTATCATCACTCCAGACTGCCGCGTCCTCTGCCAGGGCGCACGCGACATATAGCACGTCGTCGGGATCTGTTTCACCGATCGCTGCTTCGGCCTCTTCGATGTGCGGATAGAACTCTTGGGCGGGAACGACCTCTATGTACTGAAACAGGAGGTCGATAAACTGGGCGACTCGCTCTGGACTCATGCCGGACTTCTGGACGATCAACTCTGTGTAGTTCTCGATCTCGTCGTAGACGAATTCGGGTGTCAGTAGGTCGGGTTCGAGTGTGACAATATGTTCACGGGTTTTCGAGTCAGCGATGAGTGCGGAGATGACGACGTTGGCATCGACGACCAGCTTCATTCGTCGAGGCTACTCCGATTCCTCTTCCACGCGGTCGCGTGCGCTCGCGTTGATTTTATTGGCGATCTCCGCGACATCGCTCTCGGTGAGTTCACTCCCGGACGTGAGTTCGTCCATCACGTCGAGCGTCTCGATCTTGTCCTGAATAGCCTGTCGGGTGACCTCGCTCCAGTTGATCTCTGGATGTTGCTCCATTCGGTCTTTCAGATCGTCATCGACGTTGACGGTGATACTCGGCATACAGGAAACTATGCGTACACAGAATATTGTGTCTTTGGGTCGAGACGCAGTAAGAACTGACCGATAGCTTCGCGGTGTTCGTCTTATCGAGACTGAACGGAGTGTTATTGGAACGTATGCGATACGGATCAGTATCCGGTCTTCCGGCTGCTCACCGACTCTGATCGAACGCGAAGAACGCCTCAGAACCGAACTTCAGATGACTAATTAGAAGTTAGAGCGCCTGAGGTGCGTGTATTCGGCCTCACCGACTCTCTCTTTGCTCAACTTTGTTCAACTCGATCAGTAGCCGGAAGATGGCCTTCACCAGGTTGGCGTCCACGTCGAAGCGCTCGGCGTTCTCGCCGGCGCGCTCCATCACCCGCTCCTCCTGCCCCTCGTCGGTCGTCGGCAGGTCGCGCTCCTCCTTCACGGCCGCCACGGTGTCGGCGACGTACGTCCGGCGGGCGATCAGCTCGACTATCTCGCGGTCGATGTCCTCGATCTCGTGTCGCAGTTCGTCGAGGCTCCGGTCCTCCGCGTTGGGTGTGTCGCTCATTGGTAGTGGGGTAGTGGTGTGGTCACTCGACGGCCGCGCCGTCGTTTCTGGTCGCCGATCGTCGCAGCGTTCCGGGGCGGTCGCCCCAGGCGTCGGCGACCGCGTCGAGGTCGGTCTCGGGGTCGTCGGGGGCCGCGACGGCGACGACGCTCGGGCCGGTCCCCGACAGCGACACCGCGGTCGCGTGGGGCATCGCCTCGACCGCGGGGTCGGCGTCGAAGCCGAGTGCGGCCGAGAACGCCAGCCCGTTCACCGTCATCGCCTCGCCGTACCGGCCGTCGAGCGCGAGGTCGGCGACGAGGTCCGCCATCGGCGCGACGGCCTCGCAGCGCGCCACGTCGGCGTCGGCCGAGTAGGCCCGCTCGGGCGGGGTCCAGACGAGGGCGTCCCAGTCGACCGCCTCGCGACGGCGCAGCTCGTCGGCGCCGTTGTCGGTGACGGTGACGCCGCCGAGCATCGACGCGGTCGCGTCATCGAACGCGCCCGTGACCGTGACGCCGGCCTCGCGGGCCGCGCGCACGCCGAGCCGGCAGGCCGCGAGGCGGGTGACGTCGACCGCGGGGTCGTCCGGATCGTCGCCGACCGCGAGCCCGAGCGCGTCGCAGGTCGCGAGGACGGCCGCGTTGGCGGCCGCGCTGGAGCTCTTTAGACCCGCCGCCAGCGGCACGTCGCTGTCGGTCCGGACGCGGCCGCCCTCGCCGTCGCCCCAGCGGTCGGTCGCGAGCGCGACGCAGCGCTCGATCAGGTCGGTGTCGGCGGCGGCGTCCTCGGCTATCTCGCCCTCCACGCCGTCGGCCGCGGGGTCCAGCTCGACCGTCGCGCGCGTCTCGACGTCGAGGCCGAACGCCGCGCCCGTGCCGGTCGCGAGCGCGTTCAACACGGTCCCGGCGCCGAGCGCCGCCGCCTGTCCCTCCATGGGTTCACGGCTCGCGACCGCGGACAAAGAGGTAGCGATCACGGCGAGTCTCTCTGCCGAGAGCGGACCGGAAACAGCGGCCACGATCGGGGTCGCGTCAGAGCGGCTCCGCGCGCCGCACCGCCGCGTCGACGGCGTACCGGTCGCGCTCGGGACGGACCGGCGTCTCGTCGCTCTCGAAGCGGATCGTCACGTCGAACGACCGCGAGCGGCCCTCCCCGAACCGGTCGTCCGGGGAGAAGCGGCGCGTGACGTAGCCGAAGCCGACCGCCTCGCGCTCGTCCGTGCCCGGTCTGACGGCGTACGCGTCGGCGCGGAACTCGACGGTCCCGTACTCGAACCGGCCGGCGTTCCGGACGGTCAGGCGGGCCCGAACTCTGGTCCACCCGCCGCCTTCCGTCACCTCGCGGACGGTCGCGTCGGTCACGACGAGCCCGGAGCCGTCGGGACCGACCTCGTCCGGGGTCGACGCGTCTTCGGACGCGTCCCCGTCGCTTCCAGCGTCGCCGCCGGACCCGCTTTCGTCCCCGTCGCCGTCTGCGTCGCTCCCGTTCGCACCGTCGCCCGTCTGCCGGGCGTCCGAGCCCTCCTCCTCCGACGTGACGAGGCAGCCGGCCAGGAGTCCGGCGGCGCCGACCGCGAGGACGCCTCGCCGCGACGCGCGTCGGATCGGTCTGTCCGGCCGGCCGTCGTCGCCGGAGCCGGGCCGACCGAAGTCGGCGGTCATCGCATCACCGTCCCGAGGACGCCGGTCGACGCGCCGACGGCGCCGGCGACGAACGCGGTCGCGAGCGTCGGGACGACGGCGTCGACGAGGCCGTGCGCCTGCGCGGCGGCGTCGCCCTGCGAGACCACGATCACCGTGACCGCGATCAGCCCGTACGCCAGCGCGCCGAGGCCCGTCCCGAGCCCGCAGGTCGTCGCCGCGGAGCCGACGCCGCGGGCGCGCGAGCCGACGAGGACGCCGAGGACGCCGGCCAGCGGGACGGCGGAGACGAGGACGGTCGCGGTCGCGGCGAGGTAGGACTGCGCGACGAACACGGGGCCGAACCGCGCCGTCTCGCCGGTCGCGGCGGTCGCGAGCGCCGCCTCCGCCCAGCCCGTCGCGGCCGCGCCGACGATGCCGACGCCGACGCCGACCAGGCCGAACACGGCGGCGACGAGACCGATCTGTTTCGCGTTCACGCGCCGGTCACCCACCCGTGCCGCAGGCGACCGTGCCACCCGGTCCGCTCCTCCCACGCGTCGCCCGAGAAGCCGGTCGCGAGCAGGAACTCGCCCGCCCGGACGAGGTAGCCGTACTGGACGCCGGCGTGCTCGTCGAAGCCGTACCGCTCGCCCTCCGCCTCGCGGTGGTAGAAGCGGTGCCAGGCCGTCGGGCCGTCGTCGGTCTCGCCGTCCGCGTCGGAGGCGTTTCCGCTCTCGGTGGCGTTTCCGTCCGCGGACGCGTTCCCGCTGAAGTCGGACCCGGCGAGCGTCGCCTCGGGATCGACCGGCGCGCGGCCCTCTGTCGCCCCCTCGTCGAGGGCCGTCGAGAGCCGCGCCTCGGCGGTCTCGGCGTCCGGGTAGCGCTGGACGTGGACCGGGACGCCGTCGAGTTCGCGGGGCCACCCCTCGAACGCCTCCCGGCGGCGGGTCCCCAGCGGCGGCCGCCGCGCGTACGCGACGAACAGCTCCTCGACGCGGTCCTCCGGCTGGGGGATCGGGCCGAGACGAGCGCGGAGCTCCCGCTGCCGCTCGGAGTCGAACGCGTCGCCGTAGATGCGCGGGATCCGGTCGCGGTCGACCCCGTCGCGGTCGTAGGGTCGGTGCGCGTACGTCGAGAAGTCGCGGCTCGCGACAGCGAGCTCGACGAGCGTGCCGCCCGTGACGCGGCCGCGCTCGGGGTCCTCGGGCGGGAGCGGCGCCAGCAGTCGGCGGAACAGCCGGTTGTAGATCGGGTCCCGAGAGAACTCCTCCTCGACGTAGATGGCGGTCCCGACGCTCGCGAGGTCGCGGCGCATGCGGTCGAGCTCCTCCAGCGCGCGGTCGACGTCGTTGCGCGGGGCGAACTCCCGCAGGACCGCGACGTGGCGGTCGACGCGGGCGCGGATCCGCGGGCCGGGCGAGAAGTGGGGTTCGAGCGCCGCGGCCGCGCGGTCGGCGGCGGTCTCGCCCGCGGCCGCGACCGCGTCGACTTGTTCGGTCGCGATCGCCGCCTCCTCGTCGACGGTCGCGCGGACCGAGCGGACCGTCGCGACCGCGTCGGCTATCGCGTCGCGGTAGGTCGCGACCGCCGCCGGGTACTCGGTCGCGAACCACACCGCGTCGTCGACGACCGCGCGCGTCGCCGTCGCCAGCGCGGCGTTGGCGTCCGGCGGGCCGCCGTCGGTCTGCTCGGGCGGGTCGTCGGG
>NZ_SGUA01000014.1:0-64552 GCF_005435135.1 Halorubrum sp. ASP1 | reverse complement strand
GCCCGAACCGGTGTCCGTCCCCGCGCCGGAGCCGCTCTCGGGGACGCCGTCAGCGTCTGTCCCGCCACCCCCGCCGAAGGGGTCGTCCCCGCCGAGGGAGTCGAACCCCTCGTCCGCGTCGAGGTCGCCGAACGCGTCGGCCGGCACGCCGTCGTCCGCCGATGGGGGGGTCTGCCCTTCGCCTCCGGACTCGTCGTCGCCTCCGACATTGCCGTCGAACGAGCCACCGTCGTCGGCCGCGGCCCCCGCCTCGTCCGTTTCCGTGCCTACCTCCTCGCCCGCATCTTCGGACTTAGATTCGGAGTCGGCACCGCCGCCCAAGTCGCCGAGCTCGGCCGCCGGATCGTCGTAGTCGGTCGACACGGGATCAGGCTCGCCGTCCTCCGAATCGCCGTTCGCGGGATCGATTTCTGCCGCTCCGTCGGCCGGGCCGTCCGCCGCTCCCTCGTCGTCGCCGGATCCGCCCGCCGCGTCGCCCACCGGCCGCTCGTCGGACTCCTCGTCGGTCTCGCGCAGCGCGCGCTCGAACCAGTCGTCCTCCTCGCTCATCGTTTTCGCCGCCCGTGGGGGGTCGACATGGCCCGAGCAACGCGGCCGAGCGGCTTGAAACTTTCCGGCGGGGCGCCGAGACCCGGGAACCCGGCGGAGCCGCCCGATGTCCGCACGCTTTTATCCGGGGATCGGGATGGGTCTGCCATGGAAGTGGGCATCGTGGCGCGAAAGGGCAGCGAGCGGGCGGCGTCGCTCGCGGCGACGCTCAGAGACGTCGTCGTCGACGCGGACGAGAGCGTCTGGCTCGACGAGGAGACCGCCGCAGCCCTCGACGCCGGCGACGAGGCCCGGCCGGTCGGCGCGTTCGACGACTGCGACCTGGTCGTCGCGGTCGGCGGCGACGGGACGTTCCTGTTCGTCGCGCGCAACGCCGGCGACACCCCGATCGTGGGCGTGAACCTCGGCGAGGTCGGCTTTCTTAACGCCGTCCAGCCGGCGGACGCGGCGACGGCGCTCCGCGCCGAGATCCGGGCGTTTCGCGACGGCGGCTTGGACGTCCGCGAGGCTCCGCGGCTCGCGGCCAGCGCCGGCGACTGGACCTCGACGCCGGCGGCGAACGAGGTGGTCGTCCAAGGCGGGCGCCGCGGGCCGGGCGGCGGCATCGACTACGAGGTGCGCGTCGACGGCTCGCGGTACGCCGGCGGCCACGCCGACGGGGTCCTCGTGGCGACGCCGACCGGGTCGACGGCGTACAATCTCTCCGAGCGCGGCCCGCTGGTCCACCCCGATGTCGGTGGACTGGTCGTCAACGAGATGGTCGCGGACGAGGGGATGCCGCCGCTCGTAGTGGACGCCGACGCGACCGTCACCGTCGCCGTCGAGAGCGACGCGGGAGCGACGGTCGTCAGCGACGGCCGCGACACCGAGACCCTCGACGGGCCGGTCGAGGTGACAGTCGAGCGCGCCGCGCCGCCGATACGGATCGCGGGGCCGCCCTCCGACTTCTTCGAGGCGCTCGGGAAGCTGTCGTGACCGTGGCGGTCGCGCCGGCGACCCCCGCTCGAACGCACCCACAAAGCGTTTACCGGACGCCCGCGGACGCGGGAGCGTGAATCGCCGGACCACGGTCGGTCGGTACGCGCTCGGCGGGACCGCCGTCGCCGCGATCGCGGCGGTCGCGCTCGCGGTCTCCCCGGAGGCGGCGCTCTCGCGGCTCCGCTGGCTCGCGACCGATCCTCTCCGCTTCGGCGCCGCCGTGGTCGTGCTGGCGGCCGTCAGACCGCTCCTCGCGTGGCCGACGACGCTGCTCGCCGTCGTCGTCGGGTTCGGATACGGCTGGGTCGGGACGCCGTTCGCGCTCGCGCTCGTGGTCGGCACCGCCGTGCCCCCGTACGCGCTCGCTCGGGCGGGGCGGCTCAGGCTCGGGGGCGACCTCGACACAGTCGAGGACTCGGGCGTCGCAGCGCGGTTCTGTCGCGCCGGCGAGCGCTTCGCGGCCGAGTCCGGCGGCGTGCGCGCCGTGGCCGGGACGCGACTCCTGCCGCTCCCCTCCGACGCGGTGACGGTCGGCGCCGCGGCCGCGGGGGTCGGGGCCCGACCGTTCGTCTTCGGGACCGCGCTCGGCGAGCTGCCGTGGGTCCTCTGCGGGGTCGCCGTCGGCGTCTCGCTCGACCGCCTCGCGGCGGGCAGCGGGTCGCTCGTGGACCCCGCGGTGATCCTCGGGATGGCCGGCGTCGGCGCGCTGGTGCTGGCCGGCCCCCTGTACCGGACGTTCGTGCGGTCGGACGCGGCGGCCGCCTGACTAAATAGAGAGCGACGCCGCTCCGCGAGCGGTCGGGTGAACGGATCGGAGAAAGCGAAGACCGTCCGTGCGTCGTCGTCGCGCGGACGATCCGTGCGGGTCGTGTGCCTCTGACGGCGACGGGATGCCTCGAGTCGGGGACCGACCGCAGCGGCGCGCGCATTCCCCCGGTCCCCGAATCCCGGGAACCGACCCAGCCCTGACCCCGAAGCCGCGGCGCGGTCCGCGCTCGCGCGTGCGTGCGACGGACGCGACCGCGGCTCCAACGGGGGACCGGGGGACTGCGGCGGCGCTACGCGTCGGCGGTCTCGTTGTCGCCGCTCGAACCGCTCCCGTCGGACTCGCTCGACTTCTCGTACTCGACCTCGATGCCGCTCGGCACCGGCCGGAGGAGGTAGCGGCCGTTTCCCCGCAGCACAGGCGCGAAGTCCGCAGTGAACGTCGTCCGCGTGTTCTCGCGGATCTCGAACGACTCGTTGAACTTCAGGGGCGCGTTGCCCGGCAGGTCGACGGTCGCGTCGCTCCCGTCGGTGAGCGTCCCGTCTGCCGACGACACGTCCAGTTGGAGGTACGGGTACTCGCCGGTCTGAAGCTCGCGCTCGTCGATCAGCTTCGTCTCGCCGTTCTGAAGCTCGACGAGGTCGGCCTCCTGCGGCTCGTCGAACTCGAAGTACTCGCGACCCTCCTCGGCGTCCTCCTCCCCATCGGTCTCGTTGCCGCCGGCGTCCGCGTCGTCGCCCTCGCCCGAGTCGTCACCGGTGTCGGTCTCGTTGCCGTCCTCGTCGTCCGACTCGGCGCCCTCCGGCCCGAGCCAGAACCCCTCGACGGTGACGACGAGCGACTCGAAGTCGCCGATGTCCGCCGGCTGGTCCGTGACCTGCGTCGCGAGCGTCCCGGTCGCGCGGCCGACGCAGCCGGCGAGGCCGGCCGCACCGAGCGCCGCGGCGCCGGTCGCCCGAAGGTAGGTCCGGCGGTCGAGCGCGTCGAAGTCGGGCTTGCGGTCCGTCACGTTACGCACCCCCGTCGGCGTCCGTTCCGTCGCTCGCGTCGCTCTCGCCGGCGCCGTTCCCGGCGACCTCGCTCACGGTCTCGCCGAGGTCGTCGACGCCGCCGTCGAGGAACTCGTTCACGCTGTCGAGGATGCCGCCGACGAAGTCGGGCACCTGGTCCGGGAGGTCGCCCGGCGGCCCGGCGTCGCCGGGGGCGTCGTCCGGGCCGGGCGTCGCCGCGACGGCACCGGCGGCCGCGCCGGTCCCGATCAGTACGACCGTGGCCAGCGCCACGAGCAGCGTCGTTCGGAGTGCGTTCATTGCGACTCGACCTCGGGCCCCGATGCCCTTTAATGGCGCAAGCCGTTCAGCCGAGTTGCGCCCGATTTAATTCGGTTAAACGGAGAATAGAGCCCCTGAAAACGGGATGTACCCGTACTCAGCGAGCACTTATAAATGACCGCTCACGTCGACCGAGGGAGAAGCCGCTCGCGCGGCGAGTGGAACTTCGCCCGCGCGGCCGGGGAGGGGAACGGAGATCCGCTTGGTCAATGGTCGGGCCGCCACACCCGCGACGCGAACCGGACGCGGACCAGACCCGAAGAGTCGCGCCGCCTACGGCTCCAGCCGGTTCGGGTCGCGCGGGAACATGATCGCCTCTTTGATGTTGTCGAGGTCGGCGACCTTCTGGACGAGGCGATCGATGCCGAGCCCGTAGCCGCCGTGCGGGGGCGTGCCGTAGCTCAGCGCCTCGATGTAGAACTCGAAGTTGCTCGTCTCGACGCCCTCTTCCTCCATCACTTCGACCATACGCTCCACGTTGTGCTCCCGCTGCCCGCCCGAGGAGAGCTCCTGGCCTTTATAAATCAGGTCGAACTTCCGGGAGGCGATGTCGTCGTCGGGGACGTCCTGCATATAGTAGAACTTCTCGTCGGGGTAGCCGACGACAAAGAACGCGGGGTGGCCCTGCTCCTCGAAGTGCTCGCCGAGCAGCTTCTCCCCCTTCGTGTCGAGGTCGGTCGGGTCGTCCGGGAAATGCCCGTACTCGGTCTCTAAGATGTCGAGCGCCTCGTCGAAGGTGATCCGCGGGAAGTCGTCCTCGGGGACCTCTAAGTCCACGTCCAGGAGGTCGAGCTCGCGCTCAGCGTTCTCGGCGACCTCGCTGAGCGCGTACCGGAGCGACTCCTCTTGGACGTCCATCACGTCGTCCTCGTCGTCGATGTACGCCAGCTCGACGTCGAACATCGCGATCTCGGAGACGTGTCGCGAGGTCGCGAAGTCCTCCGCGCGGAACGCGGTGCCGGTCTCGTAGACGGCCTCGTAGCCGGAAGCCATCAGCATCTGCTTGTACAGCTGCGGGCTCTGCGAGAGGAACGCGTCCTGGTTGTAGTAGAGGATCGGGAACAGCTCCGCGCCGCCCTCGGCGCCCCCCTTCGAGATCAGCGGCGTCTTGATGTCGACGTACCCCTCCGACTCGAACCACTCCTCCATCGCGGTGATCAGCTCCGAGCGCAGGGTGAACACCGCCAGCGTCTCCGGCTTCCGGAGGTCGAGCGCGCGGTTGTCGAGCCGAGTCGAGAGGTCGACCTCGATGTCCTTCGAGATCTCTAAGGGCAGCGGCGAGTCGGCCTCGTCGATGACCTCGTACTCGGTGGGCGCGATCTCGACGCCGCCGGGCGCCTGGTCGCTCTCCAACGGTTCGCCGACGACGCGGACCACGTCCTCGGCGCCGACGTCCTGAACGGCCTCGAACAGCTCGGGCTCGCGCTCCTCCTTGAAGACGATCTGGATGAGCCCCTCGCGGTCGCGTACGATGAGGAAGACGAGGCCCCCAAGGTCGCGGATCTCGTGGACGTGGCCGGCGATGGCGACCTCGTCCGCGTCCGGTTCGACGTCCGACGTGTGAATGCGCTCGATCATGGCGGTGACTGCTTACGCGCAACTGGTCGGGCGGCCGGCATAGGCCTGTCGTCTCGTCGTCGACGGAACGGGACGCCCGCGGCCGCTCCGGCGGATTCTCGGCGCCTCTCGGATCGAACACGCCGTGTTATGTGGTCGCATAACTAACATAATTTTAATATGGAACCGACATATGCGGTGATCAACGGCGCATTCCGCGCCGCGGAACCCGACTATGACCCGCTCCACCACCTCGACGCTCGTGCGGTCCGCGAGCGTCGCGTTCCTCGGGTGGAGCGGGATCGGCTCCGGGATTCCGAACCTACGGTCCGTCCACCCGACCGCGTGACGCGCGTCGGCTGGGGAGGTTTCCCCGCGGGACGGACCGCACCCCGTTCTCTCCAGCCGCGGCTGTCCGTCGCGCGCGTCGAGTCGGACGACCGTCACCCTCGCGAGCGCCGCCGACGGCGTTCGAGGACGCGGGCCGATCGGTCCCGGGGTCGCGACCCGGGACGCCGACCGGCCGCGCCGCGTTCGACTCGCGGCGAGGGCGTATGGCGGCAGCCATCCACACGCCGTCGGTCGAGGCCACGGTGACCGTCCGCGTCTCGCAGGCGGCCACCGGCGACCTCGTCGCCGGCGCCAGAGCACAGATCGAGCGAATCGACGGCCTCCGCGTCGAGGAGCTGGATATCGCCGGCCTCCGCCCCGGCCTCAACGACACCACGGTCGAGGCGGTCGCCACCCTCGCGGTCGACGAGGAGGCGGCCTCGGCGGCCGAGTTCGGCACGGGCGAGTCGGTCGTCGCTGACCGCGTCCGGGAGCGCCTCGCCGACGGCTTCGGTGTCGACCCCGAGCGCGTCGAGCGCGTCGACCCGCCCGACTGACGGGGCGAGTCCGGCGGTCGACAGTCCGGCTATTCCTCGGCGAACCGCTCCCGAACCTCGGCTTCGGCCCGTCGGAGCACCGCCCGGATCGGGAGCCCTGTCGCCTCGGCGACCGCGGCCGCGTCGTCGTACTCCCCGCTGACGTCGTACACCTCTCCGTCCGTCGTCGAGGCGACCTTCACGGCCACCTCGCGGTCCGCGCCGTCGACACGGAGCGTCGCCGTCTCGAACTCGCGCTCCGCGATCCAGCGGTGACTCGCCCCGGACTGGCGCACCCCGAGCGTCCCCGTCTCGCGGGCGAGTCGCTCCGCGACAGCCTCGGCGTCCGCCGGCTTACAGATCACCTTCACGAGGTGGCCCGGACGGGACTTCTTCATCGTCGTCGGGACGATCGTCACGTCCCGCGCCCCGGCGTGTTTGAGGGTCTCTTGGAGCCCGCCGAGGACCTCCGGCGCGGCGTCGTCGAGGTTGGTCTCCAAGACGGCGATGTCGTCGCGGACGAGGGCGCCGCCTGCGGTTCGTTCCCGGGCGGTCTCGCTCTCTGTCGGTCCCCCGTCGCCGACGAGCGCCCTGAGGACGTTCGGATGGCGCTCGAAGTCGGCGTCACCGGCGCCGTAGCCCGCGCGCTCGACCGTCAAGGCCGGGACCGCGTCGACGCCCTCCGCGACGGCCCCGAGGATCGCGGCGCCCGTAGGCGTGAGCAGTTCGCGGTCGATCGGCCCGCCGCCGACCCGGAAGCCGGCCCGGCTCGCGATCTCTGTCGTCGCCGGGGCCGGCACCGGGTACGTGCCGTGGCTCATCTCAACCGTCCCACCGCCGGCGGCGACCGGCGTCGTGACCACGCGCTCCGGGTCGAGGTCCGCTAACAGCAGCGCCGCGCCGACCACGTCGGCGATCGCGTCGTCCGCCCCCACCTCGTGGAAGTGCGTCTCGTCGAGGTCGGTGCCGTGGACCGACGCCTCCGCGCGCCCGAGTAGTTCGAAGGCGTCGAGCGCGGTCGACTCGACCGCGGCGGGGAGGCCCATCGACTCGACGAGGTCGACCACCTCGCGGTAGGAGCGGTGGACGCCGGCGCCCTCGGCGTGCGTCTCGTCTCGGGAGGCGTCCGTCTCGTGGTCATGACCGTGGTCGTGACTATGGTCGTTGTCGGGGCTATGGTCGTGACCGTGACTATGATCGTTGTCGTGGGCGTGGCCGCGATCCGAATCGGCGTCTCCCGCGTCGTCGCCGTCGACGAGGACGTCGACGGTCGTCGCGCGGATCCCGTTCTTCTCCGTCTCGCCGACCGCGTACCGGACCGGGAGCGCGTCGCGCACCGGGCCGAGGACCGCGGGGTCGGCGCCGGCCGCGATCAGCGCGGCGCAGATCATGTCGCCGGCGGCGCCGGTCCGACCGTCGAAGACGAGCGTTCGCATGGCTCCTCCGAGGCGACTGTCCGACAAATACCCCCGGATCGGCGGCTCCGTCGAGCCTATCGGCCGGTGACACGTCCGAGCCGACGGTAGTCGCCGGAGGGTCCGCACACAGGCTGGGACCGCGAGCAACGCCGGCGGGACACTCTCCGTTTCACCAATCATATCCGCGTCGCCGAGCGATCGGCTCGTACCGTGCCCTCCGGAATCAGCGAGGTCGTCTTCAGCGAACCGTCCGGCGGACTCAACGCGTACGCGATGTTCGCCTCCTCACTCCTCATGGCGAGCATCTACGTCTACTTCGGCGTCCTCCGCGGCGTCGCCTCGGTCAACGCGCTCGTCATGGCGGTCGGGTTCGCGCTGTCCGGGGTCGCCGAGTCCCTGCCGGCGGAGCGTCGCCGGTTGGCGGGCTGGGTTCGTGTCGCTGCGGTCCTCCTGTTGACAGGGCTGCTCTTGGTCACGGTTTTCGCCCCCGAAGTCGTTCTCGGCCCGCGGTAGCGGCGTCGCTTCGACGCACACGCCGCGGCGAACGGCGAACGAACGTCCGGTAGAGCGGCCGCGAGTCCACGGCGAAAACGCACGCTTACGACGGGGTTTTATGACCGGACTCCGTATCGTGCTATATGATCACACAGCCTATCGCGGCCGCCGATCGGACCGGCGGAATCGGCGGGCCGGGCACGGGCAACAGGCTTATTCCCGGACCGGATCCAGATACGACCATCCCCCGCGAGGAATCATGAACGAAGTCCAACTCGAAGTGGCGAAGGCGTACCCGAACGACTCGGGGCGCGGCATCGCCCGACTCGACCCCGACACCCTGCTCCACCTGAAGCTCTCGCCCGGCGACATCATCGAGATCGAGGGCGCGGAGACGACCGCCGCGAAGGTCTGGCGCGCCGACCGCCAGGACTGGAACACCGACACCGTGCGCGTGGACGGGTTCACGCGGCAGAACGCGGACGTCGGCATCGGCGAGCGCGTCACTATCCGGAAGGCGGAGGCAGAAAAGGCCGACAAGCTGGTGTTGGCCCCGCCGGAGGAGGCGTCGGTCCAGTTCGGATCCGACGCCGCCGGCATGGTCAAACGGCAGATCCTCAAGCGCCCGGTCGTCGAGCGCGACATCGTTCCCGTGATGTCGTCGACGAACCACCCGTTCATGCGGTCGCCCGGGCAGGCGATCCCGCTGATCGCGGTCGAGACGGAGCCCGACGGCGTCTGTCTCATCACCGAGGACACGGAGGTCGAGCTTCGCGAGGAACCGATCTCCGGGTTCGAGAAGACCGGGGGCGGAATCACCTACGAGGACATCGGCGGCCTCCAGTCCGAGATCCAGCGCGTCCGCGAGATGGTCGAGCTGCCGATGAAGCACCCGCAGATCTTCTCGAAGCTCGGCATCGAGCCGCCGCAGGGCGTCCTGCTCCACGGGCCGCCGGGGACCGGGAAGACCCTGCTCGCGAAGGCCGTCGCCAACGAGACCTCGGCGTCGTTCTTCTCGATCGCCGGGCCGGAGATCATCTCGAAGTACTACGGCGAGTCCGAACAGCAGCTCCGCGAGATCTTCGAGGACGCGAAGGAGGAGTCGCCCTCGATCATCTTCATCGACGAGCTGGACTCCATCGCGCCGAAGCGCGAGGACGTGACGGGCGAGGTCGAGCGCCGCGTCGTCGCCCAGCTGCTGACGATGATGGACGGGTTAGAGACCCGCGGACAGGTGATCGTCATCGGCGCGACGAACCGCGTCGACAGCGTCGACCCCGCGCTCCGCCGGCCGGGCCGGTTCGACCGCGAGATCGAGATCGGCGTCCCCGACGAGGTGGGCCGCAAGGAGATCCTCCAGATCCACACCCGCGGCATGCCGCTGTCGGACGACGTGAGCTTAGACCACCTCGCCGACGAGACGCACGGCTTCGTCGGCGCCGACATCGAGAGCCTCACCAAGGAGGCCGCGATGAAGGCGCTGCGCCGATACCTCCCCGAGATCGACTTAGACGAGGAGGAGGTGCCCCCGAGCCTCATCGACCGGATGATCGTCAAGCGCGACGACTTCTCCGGCGCGCTCAACGAGGTGGAGCCGTCGGCGATGCGGGAGGTGCTCGTCGAGCTCCCGAAGATCTCGTGGGACAACGTCGGTGGGCTCGAAGACGCCAAACAGCAGGTCCAAGAGTCCGTCGAGTGGCCGCTCACCTCGCCGGAGAAGTTCGACCGGATGGGCGTCGACGCCCCGAAGGGCGTGCTACTGTACGGCCCGCCCGGCACCGGGAAGACGCTGATGGCGAAGGCCGTCGCCAACGAGACGAACGCGAACTTCATCTCGGTGCGGGGGCCGCAGCTGCTCTCGAAGTGGGTCGGCGAGTCGGAGAAGGCGATCAGACAGACCTTCCGGAAGGCCCGGCAGGTGAGCCCGACGATAATCTTCTTCGACGAGCTGGACAGCCTCGCGCCCTCGCGCGGTCAGGAGATGGGGAACAACGTCTCCGAGCGCGTCGTCAACCAGCTCCTGACGGAGCTCGACGGCCTCGAAGACATGGGCGACGTGATGGTCATTGGCGCGACGAACCGGCCGGACATGATCGACCCCGCGCTGCTGCGCTCTGGCCGGTTCGACCGGCTCGTGATGATCGGCCAGCCCGACCGGGAGGGCCGCGAGCAGATCCTCGACATCCACACCCGGAACACGCCGCTCGCGCCCGACGTGAGCCTCCGTGAAATCGCCGAGATCACCGACGGCTACGTCGGCTCCGACCTAGAGGGGATCGCCCGCGAGGCCGCGATCGAGGCGCTGCGCGACGACGACGACGCCGAGGAGGTCGAGATGAAGCACTTCCGGCGCGCGATGGAGTCGGTGCGCCCGACCATCAACGACGACATCCTCGCGTACTACGAGGACGTCAGAGAGCAGTTCAAGGGCGGCGGCGGCGAGTCGCTCCGCGACACCGGCGGCCGGATCGGCTTCCAGTGAGCGCCTGAGTCGCGGGGCCGCAAATCGCCCCGCTCGGACCCGTCGCGATCGACCGTTTTTGCGTTCCCGCATCGAAGCGGAGACCGATATGTCCGACGGCGTGCTCGTCGGCGTGGATGTCGAGCAGCGATCGCCCCGTTCCGCTCCTTTTAACCTCGACAGCGACCAAGCGGAGGCATGTCCCAGCCCCGCGTCCCCGGCGGCGACGAGAACGCGCTGGAGCTACCCTGCGGGGAGACGGTCGGCGTCGGCGAACTGGACCTCGGGATGCGCGAGTACGAGTGCGCCTGCGGCGAGACGCACGCGGTCGTGATGGACGTTCACCCGCCCGAGCGGTTCCTCCCGGAGTTCCTCGTCGAGGTCCTCCGCGAGGCGATCGACACCACCAGCGAGGAGATGCCCGAGTTCGACACGCCGCACCTGCTCGGCGTCGTCTTGGAGGAGTTCCCCGAGGCGGTCGTCGCGCACGACGCCAGCGAGAACGCCGACGTCGGGTACGCGATGGTCTGGGTCACCGAGTTCGACTCCCGCCGGCTCCACGAGATCGTCGTCGAGCTCGTCGTCGAACTGATGGAACACGCCGTGAGCCACGCCGACGACGACGAGGCGCTCTCGGCGTTCGAGCGGGAGATGGTCGAGTTCGACGTGAGCGAGTTCGTCGACCAGTACCGCGCCGAGCGCGACCTCGAGGCCGAGGACCCGTACGCCTGATCGCGGGCGACGACGGGCTCCGCCGCCCACCCCGGCGTGTCCGGTCTCGCCGCGATCGGCGACTCAAACTCCCGATAACGGGGCTCTCAGCCCTCCTGTCTGACGGTTGTCCGACTCCTGTCTCACTGAACCCTATATATTCGGGGACCGTACGTAAGACGTATGAGCGCCGGTGAATACGACCGGTACGACCGGATCCGGAGCGTGCTCGCCGAGGCCGACGAGCCGCTGACGGCGCGGGAGATCCTCGCGCTCGCGGGGGAGTGCGAGGAGATCGACAGTCCCCACCGCGTCGCCACCGTGCTGGGACGGTGGGCCGAGCGCGGCGAGGTCGAGGTCATCGCGGACCGGCCCTATCGGTACCGGCTCGAAACCTGAGCGCAGGCCCCCGCGGCAAGGGACACGCGCTCACTCCGGCCCGAACCGGAGCGTGCCGCCGGTCGGGTCGAGCGTCGCGACCGCACCGAGCGGGAGCGGGAACGAGGGGTCCGTGTGGCCGAAGTCGTAGCCGAAGCCGACGACGACGCCGGGCGCGTACCGTTCGAGCTCTCGGGTCGCGACGCGCCGTATGTCGGCGGGGTACTCCTCGGGGTCCGGGTTCCACTCCAGCGGCGGCGCGTTGGTCCGCGGGCGCCCGAAAACGACGCCGCCGAACCGCTCCAACAATCCGCGTTCGCCCATCGCGCGGAGCGTGTACCCGACCTCGCGCGGCGGCGGGGCGTCCTCTGAGGTCTCCAGCGCGAGGACGGCCCCGTCGAGCCGCTCGGGGTCCGGGAGGAACCGCTCCGTCTGCAGGTGCCACTTCACGATCGCGAAGGAGCCGCCCCAGGTTCGGCCACGGACCGCCTCCTCGGGGTCAGCGTCCGGCCCGACCCACGTCGTCGGACCAGGGTTCTCGCGCCACTCGCGCGGCTCGCCCGTCTCGAAGTCGAACCACTCGTCCGTTCACTCGTCGGCGGGGTCGACGGCGCCGAGCGAGTCTTCGAACAGCGCGCGTCGGAGGTACCGCTCGGTGTACGGGTGGAGTTCGGCGTCGCAGACGAGGTCCGGGTGAACCCCGAGCCCGTAGCTGACGATCCCGCGGTTCCAGAGGAACAGCCGGAGGTTGTCGTTGTCGCTGTAGCCGAAAAAGCGGGTCGGGTTCGCCGCGAGGGCGTCGCCGTCGAGGTGTCGTAAGACTCGGATCTGATCGTCGCCGCCGGTGTACGCCATCACGGCGCCGACCTCCGGGTCCGCGAAGGCGTCCTCGATGTCGGCCGCGCGCGCTCCGGGCGACGCCGGTTCGTCGCGGTCGGGGTCCGCCGTCGGATAGACCCGCGTCTCGACGCCAAGCGCGGCGAGTCGATCGCGACCGATCCGGAGCGTCGCCGCGTCAGCCGGCCGCGAGGGCGCCACGATCGCGAGCGCCTGGTCGTCGCCGAGCGACGGCGGCGTCGTAAACACCATGTTGGCGGGCTGCGTCCGGTGCCTTGATAAATCGTCGGGAGGCGTGTTACGCTGTTTCGTGCGCCATGGTCTGACGTACCTTGCGAAAATCGCAAACTCGCTGCGAGATTCGTATTCTATCGTCGGCCTTATTACGATGAGCGTATTCGGTCCGCGTAATGAGCGAGGACCGGACGATTCTCCTTATCGGCAGCGGACCGATTCAGATCGGACAGGCGGCCGAGTTCGACTACTCGGGCGCCCAGGCGTGTCGCGCGCTCCAAGAGGAGGGCGCCCGCGTCGTCTTGGTGAACTCGAACCCCGCCACCATCATGACCGACCCCGAGACGGCCGACCGGGTGTACATCGAGCCGATCACGCCCGAGGCCATCGCGGAGGTCATCCGCATCGAGGAGCCGGACGGCGTCATCGCGGGGCTCGGCGGGCAGACCGGGCTCAACGTCACCGCCGAACTCGCGGAGGAGGGGATCTTGGAGGAACACGGCGTCGAGGTGATGGGGACGCCGCTGGACACCATCTACGCGACGGAGGACCGCGACCTGTTCCGCCAGCGGATGGAGGGCCTCGGACAGCCGGTCCCGAAGTCGACCACCATCTCCTTGGACGACGACGAGTCGGTCACCGACTTCGACGAGGCGGCCTTCCGCGAGCGCGTCCGGGAGGCGGTCGACGCGGTGGGCGGCCTCCCAGTCATCGCGCGGACGACCTACACCCTCGGCGGCTCCGGCTCCGGCGTCGTCGACGAGTTCGAGGAGCTGGTCGAGCGCGTCCGGAAGGGGCTGCGGCTCTCGCGCAACAGCGAGGTGCTGATCACGGAGTCCATCGCGGGCTGGGTCGAGTTAGAGTACGAGGTGATGCGGGACGCCGACGACTCCTGTATCATCATCTGTAACATGGAGAACATCGACCCGATGGGGATCCACACCGGCGAGTCGACGGTCGTCACGCCGTCGCAGGTGATCCCCGACGACGGTCACCAGGAGATGCGGGACGCGGCGCTCGAAGTGATCCGCGACTTAGGGATCCAGGGCGGCTGTAACATCCAGTTCGCGTGGCACGACGACGGCACCCCCGGCGGCGAGTACCGCGTCGTCGAGGTGAACCCCCGCGTCTCGCGCTCCTCCGCGCTCGCGTCGAAGGCGACCGGGTACCCGATCGCCCGCGTCACGGCGAAGGTCGCACTGGGCAAGCGGCTCCACGAGATCGACAACGAGATCACCGGCGAGACGACGGCGGCCTTCGAGCCCGCCATCGACTACGTGGTGACGAAGGTGCCGCGGTGGCCCATCGACAAGTTCGACGACGTGGACTTCGAGCTCGGCACCGCGATGAAGTCCACCGGCGAGGCGATGTCGATCGGCCGCACCTTCGAGGAGAGCATGGTGAAGGCGCTCCGCTCCTCGGAGTACGACCCCGCCGTCGACTTCGACGCGGTCGACGACGGCGAGCTGGAGTCGGAGTATCTCGAACGGCCGAGCCCGGACCGCCCGTACGCGATGTTCGAGGCGTTCGACCGCGGGTACTCGGTCGACGAGGTCATCGACCTGACTGGCATCCACCGCTGGTACGTCGAGCGCTTCGAGAACATCGCCGAGGGCACCGCCGCGGCCGCCGAGGGCGACTTCACCGAGGCCGCGATGGTCGGCCGCACCGACGCCGAGATCGCGGCGACCGCGACCGCCGGCGGCGTCGACGCCGACGTGGGGCAAGTCGAGAGCGCCGTCCCCGACCGCACCTACAAGCAGGTCGACACCTGCGCGGGCGAGTTCGAGGCCTCCACCCCGTACTACTACTCCGCGCGCCTACCGGAGTTCCTCCGGGGCGCCGACACCGCGGGCGCGGCGAACGAGGTCCGCGTCGACCCCGACGTCGAGAGCGTCGTGGTCGTCGGCGGCGGGCCGATCCGCATCGGGCAGGGCGTCGAGTTCGACTACTGCGCGGTCCACGCGGTGCGCGCGCTCCGCGAGCTGGGCATCGACGCGCACGTGATCAACAACAACCCCGAGACGGTCTCGACCGACTACGACACCTCCGACGGGCTGTTCTTCGAGCCCATCTCCGCCGAGGAGGTCGCCGACGTGATCGAGACGACCGGCGCCGACGGCGTGATGGTCCAGTTCGGCGGGCAGACCTCCGTCAACGTGGGCGAACCCCTCGAGGCGGAGATCGACCGCCGCGGGCTCGACTGCGAAATCATGGGCACGAGCGTCGAGGCCATGGACCTCGCCGAGGACCGCGACCGGTTCAACGTCCTGATGGACGAGCTGGGGATCGCCCAGCCAGAGGGCGGCACCGCGACGAGCGAGGCGGAGGCGCTCGAACTCGCCCACGAGATCGGCTACCCGGTCCTCGTGCGCCCCTCCTACGTGCTGGGCGGCCGCGCGATGCGTGTCGTCGAGGACGACGCCGAGCTGGAGGAATACATCGAGGAGGCGGTCCGCGTCTCGCCGGACAAGCCGATCTTAGTCGACCAGTTCCTCGACGACGCGGTCGAGCTGGACGTCGACGCCGTCGCGGACGGCGAGGACGTGCTGCTCGGCGGCGTGATGGAGCACGTCGAGAGCGCGGGCGTCCACTCGGGCGACTCCGCGTGCATGATCCCGCCGCGCTCGCTCGGCGACGAGACGCTCGGTCGGGTCCGCGAGGTCACCGAGGACATCGCCCGCGCGCTCGACACGGTCGGCCTGCTCAACGTCCAGCTCGCCGTGACCGGCGTCGACGACCCCGAGGCGGACAGCGAGGTGTACGTGTTGGAGGCGAACCCCCGCTCTTCGCGCACCGTCCCGTTCGTCTCGAAGGCGACGGGCGTCCCCATCGCGAAGCTGGCGGCGAAGGTGATGACCGACGACCTGACGCTCGCCGACCTCGACGCCGACGAGCAGATCCCCGCACACCGCTCGGTGAAGGAGGTCGTCCTGCCCTTCGACCGCCTGCCGGGCTCGGACCCGCGGCTCGGGCCGGAGATGAAGTCCACCGGCGAGGTGATGGGCACCGCGACCTCCTTCGGCAAGGCGTACGACAAGGCGCAGGACGCCACCGGGAAGCCGATCCCGGAGTCCGGCACCGCCGTCGTCGACCTCTCGGCCGAGGAGTTCCCGGACCCGGACACCGAGGCGGGCGAGGCGCTCGTCGCGGGCTACGCCGAGCACTTCGAACTGAGCGAGGCGACGGACCTGATCGAGGCCGCCAAGCGCGGCGACCTCGACCTCATCGTCTCGCGCCAGCGCGACCTGCTGGAGGTCGCCGTCGAGGAGGAGATCACCTACTTCTCGACGCACGCCTCCGCGAAGGCGGCGCTGGAGGCGCTCGACCACGCGGGCGACGACCTCGACGTGATGGCGGTCTCGGACCGCCCGAAGCGCGTCGAGCAGTGGGGCGCCGCGGAGTAGCCCCGGGCGCGACTCGGTCGGCCGGACGCTCTTTTTCGGCTCGTTAGGCCACACACCCGATTTATCGACCGTACCTAACTCCAACGGCGACGATCGGAGACGGTGTGACTACGCAACTACTTCAGGCGGGCCTGCTCGCCGACCCGGAGCCGGCCGCACCGCTGACCGCGCTCGGCGACTCCGCCGTCGTGTTCAACCACCGGGTGTGGACGACCCCGCGGAGACCGGGGCCGGCGGCGTCAAACACGCGCTCGCGGAGACCGTCATGCGACGCTCCGACGAGGCCGGCATCGGGTTCCCGTACCCCCGCACCGAACTCGTCGGCTCGCTCGGCGTCAACCAGATCGGTCGCGACGCGACGGCGGACGACTGACGGCTCACAGTGCTTCGAGCGTCGCGCGGTCCACCTCGGTCGCGGGCATCGCCTCGCCGCCGTACTCGGCGACGAACGACTCGACGTCGCCCTCCTCGCTGAACGGGATCAGGTCGGGTCCCATCGCGCCGATTACCTCGCTGCGCGCGACGACGGTGAGGGAGGGCTCGCGGGCGAACGCCTCGCTGTCGACGTGCGAGGAGAACATCGTGTCGCTGCCCTCCTCGAACACCTCCTGATCGACCGCGGAGTAGTCGGTGAGAAACGTCGCGAGCGGCGTGCGCCCGGAGTCTTCGGCGTCGAAGCGGTAGGTGTACGTACAGGTGGCGCTACAGAACTGCGCCGGGCGACCACCCTCCGGTTCGTCGTCCTCGAAGTGGACCTGCCCGACCGTTCCCGGGTGGTCCGCGACGATCATCCCGCACTGGTCGCATGCCTGGTCGTCGTCGATGGAGACCGGGGCGATCGAGTTCGACCCACCGCCGGCGCAACCGGCGACGGAACCGATCCCTGCGGCGGCGATTCCGGCGAGCACTCGGCGCCGCGGGACGCTCTTCGAGCTGGCGGGCGTGGGAGTCGATGGGTCGCGTTTCGTCATGGTCGTAGTTGGGGTACTGGCCTCTTAGCCCCTCTGGACGCGTTCAGCGGCGCGTTCGAGGAACGAACCAAACGCCATAAGCCACTGGCGATCGAACCGAACGCGTGGCAGTATTCGACACCGACTCGGGCCGGTCGCGTCGCCTCCGTCTCGCGGCCGTCGCGCTCGTCGCCCTCGCGGCCGTGGGCACCGCGGGCGCGTTCGCCGCGGACCCGAGCGAGTCAGTCCCCGAGCCGGTGCGGTTCGAGGACGCGGTCGAGTTGGGGCTCTCCTCGGAGACGGACGCCCTGATGGCGGGCGATGCGACGCTCCCGCGCGTCCAGGTGTTCTACTCGCAGCTCCAGTACGTCGTCGGCTACAACGGGATCGCCTCGTTCGTCGACTCGCGCGGAGACGGGCGGACCGAGCGACAGTTCGGCTACCCGCTCGTCGCGTACGTGGAGACGTTCGATCACCGAGACCCGGGCACGACCGAGTCCGGACTCTTCGCGGCGGGCGGGGCAGGTGGGTGGACGCCGGTCGACGAGGCGTTCTACGTCGTCGGCAGCGACGCCGAGACGCCGTCGGGCGAAGTCGTCGTCCCGTTCCGCGGCCGCGAGGCGGCGGCGGCGTTCGCCGACGACCACGGCGGGTCGGTCGTCGGGTGGGAGGCGGTCCGGACCCGGTCGTACGACGTCGACTCCGCGGCGACCGTGCGGTCGCTCGCCGCGGACCGCTGGCGGACGGCGAACCAGCGGCTCGCGGCCGCGGAACGGCGCGCGGACCGACCGGTCTCCGTCGTCGTCGGCGAGGACGCCCCCACCGTCTCCGCGGCGGTCGCGGCGGCGCCGCCGAACACGACAGTCCGCGTCCCGCCCGGGACCTACGAGGAGACGGTGACCGTGAACCGGTCCGTGACGATCGCCGGCGCGGGCGCCGGGCGGGGCGACGCGGCCGCGACCCGGATCGTCGGCAACGGCACCGGCTCGGTGGTCACCGTCCGCGCGGCCGACGTGGCGCTCACGGGGCTGCGAATCGCGGGAACGGGGAATCGGACCCGGGACCCGGAAGCCGCCCGTCAGTCCCGCGACCCGGCGGGCGGTACGTGGGACACGAACATCCAGCTCGGCTACGGCCACGGCGACGCCGGAGTGAAGGCCGTCGGCGCGCCGGGCCTCGTCGTCGACGAGGTGGTCGTGGACACGAACGCGAGCGGGCTCCTGCTGCGATCGGGTTCTCACGCGACCGCGAGCGGGCTCGTCGTCCACGGGACCGACGAGTGGCAGGCGGGGTTCATGGGCATCACAGGGATGGAGTCGCGCGTCACCGTCACGGACAGCCGGTTCGAGGGCGGGCGAGACGGGATCTACCTCCACCGCGCCGACGGCTCCGTCGTTCGGAACTCGACGTTCGTCGACAACCGGTACGGGACGCACCTCATGTACACCGGGGACGCGCTGGTCGCGGACAACGTCTTCCGAAACGAGGTGTTCGCCGGGGTGACCGTGATGACGCGGCCGGCCGGGAACGCGATCGTCGGCAACGACGTCCGCGACTCCAGCGCGGGGATCCAGGCGTCGGGAACGCGGACGTACGTCGGCTACAACACGCTCGTCGACAACGAGCTCGGCTTCTCCACGAGCGCCCGCGGGTCGCTGTACGAGCACAACGTCGTCGTCGGCAACGAGCTCGGGGCGCGGGCGACGACGGTCGTCCCCTCCAGTCGGGTCGTCGCCAACGACTTCGTCGGCAACGCGGACCACGCGGCGGCCGGGGCCGGCGCGCTGCGCGTGTGGGCCGACGGCGGCCGGGGGAACTACTGGGAGGGCGCGAACGTCGGACCGCGCGGTCCTGGCGAACGGGCGTACCGCCCGACGTCGCCGGTCGACGGGGCGCTCCACCGGACGGTGAGCGCGGTAACGGTGCGTGAGTCCCCCGCCGCGCGGCTGCTCGACGCGCTCCGCGGGACCGTGCCCGGGGCGCGCTCGGGGAGCATCATCGATCCGGCGCCCGCGGCCGAACCGTATCACCCCGACCGGCTCGCCGCCGTCGCGGAGTCGGACGGCGACCCGGTCGAGTCGTCGTGGCGCTCCGCCGCCGGAGCGGACGGGAACGCCACGGCGACCGCGGAGGGGGCCGAATGAGCGACCGTACGCTCGCGGCGCTTGACGGCGTCACGCGCACCTACAGCGGCGTCGCGGTGCTCGACGAGGTCTCACTGTCGGTCGGGACGGGCGTCACCGCCGTCATCGGTCCCAACGGCTCCGGCAAGTCGACGCTGCTCGGGGTCCTGAGCGGCGCGGTCGAACCCACCGCGGGGACGGTCCGGTACCCCGAGGGCGGTCCGCGCTCGGGGTCGGAGAAGCGCGTCGGCTACCTCCCGCAGCGGGTACCGTTCCGAGACGGGTTCACCGCCCGAGAGACCCTCGGGTTCTACGCGGCGCTCGCTGGCGGCGACCCCGACGCGGCGCTGGCGGCGGTCGGGCTCTCGGACGCGGCCGGGAAGCGGGTCGCGGACCTCTCCGGCGGGATGCGGCGGTTGCTCGGGATCGCACAGGCGAGGCTCGGCGACCCGGACGTCGTCGTCCTCGACGAGCCGACGAGCGGGCTCGACCCGGAGATGCGAGAGCGGGCGTTCCGCGCGGCGGCGCGGGCGGGCGACGACGCCGCCGTCGTCGTCAGCTCGCACGACCTCGACCTCGTCGACGCCCACGCCGACGCGGTCGTCGTCCTCCGCCGCGGCCGGGTCGCCGCGGCCGGGCGCCGCGAGCGCCTCCTCGACGAGCGGGGGGTCGACGACGTCGCGGCGCTGTACCGCGCGGTCGCGGCCGGCACCGACGGGGCGTCGTCGCCCGCGGGCGGCGGGGCGGAGGAGGGCGGAGAGAGCGGCGGAGCCGACGCCGAGTCGGTCCACGTCACGGGGGTGTCCGACCGGTGAACTCTCCGTTCGGCGGCGTGTGGGTCGTCTTCCGGCGCGAGCTGGTCACGGTGCGCCGGACGCCCGGGTACGCCGTTCTCGCTGCCGGGCTGCTTGTCGTCCTCGCCGGCCTCGTCGCGGTCGGGGGCGGCGGCGCGACCGGGTTCGTGCCCGCGGTCGTCGACCTGCTGTTGCCCGCCGAGGTGCTTGTGCCGCTGCTGGCGGTCGTGCTCGGGTACCGCTCGCTGTTCGCCGACGCCGCGAGCGGGGAGCTCAGCGTGATCCGGACGTATCCGGTGAGCGCGACCGGGTACGTCCTCGGGGTGCTGCTCGCCCGGACGGTCGCGCTCGTCGCGCTCGTGGGCGGCCCGTTCGCGCTCGTCGGCGCCTACGTGTGGCTCACCGCCGCGCCGGACACGGGCATCTTCGCGACGCACGCCGGTGTCGACTCGCCGGTGCTTTTCGTCCGCTTCATCGCGCTCGTCGTGCCGTTCGGCGCGGCGTACCTCGCGCTCTCGGCGGCGGTGTCGACGGTCGCGACGAGCCGGCGGAGCGCGGTCGCGCTCGCCCTCCTCGCGCTGCTCGGCGGCGTTCTCGCCGGCGACCTCGCGGTGCTTCGATCGCTGTCGGCCGGGGCGTCGCCGGGCGGGATCGCCGGGTCGGTCGCGCTCTCCCCGAACGGTGCGTTCCGGGGACTCGTCTTCGAGCACGTGATCGGCGTCGCCTTCGCGCCGGAGGGCGGGTTCGTCCAGACCGGGCGGGCGGTGGCCTCGCTCGTCGGGTGGACCGTCGGCGGGACCGTCGTCTCCGTCGCCGCCGTCGCGTTCGGGCCCCGCGTCGGCGTCGCGGTCGAACGCCTCCGCGGGAGCGTCGGCCGGTAGGCGCGTCGCTCGGCTCAGTCCGAGGCGGCGTCGTCGCCGACCGCGCCGGGCGCGTGGGCGTACACCGCATAGAGGACGGTCGCGGCGATGAGGAAGTCCAGGCTGTGCGCGAGGAGGTGGTGGACCGGCATCGGCACGGCTCCCAGAACGGTCCCGACGCCGACCACCGACCGAGCCAGGAGCGCGCCGACGGCGAGGGAGATCAGTCGGTACTGCGCCTGCCGGCGGCGTCGGTAGGCGGCGAGGCTGACGGCGAAGAGGAGACTCGTCCCGAGTCCGGCGGCGACCACGACCGCCAGGATCGGCAGCGACCCCTCCACGGACCATCCGGCGAGCGCCGACACCGACCCCGAGAGCGACTGCGTCACACCGGCCCTTGGGAGCCGACCGACAAGAAGACGTGCCCCGCCGCCGTTCCCAGAGCGAGAGACCGCACGGGCGCCTTTTATTCCGAGCGGGGGTAGGTCGATCCCCCGAAAATGGCGGACACCAGAGACAGGATCCGACGCCACGTCCGCGACGCCCCCGGCGTCCACTTCAACCGGATCGGCCGCGAGCTCGACATCGCGACCGGACAGGCGCAGTACCACCTCCGCCGGCTCGTCCGGGACGGCGAGCTCGCGGTCGAACGCATCGGCGGGCGCGCGCACTACTTCGATCCGGCGGTCGACCCGTGGGACCGGCGGACGCTCGCGTTTCTCAGGCGGGAGACGGCCCGCGAGATCGTCGTCAGGCTCCACGCCGACGGCCCAACCCGGCCGGCGGCGCTCGCCGGTGACCTCGACCTCGCGAAGAGCACGGTGTCGTGGCACGTCTCGACGCTCGCGGACCACGGGATCGTCGAGAAGTCCCCCGACCGGCCGATGACCGTCGCGCTGGCGCGTCCGGACCGGACGGCCGCGCTCCTCGACGAGGTGTCGCCGTCGCTGCCCGACCGGCTCGTCGACCGCTTCGTCCGCACGGTCGACTCGCTCCTCGACGCCGAGGGGTGACGGGTGAGCGCCGCGCGAGGGGATCGGTGTGAGCCGGGCTCGCGCCCGTTCGCCGATCACACCAGATCGGTTAGCGACCCGGCGGTCGTTGATCCGGTATGGACGTCCTCATCGATACCGGGGCGCTTCGACTCGTCGACGCCGTCGGAACGGCGACCTGTGAGCCGAGCGGCTCCCTGTACGCGACCAAGTCGCTCGGCCTCGGCGTCTTCCTGCTCGTCGGACTGCTCGGCGGCGCGCACTGTCTCGGCATGTGTGGCCCGCTCGTCACCACCTACGCCGATCGGATGCGGTCCGGGCAGGCCGGCGGCGGTCGCGGGCGAGACGACGACCTCACCCTCCGCCAGGTGCGCCAGCACGCGCTCTTCAACCTCGGACGCACGGCGAGCTACGCGACCCTCGGCGGGGCCTTCGGTCTCGCCGGCAGCCTCGCGTTCGTCACGGGGCGGACGGTCACCGGCGTCGCCGACGACGTCCACGCGCTCACCGGCATCTTCGTCGGCGGAGTGATCATCGCCGTCGGCGCGCGCTACGCGCTCCGCCTCCGGCTGGAGTCCGTCCCGATACCGGGGTTCGACCGGGCGGCGAGCGCGGTGAGCGACCGGATCGTCGCCCGCGTCGACGCGTGGGTCGGAGACTGGCGGATCGTCGGTCTGGGGGCGGCGCACGGCTTTCTCCCGTGCCCGCTCCTGTACCCGGCCTTCCTCTACGCGTTCGTTCAGGGGAGCGCGCTCGGGGGAACGGTCGCGCTCGGCGCCCTCGGCCTCGGCACCGTGCCGTCGCTGCTGCTTTTCGGTACGGTGTTCGGGTCGATGCGTCTCGAAACGCGGCTGCGGATCCACCGGGTGCTCGGCGTCGCCTTCGTAGCCCTCGGATACGTCCCGCTCCAGCACGGGCTCGCGACGCTCGGCGTGCCGCTGCCGCACCCGCCGATCCCGTACTACACCCCGTTTTGACTCGGGCGACCGACTCGCCGCGCGCTCGCTCCCGCGAGACCCGGGTCGCTCGCGTTCGTCGATCGCACCAGACGCGTTATGCGCCGCTCGCCCCTTCGCTCGGGTATGAAGCGACGAACGCTGCTCGCCGGCGTCGGAACGGCCGCCGCCGGCTCCGTCGCGGGCTGTACGTCGCGCCTGTTCGGTGGAAGCCCGGACGACGTCGTGCTCGATCCGCAGTCGGACCAGCTCGCGGACAGCGAGGACCTCGCGTATCCCGCGTACGGCCAGCCGCTCCCGTCGTTCGAGCTGCCGGCTCCCCTCGCGGACGAGACGTTCGACAGCGACGAGCTCGACCGGACCGCCCTCGTGACCGGCGTGTTCACGTTCTGTCCCGCGGAGTGTTCGATCCTCCTCCGCCAGTGGGCGACGGTACAGCGCCGCGTCGCGGCGGCGGGGCTGACCGACGACACGTACTTTATCCCGATCACGTTCGATCCGGAGCGCGACGACGCGGCGGCGCTCCGCGACAACGCCGAGTCGATCGGCGCCGACCTCGAGGCGGGCAACTGGATCTACCTGCGGCCGGAGACGCCGGCTCGCGCGAAGGCGGTGGTCGAGGACCGACTGGGGATCGGCTTCGAGCGGACGACGGAGAGCGACCGCCTCCCGGGCTACGACTTCACCCACATCGTCGTGACCCTGCTCGTCAACCCCGACGGCGTGGTCGAACGGGCCTACCGCGGCGAGCGGATCGACCCGGAGCGCGTCGCGGGAGACATGGAGCGCGTCGTCGCCGCGTTCGACGACGAGTGACGCCCCGTCGAACGCTCAGACCGACGCGCGGCCGGGACCTCGCTCTCCCGGAGGGGGAACGCACAAACCGTCCGCCGCCCTCCGGAGCGGTATGAACGTCGACGTGCTGCTGTACGACGGGTTCGACGAACTCGACGGCATCGGGCCGTACGAGGTGTTCGACTACGCGCTCGGCTACGCCGCCGCGGACGGCGAGCGCGCCGGCCGCGTCAGGTACGTCACGCTCGCCGAGCGCGAGACGGTGACCGCGAGCCACGGGACCCGCGTGGGCGTGGACGGAGTCCTTCCCGACCCCGAGTCGGCCGACGCGCCCGACCTGCTCGTCGTCCCCGGGGGCGGCTGGAGCGCGCGCGACGAGGACGCGAGCGCCTGGGCGGAGGCGCAGAAGGGCGACGCGCCGCGCGCGCTCGCCGGCCACCACGCGGCCGGCACCCGGATCGCCTCGGTGTGTACGGGCTCGATGCTGCTCGCGGAGGCGGGCGTCACCGACGGCCGCCGGGCCGTGACGCACGCGTCGGCGGTCGAGGAGCTCCGCGAGTCGGGCGCCGAGGTCGTCGACGCCCGCGTCGTCGACGACGGCGACCTGCTCTCAGCGGGCGGCGTCACCTCCGGAATCGACCTGGCGCTGTACGTCGTCGAGCGCGAGTTCGGCGCCGCGGTCGCCGACCGAGTGGCGACCGTCATCGAGTACGAGCGGCGGTACGAGGTCGCCCAGTAGGTCGGACCGCGCGAGGGCTCAGTCGTCGTCCTCCGGCAGGGGCGGGCCCTCGTCGTCGACCTCGTTGGTCGTGATCCCGCCGTCCGCGTCGACGGTGATCACGGTACAGTCGAGCTCGCCCCGGAGGAAGGAGTCGATGTCGGGGTCGGAGAGCAGCTTCTGGACCATCCGCCGCCACCGGCCGGCCTGCTTCGACCCGATGACGACCACGTCGGCGCCCTCGGCCACGACTTCTTCGAGGATCGTCTCCTCGACGAGGAAGCCGCGGCGGACGACGTAGCGCGCGCGGTCGACCCGACCGATTCGCTCCTCGACGGCGCGCTTGAGGTCGCTGCGCGAGACCCCGCCGGAGCGCTGGTAGAGGTCGACGTGGAGGACCGTGAGGTCCGCGTCGCGCTCCTCGGCGACGCGGGTCGCCTCTCGCAGCGTCGCCGCCGAGTGCGACGAGGGAGGGAACCGGACGGGGACCACGACGAGCGTCATGTCAGACCGGTCGCGCTCGGGACGTAAATACGCTGTCGATGTGGCGGCCGCGCGAGCGCGTCAGCTCGGGCCGTCGACCGGCACCGGCTCGTACGGCTCGGCCGGCCAGTCGAGGTCCGGGTCGGCGGGGTCGACGTCGAGCGCCTCGCCGGGCACGCGCTCGCGCTCGCCGGCGTCGTAGGCGTTTGCGGTGTCGATGAAGGCGATCCCGTGGTCGATCGCGGTGTCGACGACCACCTGCGCCTCCTCGTCCGAGAGGTGCCGGTCCGCGTCGCCGCCGAAGGTGTTCGTCCCGATGCCGATCCGACTCGCCTTCGTTCCGGACCCGCCGAGCGTCGCGTACTCCCTACGGCGGCCACGCGCGGCATGGACGAAGCCGTCCCGCTCGCGGCCGCGCTGCCGGGGCGCCCGCGCCTTTTTGTCTCGTCGGTCGAACCCGTTGGTGATGGACCGACAGGGAGCGCGCCGGACGACGGAGGAGTGATGGACCGACTCCCCACGGAGGGGCTCTCGCCGCTCGCGAGTCGCGTCGACGAGGTCCTGGCGCGGTACGGGTACGAGATCGGCCCCGCCATCGACGCGATCGACGCGGCCGTGTCCGGCTACGGCGGCCTGTTCGACCCGGGGACCGGCGACGGCGAGATCCGGACCGCCGTCGAGGCGGTACTCGCCGCGGACCCGCCGGGCGAGCGGGAGGGCTCGTGGGGCGACGACGACGGCAGCGTGGTCCTCTACGTCGACGGGAGCGCCCGCGGGAACCGGGGGCCGGCGGGGGCGGGCGCCGTGTTGCGGGCCGACCGCGAACCGGCGGTCCGGCTGGGGCGACCGGTCGGCCGGGTCGGAAACAACGCCGCGGAGTACGCCGCGCTCCACATGGGACTGGAGGCGCTGGCCGCGCGCTGCGACCCGGCGGCCGTCGAGGTCCGGATCGACTCGCGGACCGTCATCGACGACGTCTGGGGGACAGGTGACGGCGTCCCGTCGGCCGCGCCGTACAGGACGGCGATCCAAGAGCGGATCGCGGCGCTGTCCGCCTGCGAGTGGACGCACCTGGCCGACAGCGACCCCAACCCGGCGGACGCGCGGGCCGCGGTCGGCGCCGACATCGCGGCGCTCGGCCCGTGACCGGAGCCGGCGGTCAGCCCCTCACGCCCCGTCTCGGTCGCCGTCAGGGGCGACGAGGTCGTCGTCGCCCCTCGGCGCTTCGAGCCGGACCGGGTGGTTCGCGTGTCGCGCGTGGGTCCGCGCCCAGCGCCGGGCGGGCCGCTCCGCCAGGAAGCGCTCGCCGTCCGGACAGCGCTCGCACCGAGCGATCCACGGGGTCACGTCGTCCGGGTAGTGGCCGGTGTGGCGCTCGTGGTCGATCGCGAACTGCTCGACCGCGTGGCCGCCGGGGTCGAGGCCGTCGATCTCGCGGTCGAGGTCCCACTCGCGGCCGCACCGCTCGCAGGACACGGTCGGTACCGCCCGGTCGTCGTCGAGGGACGCGTCGTCGGTCACGGGGACGCTTCGGACCGCACGCACTTGAACGGCGACCGCGCGGCGACCGAAGTCCGCCTCACAGCGCCGGCGGCTCGCCGCGCCCGATCACGATCTCCTGGCCCTCGACGTCCTCCAGGGCGGCGACGCGGCCGCCGATCTCGACGCGCCCCTCGTCGGTCTCGACGACGAGCGAGGCGACCTCCTCGGTGTCGACGAACGCGACGTCGACCACCTTCCCGCGCACCGTCACCTCCTCGCCGGTCTCGATGTCGCGCCCCTCGACCGTGGCGTAGAACTCCTCGCCGTCGAACTCCCGCACGTCCTTCACGGCGCGGCGGATCGAGGCGTAGCGGCGCGGGAAGGGCCGCTCCGCGCCGTCGGTGGCCAGCGTCTCGGCGGTCGTCCACAGGACGGTGCCGAAGAAGCCCGAGACGAGGAAGCCGAGCGCGGAGCGGTTGAAGATGACGCCGTAGCGCTCGCGGTCGTCGCGCAGCGCGTCTTGCGTGGCGTACACGGAGTACTCGCCGTCGCCGACCGCGAGGACCGGCGTGGTGATCCCGCGGCGGGCGCGCGCGATGGTCGCGACCTCGAGGTAGTCGAACTCCGCCGGGTCCGGCGCGTTCGACGCGGGCGTGACGAGCAGTTCGACGCTGACGCCCGCCGCGACCTTCGCGGCGAGCTCGTCGCGGAACCGCCGGAGGAGGCCGGGCGTGAGCGACACCGCGAGCTCGTACTCCGCGTTCTCGATCACCTCCTCGATGTACCGGAGGATCGTCGAGCGCGACTTCACGAGCGACACCGCCTCGGTCTCCCTGGTCGGCGCGGTGTAGCGGGCCTCGAGTTCGTCGACCATCTCCGTGAACGACGAGCGGAGCTCGCCGAACGCGTCGTCGGGGTCGACGGCCACGATCTTCATCGGTCGGGACTCGCGGAGCTCGACGAGCCCGCGGTCCGAGAGGCTCCGGACCGTGTCGTACACCCGCGGCTGCGGGATGTCGGTCCGGTCGGCGATGTCGCTCGCCGTCAGTTCCCCGTGTTCCAACACCGCGAGGTACGCGTCGATCTCGTACTCGCCGAGGTTGAACCGGTCCCCGACGCGGTCGAGGGTGTCCCGGAGATCGTCTGTCATAGTCCGACGAAGGGGGGCGGGGATTATAGCTTTTTACTATGAGTCGAGTTGTACGCGTTTTCAGAGTTCGCTCCTCCACCCCCGCGACGACCGACCGGTCACAGATACGTCCGGTCGTCGCTCCCCTCCGGCTCCCGCTCTTCGATCCGCTCGGCGAGGTCCTCGTAGCGCCGCCGGATCTCCTCCGCGAACGCCTCTAAGTGGGTCGCGTCCACGCCGAGGTCGTAGGTCGCGTTCGCCGTGTCGACGAGCGGCACCGCGGCGCCGACGTTCAGCGCGCTCGGGGGCGCCGCGCTCGCGCTCTCCGCCCGGGGCGTCCGCAGGGAGAAACGCTTTTTCGGATGGCCGTCCGCGAGTCATCATGGTCTTCCCGGAGGTGACGCCGATTGTCGGGGTCGTCTCCCGGCTCGCCAGTCTCGGCTCTCGGCTCGCCGAGCTGCCAGGAGCGGGGCTCCTCACCGTGGTCGCCTCCGTCGCGGTGGGCGTCGTCCTCGCAAACTTCCTGGTCCGGCTGATCGGTCGCCCCGTGGCGCAGCGGGTGTCCCGCCAGAGCGTCGCACAGACGATCGTCCGCGGCGTCCGGGCGGGAACGATCGGGGCCGCACTGCTCGTGGGACTGGGCGCCGCCGGGTTCCAGTTCGCCGACCTCCTCCTCGGGACGGCGGTGTTCTCGGCCGTCATCGGTATCATCCTCGCGCCGCTTGTCGGGAACTTCATCAACGGCGTGTTCGTCCTCGCCGACCAGCCGTTCGAGATCGGCGACATGATCGAGTTGGAGGACGGGACCGCCGGGTTCGTCGAGGACATTACCATCCGGTACACGAAGATCTTCACCGTCGACAACACCTTCCTCGTCGTGCCGAACGGGACGATGCGCGAACGCGACGTGACGAACCTCTCGGCCGAAGACGAGCGGACGCGCCGGTCTATCGACGTGCTGGTCACCTACGAGAGCGACATCCCGGAGGCGCGGCGGCTGATCGAGATGGCGGCGCGCGACTGCGACGCCGTCATCGACGGCGGCCCCGACATCCGGATCGGCGTGGCCCGGTACATGGCGGGCCCGGACTGTCGGCTCCACGAGTTCGCGGACGACGGGATCCTCCTCCGGCTGCGGTACTGGGTGAAGAAGCCGTACAAGCTCGCGAAGGTCCAATCGGACGTGAACACCCTGATCCGCGAGCGCCTCGCCGACGCGGACGTGGAGATGGCGTACCCGCACCGGCACCTCGTCTTCGACGACACGTCGGGCGTCGCCCGCGTCGACGCCGGGAGCGAGGCGCCGAGGGCCGTCGACCCCGACGCGCCGGCGGCAGATGCGTCGGAGGTCGGCGACGGCCCGGGCTCGGACGCCGCCGGCGACGGCGCCGCCCGGGGCGGCGTCGACTCCGAGCCCGACCGCGGCGACGTGAGCGGCGGCGGGGCCGGGTAACCGAATCGGAAGCCTGATAGAGCGCCCCCGGCGTGTTACGGCAGTGAGCGACGAGCCCGCTGCCGACTCCGACGGCTCCTCCGCCGACGGTTCGCCCGACGATCCCTCCGGCGACCGGCCGGACGACGTCGTCGCCGGGCCGTCGAGCGGTCCCGACGACGACGGTCCCCTCGACGACGAGTCGATCACCGAGGGGAGCCTCCTCCGCCCGCTGTTCCGACTGGCGTGGCCGATCGTCGTCATCCAGCTGCTACAGGTCACGTACAACATCGTCGACACCCTCTACCTCGGCCGGCTCTCCGCGGAGGCCGTCGGCGCGATCAGCCTCGCGTTCCCGCTCATCTTCCTGCTGATCGCGGTCGCCGGCGGCTTCACGACCGCGGGCGCGATCCTCGTCGCGCAGTACACTGGCGCCGACGGCGACGGGTCCGCCGGCCTCGTGGCCGGACAGACCATCTTCACCGTCTCGGTGCTGTCCGTGCTCATCGGCATCGGCGGGTACTTCTACACCCGACCGGCCCTGGAGATCCTCCCGAGCGACGCCGACACGGCCGCCACCGTGATCCCGCTCGCGGCCGACTACATGGAGGTGATATTCGCCGGGATTCCCCTGATGTTCGGGTTCTTCGTCTTCTCGGCGCTGATGCGCGGCTACGGCGACACGCGGACGCCGATGGCGGTCATGTTCGTCTCCGTCCTGTTGAACGTCCTGCTGGACCCGTTCTTCATCTTCGGGTTCGACGGGAATCCGCTGTTCCAGTGGCTGGCCGCGGTGCCGGGCGTCGCCGCCCTCGACCCGGTCGCGCTCGAGGCGAGCCTGCTCTCGGCGACCGGGATCACCGGGTTCGGGATCCAGGGCGCCGCCCTCGCGACCATCCTCTCGCGGGGCGTCGCGACCGCCATCGGAATGTGGATCCTGTTCGGGACCGGCTACGGCCCGAACGTGACCGTCAGCCACCTCGCGCCCGACCTCGACTTCATCCGGGACATCTTCCGGCTCGGCCTCCCGTCCAGCGTCGAGCAGACGACGAGCGCCCTCGCGATGATCACGCTGACCGCGATGATCGTCACGTTCTCGCCGCCGGTGGTCGCCGCCTACGGTCTCGGCAACCGCCTCATCTCGCTCGTCTTCCTGCCCGCGATGGGGCTCGGGCGCGCCATCGACACGATGGTCGGGCAGAACCTCGGCGCGGACCGCGCCGACCGCGCCGGCAGGGCGGTGAAGTTCGCCGCCACGACGGGCGCGGGCGTGATGTTCCTCGTCGCCGTCGTCGCCGTGGCGTTCACCGAACCGATCGTCGGGGCGTTCCTCGGCGACGTGCCGGACGCGCCGGCGACCATCGGCCACGCGGTCGACTACGTTCGGATCCGGTCGGTCGAGTTCGCCTTCATCGGCGTCTCGCAGGTAATCTTAGGCGCGTTCCGCGGCGCGGGCAACACGAAGACCGCGATGGTCATCTCCATCGTCACCCTCTGGGTCGGCCGGGTCGCGAGCGTGGCGTACCTCGTGTTCGTGGCCGACTGGGGCGAGACCGGCGTGTGGGTCGGGATGGCGCTCGGGAACGTTCTCGGCGCGGCGGTCGGCGTCGCGTGGTTCTCGCGGGGGACGTGGACCGACCGCTACATCGACGATCCGGACCCCGGCGTCGACCCCGTCGGCGACGACTGACCGCGCCGGGACCCGATCCCCCGTGCGCTCAGTGCCTGAACAGGTAGACGGCGTCGTCGTCGCGGAGCAGACAGAACCGCGCGCCGTCGTTCTCGGGGAACGTGGTCCCCGCCTGCCGCGTGACGAAGAGCCGCGAGAAGACGTCGTCGCACACGGGACACGCCATCGCTTCCCTGTTCTCCCAGAGGCTCGTCCGGCCTGAGTCGCGGAGCTGTTTCAGTTCGTGGCGGTGGTCGTGGACGTCGAAGCCGGTCATGGAGGGAGGTTCGGCGGGCGGGTGTTCAACGTGTCCTCGCGAGTCTCAGTTCGGAGAACGCGCGCTTGGCTAGGGGCGCCGAGGGGGCGCGGCGCCGGTCAGCCTTCGAGGCGCATCGGCTGCGCTTCTCCGTAAGTGAGCGTCCGCCACACCCACTCGACCGGGCCGAACCGGAAGTGGCGCAGCCAGAGCACCGAGAGCGGCACCTGAACCGCCCAGATGGCGACGACGATCCCCATCGCCTCGACGCGGCTGACAGAGCCGAACAGCCCGAGGCCGTGGCCGTAGAATATCGTCGTCGCGATCACCGTCTGGAGCAGGTAGTTCGTGAACGCGGTCCGGCCGACCGCGGCGAGCGCGCGGGTCACGAGCCCCTCGCCGCGCCGCCGGACGAACAGCGTGACGAGGCCGACGTAGCCGCCGGCGACGAGGAGGCTCCCGACGTAGTTGAACTGCCGCCAGTACAGCGCGGCGCCCGCGCTCCAGTCGTTCGCCTCGACGTAGGCGACGCCCGCGACGACGATCGCGACGCCGACGACGCCGCCCGCGACGAGCCGCCGGTAGAACGCGGTCGAGCGCTCGGCGGTCAGCACGCCCCGCTTGTACAGCGCCATCCCGAGCAGCATCACGCCACCGACCCGCCAGAAGCTCGACCCGATGAACCCGCTCGTCTGTCGCTGGAGCGAGGAGTCGACGCGGTGGCTCATCTGGTCGATCCACCCGCCGCGGTAGGCGGCCACCTGCTGCCGTATCGCGGCCTCCGAGGGCATCCACTGGCCGGCGATCGCCTCCCCGCCGATCGACACCGCCGCGAACAGTTCGATCGCGGGGACGAAGAGAAGGAAGATCCCCGCGAGGCCGGCGAGCCGGCGCGCGTCGAGGTCGCGGACGAAGAGGAGGAAGATCCCGGTCAGCCCGTACGTGACGAGGATGTCGCCGTACCAGAGCAGGTACGCGTGGAGGAGTCCGATCGCGATCAGCACCGCGGTCCGGCGGAGGTGGAGGCGGACGGCGTCTTGGCCCTTCTCCGCTTTGCTCTCGATGAACAGGAGGACGCCGGCGCCGAACAGCGCCGAGAAGACCGTGATGAACTTCGACTGCGCGAACACGTGGCCGACGAACCACGCCCAGTAGTCGATCCCGGTGAAGTCGCCGTACACGTTGGGGTTCAGCAGGGTCTGCTCCGGCATCGAGAACACGCGGATGTTGATGACGAGGATGCCGAGCAGCGCGAACCCCCTGAGGGCGTCGAGGCTGGTGATCCGTTCGGAGGGCGGCGTCGGGCCGGGGTCGCTGGTCACGAGTTGTCGCCGGGAACGGTCCCCAACACCGAATAGGTTCCCATCGCGGATGCCGTCGCCCGCCGGCCGACCGGTTCGGGCGTGGCGCGGTCAGTCCAGTCGGACCGCCGCGCCGGCCTCCGAGGACCGGTAGATGGCGTCGATGACGCGCTGGACGCGGAGCCCCTCCTCGACGGTGTTGATCGCGGGCGCCTCGCCCGCCGCGACCGCTTCGAGGAACGTCGCCTGCTCGGCCGCGTGAGCGTCCCCCTCGCGCGTCTCCACGCTCGCGTCCGTGAGGTGGTGGCCGCCGCCGACGCCCGCCTCGTGGACGGTGAGGTCGTCGCTGCCGCGGTCGAACGTCGCTCCCGCCTCGGTGCCCCGGACGACGAACTCGTCGGTCGCCGGGCGGTTCGTCGCCCACGCGACCTCCAGCGACACCGTGGAGCCGTCGGCCGCGCGGATGAACGCCGAGGCCGAGTCGTCGACGTCGAACCCCTCCGGCCCGGCGTCGTCGCCCCACATGTGGACGTACGCGTAGTCGTCGCGGCCGCCGAACTCCGAGCGCGTCTCGCCCGACACCTCGACGACCTCGGGGTGATCGAGGAAGTAGAGCGCGAGGTCGACCGCGTGGACGCCGATGTCGATGAGCGCGCCGCCGCCGGCGACGTCGGCGGAGGTGAACCACGACCCGCGCCCGGGGACGCCGCGCCGCCGCACGTAGTTCGCCTCGACGTGCGTGGTCTCCCCGAACCGCCCCTCGTCCTGGTAGTGTTTGATCACCCGGACCGGCTCCGCGAACCGGTTGTTGAACCCGACCATACAGAACCCCTCGGCGTCGCGGGCGGCGTCGGCGATGCGCTCGGCGCTCGCTACCGTGTGCGCCAGCGGCTTCTCCAAGAGCACGTCGAGGCCGGCTCCCAGCGCCGAGGTGGCGTACTCCTCGTGGAAGCGGTTCGGCGTGGTGACCAACACGGCGTCGCACTCCTCGTAGAGGGCCGCCTCGTCCTCGTACGCGGGGCGGCCGAACTCCTCGAGGAACCGCGCGCGGGCGTCGCCGTCGATGTCCATGCCGCCGACCAGATTCGCGCCGCGCTCGACCAGCTTCGTCGCGTGGTGGGACCCGATGCCGCCGAGGCCGACGATGCCGACGGCGACGTCGTTCGGATGCGTCATGGGCGGAATTCACGACGGGTGTTGTTAAGACTCACGTCCGGGTGAACGCGGTGGGACTCGGGGAGTCGGTCGATCGAGTCCCGGTCACAGGGGGTCCGCGAGAGCCGCGGTCACGCCGTCGGGACCGCGACGAGAGCGGTCACCGCGGCGTCGACGAGCGCCGTCGCGGCGTCGGTCACCGATGGCGTGATTCCGAGTGCGGTCGTCACGGCGTCGACCGCCGCGGGCGACATCGAGTCGACGACGTCGAAGAGGCCGCCGAGCGAATCGGCGCTCTCGACCAGACCGTCGCGCGCGTCGAGCAGGGCCCGGAACTGCTCCGGTTCGCGGGCGATCACGAACCGGCCGACGACCGCGGTGGTCCCGAGGAACCCGAGGAGCGCGAGCGCCCGCGAGACCGCGAGCAACTTCAACAGGACCGGGAGCGCCAGCCCGAGGGCGAGCGCGGCGACGACACCCGTGACGACTTCGCCCAGCGAGCCGCCGTCCGCGAGGTCGACGACGCCGGCCCCGGAGAGGAGGACGAACCCGCCGACGAGGAGGGCCAGCGACCCCCACACGAGCAGCGCCAGCAGGCGGACGGGACCGTCGTATCCGCCGCCAGCGTCGTCCGGCACGTCGTCGTGGACCCACGGGTTACGCATACGCGCAGTCGGGAGCAGACCCAGATATAGTTCGCTTCAGATCTCGGAAACGCTCGCCGTGAAACGGAGCGGCTACTCGCCGGGGCGAGGGCCGGTCATCCACTCGCTCGCCTGCGGTTCGCCCGGGTCGGTGACGACCTCCACGAGCGCCGGTCCCTCCCGGATCCGGGCGCGCTCGACGGCGTCGCCGACCGCGTCGCGCTCGCGGACGCGCTCCGCGGGCAGCCCCATCCCGGACGCGACCGCGACGAGGTCGAGGCCGGTCTCCGCCCAGCCGTAGCTCCCGGCCGAGAAGTCGTACGAGCGCTCCGCCTCCTCGCTGATGATCGCGTAGTCGTCGTTGTTGAGCGCGACGACGGTGACGTCGATCCCCTCGCTCGCCAGCGTGTGGAGCTCGTGGACGCACATCATGAGTCCCCCGTCGCCGGTGAGCGCGACGACGTCGCGCTCCGGGTTCGCCAGCTTGGCCCCCATCGCCGAGGGGAGCCCGGTCCCCATCGTCGCCCACGAGCCGGGGTTGACGTACGACCGCGGCCCCGCGGCGGGGAACGAGACGAGCGTCCACAGCCGGAACCCGCCCGCGTCGGCCGTGACGACGGCGTCCTCGGGGACCGCGTCGCGCACCGCGGAGAGCACCTCGACGGAGCGGAGCGGATCGTCGGAACCGCGGTCCTCCGAGAGCGCGGCGAACCGATCGCGGTCGGCCGCGCGGACGGCCTCGGCGCGCGCGGCGCCGGCGCGCTCGCGGCTCGCCGGGGGCTCTCCGTCGAGCGCGCCGTCGAGGTCGCGCAGGAAGCGGTCGGCGTCGGCGACGACGCCGAGGTCGGCGTCGTAGCCGAACCCCACGTCGTCGCCGTCGAGCGTGACGTGGATCAGCGTCTCCGGCATCGAGACGGACCACGAGGCGGTCGCGACCGCGTCGAGGTCGGAGCCGACGACGAGGCCGACGTCCGCGCCCGCGAGCAGGTCGCGGAGGTCCGCGCTCGCGCCGCCACAGAGGACGCCGGCCGACAGCGGGTGGGTCTCGGGCAGCGTCCCCTTCCCTTTGTACGTCGTCACCACGGGAGCGTCCAGGGTCTCGGCGACCGACCGGAGCGCCTCGCTCGCGCCCGATCGCCTGACGCCGCCGCCCACGAGGACGACCGGCGTCGCCGCGTCGGCCAAGGGGTCCGCGGCGTCTCGCACCGCGTCCGGGGGCGCGGTCGGCGGCGGCGAGGGGTCGCGGTCGCCGACGACCGACTGCGGCGTGCGGCTCGCGAGCACGTCCTTCGGGATCCCGACGCGGACCGGCCCCTGCGGGTGTTCGCGCGCGGAGCGGATCGCCTCGACGACCGCGGGGACCGCGCCCGCCGGCGAGTCGACGAGGACGTTCTCCTTGACGACTGTGTCGTACGTCTCCGGCGGCGTCTCGTGGATGCCGTCGCCGCCGCGGACCGACCGCTCGGTCTCCACGGCGAGGTGGAGCAGCGGGACGCAGTCGTTGAGGGCGTTCTTCAGCCCGTTCATCGCGTTGGTGTCTCCCGGACCGGGGACGACGCAGGTGGCCGCCATCGCGTCCGGCTCGCTCGTCTCGGCGTACCCCCACGCCTGATGCGGGACGGCCGTCTCGTGGCGGGCGACGACGAACCGCGCGTCGCGGTCGGCGAGCGCCCGGTTCAGCGGGAGCGTCTGCTTGCCGGGGATACCGAAGACGGTGTCGACGCCGCGGTCGAGCATGGCGTCGACGACCGCCTCGGCGACGGTCGGGGGCGGGTCGTCGGGCGCGGTCGGATCCGCCGCGGGCGAGGGCTCGTCAGCGTCCATGTCGCGAAGTCGCCGGAGCGCGTGTTGAAAGCTTCGCCCGGCGACGGGCCGGAGTCGGGTCCGAGGCGTCGGCGACAGCGCGGGGGGAACGCTCGGGAGACGCGACGACGCCCCGTGGTACATACACACTTATCCTCACGTGCGTTATCATATGGTATGAATGCGCTTACCAGAGACACGGGACCTGTTCGCGAGGAGGTTGGAGTTTCCGGCACCCCGGAGTGAGGTGCTGGAAACGGTCGGTGACACGACGCTGTCGCCGCCGGACGGGGAGTCAACGACGATTCGGGCGGTCATCGACCGATCGGACGTCGAGACGTTCGACTCGGCGGACGACCTCTACGACACGCTGATGATGCTCGTCGGCGCCCAGTTCATCGGCCGCCGGTACTACGACGACCGCGGCGGAATGCCGGGGGACGAGGAGAACGAGGTGAGCTTCTGATGTCCGTCACGCTCGTGTCGGGGGTCAACGGCGTCGGCCTCTCCAGCGTCTGTCAGGCGGTTCGACGCGGACTCGGCGACGGGTACAAGCTGATCAACTTCGGCGACGTGATGCTCGAACAGGCGGCGGCAATGTGCATCACGACCGAGCGGGCCCAGCTCGGCACGCTCTCGCAGACGGAGACGCGTCGCCTCCAGCGTCGCGCCGGCGAGTTCGTCGCCGAGGAGGCGGCGACGACGAACGTGATCCTCTCGACGCACCTCGCGGTCGAAACGCAGACCGGCTACGTCCAGGGGCTCCCGGTCGAAGTGCTCGAAGACGTCTCGCCGGACGCGTTCGTCCTCGTGGAGGCGGAGCCGTCGACGATCCTCGAACGGCGGCGGGAGAGCGACCGCGACCTCGACGGGGTCACCGAACGGCAGATCGACTTCGAGCAGGACCTCAACCGCTCCGCGGCGCTCCAGTACGCGAGGGACCAGAACGCGCCCGTGCGGTTCGTCGAGAACGAGGGAGCGATCGGAGCGGCGGCCGAGAGCCTGGCGGACTCGCTCTGACGGGCCGACTCGGGTCTCCCCGGACCCCCGGCGAAAGGGACCGCGCCTCCGGTCACTCCGCGACGTTCGTCTCGCGGACGCGGACGCCCTTCCGGCCGAGGTGGCGCATCTGCCGCTGGGCGAACTCCTCCTCGCTCGACCCGCGCGTCGCGAGGACGTAGACGAGCGCGGAGCCGGTGGGGCGCATCGTCCGGCCGGCGCGCTGCGACCCCTGTCGCCGGGAGCCGCCGAGCCCGCTCGCGACGACCGCGAGTTCCGCGTTCGGGAGGTCGATCCCCTCGTCACCGACGCGGGAGACGACGAGCACGTCGAGGTCGCCGTCGGCGTCCTCGTCGGTGTCGTCCGTCGCGCGGAACCGGCGGAACAGCTCCGCGCGCTCGCGGTGCGGCGTCTCGCCGCTGACGAACGGGACGCCGAGCGCGTCGGCGATCGCCTCCCCGTGGTCGAGGTACTCGACGAAGACGAGCGCCTTCTTGTCGCGGTGCGCGGCGAGCAGGTAGCGGATCTCCTCGACCTTGGCGGGGTTCTCGGCCGCGAGCCGTCTGCGCTCCCGCCCGTCCGCGGCCGCGTACTCGTTGCGGGCCATCTCCTCGCGCCACGGGACGTACCGGATCTCGACCTCGGGCTCCTGGACGAAGCCGGCCTCGAACAGCGCGTCCCAGTCCGCGCCGATGGGCTGACCGATCAGGGTGTATATCTCCTCCTCGCTGCCGGTCTCGCTGACGGGCGTCGCCGAGAGCCCGAGCCGGTGCTTGCTCTGGAGCTCGGCGGTCCGGGAGTAGACGGGGGCGCTGACGTGGTGTGCCTCGTCGAAGCAGATCAGCCCCCACTCGCGGGAGTCGAAGAGGCTCCGGTGGCGGTCCATCCCCGCGATCTGGTAGGTCGCGATCGTGACGGGGCTGATGTCCTTCGTCCCGCCGTGATACAGCCCGATGTCGGCCGGGTCGACCGTCGAGTGGTCGAGCAGCTCCTCGCGCCACTGCTCGGCGAGTTCGCGGGAGGGGACCAAGATGAGCGTCTCGCCCCCGACCGCGGCGATCGTCGCGATCGCGGCGACGGTCTTGCCGGAGCCCGGCGGGCCGACGTACACCCCGGACTTGCGGTCGAGGAACGTCTCCACCCACGTGGCCTGGTAGTCGCGGAGGTCGGTCGTGAGTTCGATCTCGACGGGGTCGCCCGTCTCTAAGTCGCGGTCGTCCTCGACGGGGTAGCCGGCGTCGTAGAGCGCGCGCTTGACCGCCGCGACCGCCGCCTCGTTGACCCACGCCTCCGTGTCCGAGATGGGCGCGCGGAGGTGGTCGTCGTCGAGGTGCTGGTCGGCGACGTTCCCCATCAGGTTCTCCGAGGCGGCTTCGAGGACGACGTAATCGTCCTCGTGGGTGTACAGCCGGAACCGGTGCGCGCGCCGCCACTGGTCGCGCACCCAGTCTTCGAGGTGGTCGTACCGGCGGGGCAGCACCGAGCGGAGCGCGCCGACGAGCCCGTCGTCGTCGTCGAACGGCGCGGCCCACACGTCCTCCTGCCGGATCCGATAGAGGTAGCCGCGGGTCCCCGGCTCGGTGCCGGTGGTGTCGACGAGGTTCGCGAACTGCGAGAGCCGCGCGCGGGTGTACTGGGTAGGTCGGTCGACGACGATCTCGCGGCGCTTCGGGAAGACCACGACGCGCTCGCGGCTCGCCAACGCCCCCCAGTCGCGGGGGTAGAACACCACGGGGTCGGCCTCGACGTCGAGCCGGTCCACGTCGCCGCGGTCGACGAGCGCGGCGAGCGCGTCTCGGGCCGCGGCCTGCGAGGTTCCGAGTCTGCGCGCGACCTCGCTCGCGGTCGTGACCGGCCGCTCCTCGGCTTCGAGCGCCTCGTGAAAGCGGTCGAGTGAGATGTCGTCGTCGGATTCGGCGGCATCGTCGCCGGCGGGGCCGTCGCCGGTGTCGTCGGTCATCACCGTCGCTTCGACCGCGAGGCGGAAAGGGGTAGCGTCACCGGGCAGGCGGTCCGAGCGGCGACGGCGCTCGACACAAGGCATATACGAGAGCTTCGAAAAACGCTCGACCGCATGTTAGACGCCGAATTCCAGGTGTGTACCGAGTGCGGTAACCTCCACATGGAAGGCGGTGCGGCCCCGGACTACGTGGAGGAGTGCGCGGCGTGCGGCGGCCACGTGACCGACGTCGAACTCGACGACTTCATCGGATTATAACCGACGCCAGAGAGTCGTCCGAGCCGATTCCGCGTCCGAGACGGCGATCCGGTCGGCTAGTTATCAATAGCTGCTACCGTCGACACGCACACCGCCGAAGCCCCGGTCGCGAGGCGGGGGCACGCTCGTTGCGGTCCTCAGTCGCTCGCTTCGCTCGCTCCTTGCGGTCCTTGTATCGCCTATCCCCGCCTCGCGACTGCCCCTTCGAGTCCCGCCACCGCACCGCAGATTCACGGCCGAGCGGTATTCGTCGCTCGACAGTTGTGTATAAATGGATACGTCGGAGCTCGACCGCTACCGTCCGGGCGACCGCTGTCGACACCGCCGCGACGTGATCCCCTCCTTCGAGCGGAACCGGCAGCCGCACTCCGTACAGCGCACGAACGGCTCGCCGGGCTCGGTTTCGAGTCGATGCTCGCCCACCTCGAACGGGCGGGTAACCGTTCGGGGGCGGATCCGGTCGGGAATCGGCGTCGCGGCCGACTCGCTCAGCGCGGCCCGCACGGCGATGGTGTCGACGTCGACGCCGTCCCACCGCGGGGCCTCTAACGCCGCCTCGCGGTCCGCGACCTCGGTCCAGCCGGTGACGACGACCGGAGAGTCCGTCTCGGTGTCGCTCACGACCACGACGAAGCGGACGCCCCCCTCGACGAGGGCGAACCGCCAGCCGTCGGTGCTGTTCCACCGCAACTGACCCTCCCGGATCGCGTCGCTCACGGTGCGTGTCGACACGTACCGACCGGGCTGTTCGAGCCGCTCGCGGAAGTGGTCGGTCAGCGCGTACAGAGAGGGGTCCCGGACCGGCGGATCCTCCGGCGTCCGGGCGGCGGCCTCCCCGCCGTGCGGCGGGTTGACCGACCGATAGTCCGCGGACCGATCGGTTCGTCCGGCCCGAGCGCGGCGGCACGCCGGCGACTCCGGCGGGGACCGGTGTCGCGCGTCTGCCTGCCGGCTCGCTGCGGCGGTCGTGGAGGCGGTCCGACGCTCCGTCGATCCGGGCCCGAGGGGCTCCGCGTCCCCCGACCCGCCCTGTCGGGATGCCACTACGACACCCTACCGAGCGCGCTCTTAAGTGTGTTACGCCGACACAGAGGCCGCGGTCCCCGCGGCTTCGAGCCGGGAGGGCGGCCGGAGGTCCGCGCCGTCGACCTCGCCCGTCTCGGCGGAGGACTCGGCCTCGTCGAACGCCCAGAGGCCGGCGCCGCGTTCCCTCGCGTCCGCCTCGGCGGCCGCGTACGCGTCGCGTTTCGCGAACTCGGTGTCGTACAACCGGGCGTACCCCTCGGTCAGCAGGCGCTCGTTGAAGTCCTCGCCGTCGACGTACAGCACCGCGAGCAGGCGCCCGTAGCCGCCTCGGCGGTCGCCCCCGGTCACGACCGTGACCTCCTCGCCGGCGAGTTTCGACTCCGCGAACGCCGACGCCTCGCCGCCCCACGTCGCGAGGTGCGTGCGTCCGGCATCCGTCTCCGGGATGCCCTCGAACTCGGCGGGGGAGGTCGACTCCGCGCTCGTCTCGGGCGTGTCGACGCCGAGGAGCCTGACGGTGTCGACCTCGCCGTTCGGGAACTCGACCTCCATCGTGTCGCCGTCGACGACGCGGACGACGGTGCCCGTCCACGCCGTGTCGGCCGTGTCGTCGGGGTCGACGCCGTCCGGATCGGCGGGCGGCGAGTCGAGGGCGGTGGGCTGCGAGCCGGAGCCCGTGTCCGTGACCGGCGCGCCGGCGCAGCCGGCCAGTAGGACGAGGGCGACGAGGGCGATCAGCCGCCAGCGAACGCTCATAGCCACTTGTAGCCGGGAGCCGTGAAAAGTCGGGTGGTGGCGGCCCTGCCGTCACGCTCGGCCGCGATCGAGCGGTTTCGCTGACCGATACACGTAGGATCTTTCGTCCGGGTGAACGTGAAGCGTGGGAGGAAGGGATCGAGGAAGCCGACGACATGAGCGAGCTGATGACGACCGGCGAGGCGCTATATGCGGCTATGGTCGATCGGGAGGGCGTCGACGAGGTCGTTAGTGAGCATACCGAGGAGCGGACGCAGTGTTTCGTGTGAGAGGGTAGTAAACTTATATTCGTTTGATTATATCGTGAACCATGAGCCCTGGCGCAGAAGCACTCGGCATTCACCATTCTCTCTCCACGATATCAGATATTGATTCGTATACTAAATGGGTTCAGAGGAGTCGTGAAGAGCCGATAGAGGAATATCTTGACGGCTATCGAATTTTGGTTAGGGCTTGTCTTCAGTCATTTCAAGACAAGCTCACAAGCTTTCCAGAAGTATTTCATATTGACACAAACCTCGAATTCCGAAGAGCACGAGGCGAGATAGCTGATATCGACTCACTGCGAGCAAATTCGGAAGCAGCGAATTTGTTAAAATACATAGATAGAATTGATGATCAAATTCACTCGGCGCACAATGCCGAGTACCTTAGTGAGGCCATTTCAAACCTTAGAAAGCAACTTTTGCTACCGTTTGAGGATGTATTGGATGAATATGGGACCTACGCCACAGAACCATCGGAAGAAGAGATCAGGAAATATCTGGCATGTTTTTCATTGGTTACCTACGCAAACGATGCGACTAGAGGATATCCTGAGGCGTTTCAATATGGATGGTTAGATAACCGGAGCAATCTGGAAGAATTAGACGAGAATTTTGAGTCATACAGGGACACCCTCTTTTGGGCGTATTCTATTTTAGAACCGGATGTTTGTGATATTGACATCCTAAGGGATGATTTGCTCGCTGTAGAAGATTGGAAAGAATTGGATTTAGAGTTTAGAACCGCTCGCGAAGCGCTGTTGGACCCATTCGAGGACCGGCACGGTCGGAGGCGAGAAAATCTGTTTGAGCTGAATATAAATGAGAGGCCTACAGCCATTGAGAACTTACTCTCCGGTGCCCCCGACCCAGTAGTTAGTCAGGAAAAGCAACTCAATCGCATCTTCTTATGGGATTTCGCCACTAGGGCAAATGACGTATTAGCAGGACCTAGGCCGGTTGGTATCTTCATGACTTTGTTTGGATTGAGAAGAATGCGTGAAAGACTAGACACGGATACGCCGATACAATTTAGAAGGTTTGTACATCCAACAGGCCCTGGAAACGACTACTCTTACGCCATCGATACAACAGGTTGGGGATTAGAGGAAACGGGAATGCTGCGGGGTTGGGTAGTGTTCACTCACGCGGCGACCGACTACTCCGGTCAAGGATCTCACCAGTATAGGATGATAGAAACTCATGTCAAGGAGCTCGAATCAGAAGGGGTAGTTGAGATCGAGGAGATGACCCTTGACGAGGATTCGTTGGTACAGTATCTGGACGAGCACAGCATGAGACGTTCACCTCCAACCTCCACAAACACACGTAATCAGCAGGAATACGATGGGCGAAGGCTAACAGAAATAATAAGAGGGGGAGAGGGAGAACGTACAGAATTCAAAAGGCAACTACCAGATAACTCAGTCAAAAAGTTAGGCACTGAGGTTGCGGCATTGGCTAATCATAAAGGAGGAGTTCTACTACTTGGAGTGGATGATCAAGGGGAGATATACGGCGTAGAGAAGCCCGATAACTTAGACAATAGAATATCTGGCTTCCTGCGGTCTAAGCTTAAGCCACCACTAGCTGCTGAAATACACATAGAGACAGCACAGGATGTAAACATACTGATCGTAGACATTCCAGATGTAGAAGAGCCAGTCGCAATTGACTACACCTACTACGTCAGATCCGGTCGGAATAAAGAGCGGATGTTGTATTCCGAGTTGAAGGAGAAATACGACTAGGCTTCGGATGTCGGTGATTACTCCTCTATTCGTAATATAATCGGATAGATGACTTTCTTCCACACCAGATCGAGCGGTGTCGAATACGGCGTCATGTGCTCGATCACATCGTCGAGCGCGACGAGCAGGCCGATGAACGCGAAGCCCGCGCCCGTCGCCGGATAGTACGGCCAGATCGACGCGAAACCGAACAGCGACAGCGCCACGCCCACGTAGCAGTGGTGCGACCCAACACGTCCGAGTTAATCTCGCACCGAGAGTATAGGCGTCAACCGCTCGCTGTCGCTCACGAGTGGTGAGGTTCAGTCCGCCCTCCCCGAATTGAACGGGGGACAAGTCGATCTACAGTCGACTGCTCTACCAGGCTGAGCTAAGGGCGGTTACCGAAACATAGCCGCCGGATTCGACTTAAGGGTTCCCTTTCAGAACAGGTGTGATCCGCCGTACCGCAGCGCGGATCGACCGACTCGACGGCCGCCTCGCGCCGCGTTCCCGTCGCGCCGCCGCGCGGCAGTTAAGTCGCTCGCGGCGGGAGCGAGGGCATGGCCGACGGCGACGACAGACAGGCGACGTTCGGGTCGGACGGGAGCCTCGAAACCGAGACGACGCCGGACGCGACGGGCGAGAACGACTTCGGCGAGGAGAAGGAGCCGAACGAGACGGACGGCGGGTACAGCCGGTACGTCGTCTCCAGCCTCCTCCAGAAGGCGGTCCGGCGCTCCGACGAGGAGGTCGCGGCGTGGGCGGCCTGGGAGCTGGCCCGCTCCGGGTACGCCTGGAACCTCTGGGACCGCCTCAACCTCTACGTCGTCGAGGACCTCCGCGCGGGCGACGAGGTCGCGCTCCTGATCGACCGCTACGAGGAGCTCGCCACCGAGCGCTGGGAGCCGGACGCGTGGAAGGGCCGCCTCTGTGCGATTCACGCCGCGCTCGCGGCCGCCCGCGCCCGCTCAACCCGGGAGGCGTCGAACGCGGACGCCTACTTCTCCGCCGTCGCAGAGGTCCGCGCCGAGGCCCGCGAGCGCGGCGAGGAGCCGGCGCACGACTTCCCGGTCGGTGATCTCGAACCGGAGGGCGAGTTCGACGCGGTCTTCGACGGCCACACCGGCGAGGGCTCGAAGCGCGGGCGCGGCACCCGCTTCTTCAAGACCCACGGCGCCCGGGTCGGGCCCGAGGGCGAGGACGACCAGAGCGCGCGCTGGCAGCGCCTCGCGATGATCCTCGACGAGGACACCGAGTACGAGGCCGACGAGCTCGACCGCGCCGTCGAACCGGTCGACCCGAACGACCCGTGGGGTGAGCCCGGCGATGAGAGCGGGGGAGGAGACGGCGACGGGGAAGGCGACAGGAACGACGGCCAGGAGGGTGATCGGAACGTCGGTCAGGAGGGCGACGACGCTCCCGACGGCTCGCTCGACGATTTCGGGGCGTAAATCGCCGGGTCCGTCGTCGGCGCGTCGTCGTCGCAGCCGACTCGTCTCGGCCCGTCCCGTCGATCCCTGCTTCCGTCAACGCTTATGTCCGGGCGCGGTGATATGGCGGCCATGTCAGACGTCGCAATCGTCGGCGGTGGACCGGCCGGACTGAGCGCGGGACTGTTCGCGAGCAAGAACGGCCTCGACACCGTCCTCTTCGACACGGACGGGACGTGGATGCACAAGGCGCACCTGTTCAACTACCTCGGCGTCGGCTCCGTCGGCGGCAGCGAGTTCATGGCGACCGCGCGCCAGCAGGTCGACGACTTCGGCGTCGACCGCCATCAGGGCGAGGAGGTCACCGGCGTCGAGTCGACCGACGACGGCTTCGCCGTGACGACCGAGGAGGACGAGTACGACGCCGACTACGTCGTCCTCGCGACGGGCGCGAACCGCGACCTCGCGGAGGAGCTGGGCTGCGCGTTCGACGACGACGACACCGTCAGCGTCGGCGTCTCGATGGAGACCAGCGTCGAGGGCGCCTACGCGACGGGCGCGATGGCCCGCGCCGAGGAGTGGCAGGCTGTCATCTCCGCGGGCGACGGCGCGGCCGCCGCGCTCAACATCCTCTCGAACGAGAAGGGCGAGCACTACCACGACTTCGACGTTCCGGACACCGCGGCCTCCGTGTTCGGCGACCTGATCGACGACGGGGAGTGAGGCGGCGTCCGGCGCCTCGGTCGCGGGTCGTCGGCTCGACGCGCTCCCTCAGCGGCGCGAGAAGCGCCGTCTGACCGCGTCGACCGCGCGGCTCGCTCGCCGCCCGACCCCCATCGCCGCGAACGCGCCGCGGACGAACCAGTCGGTCGGGATCCGGTCCGGGAACGTCAGCGGGCCGACCCGCGAGACGCCCACCGTCCGCGTCTCCGTGTAGCGCCGGATCCCCTCCGGCCCGTGTCGCCGACCGAGCCCGGAGTCGCCGAACCCCCCCATCGGCGCGTCGTTCGCGCCCCACGTGGCGAGGAACGCGTCGTTGACGTTCACCGTGCCGCAGTCGATCTCGCGGGCGATCTCGGCGCCGCGCTCGCGGTCCGCGGTCCAGACGCTCGCGTTGAGCCCGTAGGGAGAGTCGTTCGCGGCCGCTATCGCCGCGTCGGCGTCCGGGACCGGCGTCACGGCGGCCACGGGCCCGAACGTCTCCTCGCAGGCGACCGTCGCGTCGGGCTCGACGCCGGTCAGTATGGTGGGCTCGTAGCAGGAGGGTCCCACGTCGGGCCGCGCGCGGCCGCCGGTCTCGACGGTCGCGCCGCGCTCGCGGGCGTCCTCGACGTGCGACTCGACCCGGGCCAGCTGGTCGGCGTCGACGAGCGACCCGAGGTCGGCGTCGTAGTCGTACCCCGTGCCGAGCGTCACCGCCTCCGTCTCGCGAACGAACGCGTCGAGGAAGGCGTCGTACGCGGACTCGACGACGTAGATCCGCTCGGCGGAGAGGCAGAGCTGGCCCGCGTTCGAGAAGCAGGCCTGGACCGCGCCGCGGGCGGCCTCCTCGACGTCGGCGTCGCCGAGGACGACGAGCGGGTTGTTGCCGCCGAGCTCCAGCGAACAGCCGATCAGGTTCCGCCCCGCGCGCTCCGCGATCGTCCGCCCGGTCGCCGTGCTGCCGGTGAACGCGACGTAGTCGACCGCGTCGATCAGCGGCGGCCCGACCCGCGGCCCCTCGCCGGTGACCACCTGGAACAGGTCCGCCGGGAGGCCGGCGACCTCCAGCAGTTCGGAGAGCAGGAGGGCCCCGAACGGCGTCTTCTCGTCGGGCTTGAGCACGACCGCGTTGCCGGCGGCCAAGGCGGGGATCGCGTCCGCCATCGAGAGGGTGAGCGGGTAGTTCCACGGCGAGATGACTCCGACGACGCCGACCGGCTCGCGGGTGACCGTCGCGGTCGTGATCCCGGGCGCGACCCCCCGGCGGCGCTCCTCGGCCAGCGCGTCCGGCGCCTCGCTCGCGACGTACGCGCAGCCGGTCGGCACGTCGAACAGCTCCTCGACGGCGGTGCGCCGGGACTTGCCCGTCTCCAACTGCAGGAGGTCGAGCAGCGTCTCGCGACGGTCCGCGACGAGGTCGCCGAACCGGTCGACGACCCGGGCGCGCTCCGCCGCGGGCGTCTCGGCCCACTCGGCCTGCGCGTCTCGCGCGCGCTCGACGGCGGCCGCCACGTCGTCCGCGTCGCAGGCCGGCACGCGTCCGATCCGCTCGCCGGTCGCCGGGGCGAACACGTCGATGGCGTCGTCGCCGTCCGCCGGCCGCGAGCGGGCCACGCGCTCGGGGAGGTCGTCGAGGCGTCGCGAAGCGAGCGTCGGGGCGTCGCCGACCGCGGTGGGGAGATCCGTCGGGGGCATCGGATACCGTGACGACGGTCGGCGGAGGGAAAGCGGTACCGGCGGCGGAGAGGGGGAGGTGGATCGGGCGCCGGTCAGTCCGACGAGTCCTCGCGCCCCTCGACGGGGCCGGCCTCCTGCGCGACGGAGCGGGGTTCGTGCGCGACGGACCCCGTGGCGCCGTGTTCGGTGAGCATGTCGATCACCTCGAGCAGCAGCGAGACGACGAGGGGGCCGACGATGACCCCGACCGCGCCGAGCGTGAGGATGCCGCCGACGAAGCCGACGAAGTACAGCCCCGGGGATATCTTCCCGGTCCAGCCGGCGAGCCGGGTCCGGATCACCGCGTCGGGGACGAAGGCGACGACGACGAGGCCGATCACCAGCACGGCGATCGCTCGCCCGGGCTGACCGACGAGTACGTCGCCGGCGCCGAGAGCGACGATGAGGATGCTCGGGCCGACCACGGGGATGAACTGGAGGACGCCGGCGATCACGGCCAGCAGGACCGGCGAGCCGTAGCCGAGGACGCGGAACACCACGAGCGCGAGGAGGAACGTCGCCGCCGCCGTCGCCGCCTGAAGCACGTAGATCGAGTACAGCGTCCGTCGCGTCCGCTCGTGGAGCCGAGCGGGGACGTCGTGGTATTCCGGCGGCAGGACGCCGAAGACGGCGGCGCCGACCGCTCCCGGCCGGTAGAGGATGCCGTACACGAGGAAGGTGAACACGACGAGCTCCAAGACGAGGACGGGCGCCGCGCCCGCCAGCGCGAGCGCGACGTCGCGGACGAAGGCCTCGGCGGCCGCGACGTACGGCGCGACCTCGATCGCCGTCTCGAAGTCGCCGACGCTGATCGGGACGACGTCTGGAATCCCTTCGAGGATGGCGATCAGCTCCGCCCGCCGCCGGTACAGCGCGTACAGGAGCGGCGCCACGAGGAGCGTGGCGCCGAGGAAGGCGACCGCGGTGGCGACGCCGCAGGCGATCCGGCGTGGGAGTCCCCGGCCGACGAGCCGCTGCCGGAGGGGGTACAGGACGTACGCGACGGTGACCGCGAAGACGACCGTCCGCAGCACCTCCGCCAGCACGGCCGCCGCGAGCGTCGCCAGGGCGACGAACAGGGCGGCCAACAGCCGCTGCCGGTTGAGAACCATGTCACCCCGTCGCGATCGGCGAGGAAAGTCGTTGTGGTGGTCGCGGCCCGCCTCGAACCCGTACCGGGCGCCCGAGACCACAGCACCTAACCTCGCGCCTCCCCGAGGACGCCCATGCGCATCGACCCGTTCGGCCTCGAACGCTGGTTCGCGGAGCACGAACACGAGGCCGACATCATGCTGGCCGAGAGCGGCGTCCGGTCGCTCGACGCGAGTCGGTTCGACCTCGACCCGGGGAAGCTCGGCTACGTCATCCCGACGAACGGCGACCCCGAGTTCCGGGCGTCCGTCGGCGACCGCTACGACCGGTCCGCCGACGAGGTCCTCTTCACGTGCGGCACCCAGGAGGCGAACTTCCTGACGTTCCTCTCGCTGCTCGGCGACGAGACCGCCGTCGACGGGGAGGGCGGGGAGACCGGCGTCGGCTCCGGCACCCACGCCGTCGTCGTCACGCCCACGTACCAGGCGCTCCACGCCGTGCCGGACGCCTTCGGGGACGTGACCCGCGTCGAGTTGGAGCCGCCCGAGTGGGAGCTGGACCCCGGCGCGGTCGCCGACGCGGCCCGCGACGACACCGCCGTGATCGTCGTCAACAACCCGAACAACCCCACCGGACAGTACCACGACGAGGCGGCGATGCGAGCGGTGTACGACGTCGCGGTCGAGCGCGACGCCTACCTGCTCTGCGACGAGGTGTACCGCCTGCTCGCCGACGAGCCGCAGCCGCCGGTCGCGAGCTACGGCGCGCACGGGATCTCGACCACGAGCCTGACGAAAGCGTACGGGCTCGCCGGGCTGCGGTTCGGCTGGATCGCCGGCCCGGAGCCCGTCGTCGAGCGCGCGTGGCAGTGGAAGGACTACACGACCATCTCGCCGAGCCTGTTCGGCCAACACGTCGCGAAGCAGGCGCTCGGCGCGCGCGAGGACCGCATCTTGACCGAGAACCGCGAGCTGGCGGCGGACCACCGCGATCGGGTCGCGGACTGGGTCGACGAGCACGGCCTCGACTGGCTCGACCCGGTCGGCGTCAACGCGTTCGTTACGGTCCCCGACGGGTTCGACGACGCGGAGGCGTTCTGCCGGACGGTCGTCGACGAGGCGAGCGTCGTCCTCGCGCCCGGGAACCTGTTCGGCTTCCCGGGCCGGTTCCGGATCGGGTTCGGGCTCCCCACTGAGGAGTTAGCAGACGGGCTCGACCGCGTGAGCCGCGTGATCGAGGAGCGTGCGGCGGCGTCCGACGCGGCCGCGACGAGCGGAGGTGACGCCTGATGGGCCTGCTCGGCGACCTCAAGGACGACGTGGTCGGGCTCGTCCGCGACCCGACCGACGAGCAGAAGATCCTGGTGACCGCGGCCGTCGCCATCGCGATCGCCGACCGCGCGCTCTACTTCGTCGAATTCCCGTTCGTCGTGCGGACGACGGCCGCGGTCGGCGTCGGCTTCATCGTCATGTTCCTCGTCAGCTACCTGTACACGGGACAGTTCGTCCCGCCGGACGGGAACGTCGACGACGACGAGGAGCCGGAGGAGTACGTCGACGAGCTCGACCCGTAGACCGCTTTTTTCCGCGATCGGGGCGCCCTACGTCGCCGCGGCCGACGCCGCCGCCGCGCCGCCGGCCCCGGCCGACCCGCTTCCGCTCGCGTAGTTCACCGCGTCGCCCCAGTCGACCGGGGGGACGCCGGGGTCGCCGTCGTCGCCGGCCTCGACGTCGCTCCGGAGGTCGCGGTGATCGTAGTCCGGGTCGCGGAGCCGCTCCGCGAGGCCGGGCGTCACGGCGACGCGTTTCACCGTCCGGCCGACGTCGCCGATCGACCCGTCGTCGAGGCCGAACTCCACGTCGTAGCCGCGCACGTGGGCGTCGCCGAACTCGTCGTGCAGCGCCGCGGCGGCGCGGGCGGCGTGGCGGTAGACGCCGTCCGTCCCGGGGTCGGCCGTCGCGAGCGGGACCCGGACCACGGGGACGTACACCGGGTCGCCGTCGTCGTGTTCGGCGACCTCGTGAAGGCCGGTGGACGACGGCGCGTCGGCCCCCTCGCGGAGCGGCGCGTCGGTGGGCGCGGGCAGGTCGCCGCCGAGCGCGTCGGCGACGCGGTCGACCCGGTCGTCGGACGAGCGGAGGACGTACGCGACGACGCCGGCGAGGAGCGCGACTCCGGCCGAGATCACCGCGCCGGCGAGCACGAGCCCGTCGCCGCTCAGGGGGATCGCGGCCGGGTCGGCGGAGGCGACGCTCGGGGTCGCGGCGTCGCCGATAGCGGCGGTCGAGGTCGGTGCGTCCGACGAGAGGGGAGCGAACGGGGACACGCCCGGCGATCTAACTCGGCTCCTGTTGAGTGTTTCCCCTCCGCGGGAGCAGCCGGATCGTCCGGTCCGGGCCCTCGGAACGGCCTCGGCCGCCGGACCGATTCCGGCAGCGCCGCGGTTCCAAACCGTTTATACCCGCCCCGCGGGAAATGGCGTTCATGCCGCGAGAGCAGAAGCAGGTTCGCGAACTCCAGGAGGGCAGCTACGTGATGATGGACGACGCGCCCTGTAAGATCAACCACTACAGCACCGCCAAACCCGGAAAACACGGCAGCGCGAAGGCACGCGTCGAGGGGAAGGGCGTCTTCGACGACAAGAAGCGCTCGCTCTCGCAGCCGGTCGACGCGAAGGTGTGGGTCCCGATCATCGAGCGCAAGCAGGGACAGGTCGTCAACGTCAGCGGTGACGAGGTCCAGGTGATGGACTTAGACACCTACGACACGTTCACGATGCGTATCCCCGAGGGCGAGGACTTCACCTCGGACGACAACATCGAGTACCTCGACTACGAGGGCCAACGGAAGATCATCGGGTAGTCGGCATGTTCCCCGGGGCGACGACCGACCGCGAAGCTGCTTCCCACGTGGTCGTCGGCGCTCCGCTCGACGCCACGACCACTTTTCAGCCGGGCGCCCGGTTCGGACCGGACCGGGTCCGGCGATTCGCCGAGACGTACGACGACTACGACCGCCGCACGGACAGCCGCTTCTCCGCGCTGGGCGTCCACGACGCCGGCGACGTGCGTCCCTGGGACGACGTGCCGGCGTACCTCGACCACCTCGCCGCCGAACTGCGGAGCGTCGTCTACGACGGCGCCGTCCCCCTCCTCCTCGGCGGCGAGCACACGGTCACCTACGCCGGCGTCGACGCGGTGGAACCCGACGCCCTCGTCGTCGTCGACGCGCACCTCGACCTCCGCGAGGCGTACGACGGGACCCCGTGGAACCACGCCTGCGTCACGCGCCGCTGTCTCGACGACCTGGGCGTCGACCGCGCGGTGATCGTCGGCGCCCGGACCGGCTCCGAGGCGGAGTGGGACCGCGCGGCCGAGGCCGACGTGGAGGCCGTCGCGCCCGAGGACGCTCGCGACTGGCTCGACGCCCTCGACGGCGACGCCTTCGCGGACGAGTCGGTCTACTGCTCCGTCGACGTCGACGGGCTCGACCCGGGGTACGCCCCCGGAACCGGAACGATGGAGCCGTTCGGACTCGAACCGCGCGAGGTCCGGGACCTCGTGCGCGCCGTCGCGCCCCGGGCCGACGGGTTCGACGTCGTCGAGGTGAACGACCGCGACGACGGGCAGGCGGCGGCGGTCGCGGGCAAACTGCTGCGGGATTTCGTGCTCGCGCGCGCGGCGGCCCGCGAGGACGAGTCGGGCGAGTGACGGACGGGAGCGTTACGAGACCTCCGAGAGGCGTTTCCGCGCGGCCGTCACCGCCTCCATCGCGTCGATCCACTCGCGGGGGTCGGTACACCAGATACGGTCGCCTTCGACGCTGACACAGAAGACGGACTCTCCGGAGGGAGCGAGCGTGACGCGGTCGACGTCGGGGCGGTCGCCGAGGTACGCGTCGATGAGCCGTCGGGCGGTCTCCGCCTCCGACCGGAGGCGGTTCCCCTCGGCGTACTCGATGGCTATCTCTGCCATAGTGGCGCGTTAGAACTACACGATTAATAACTACTGTTTTCTGGCAGCGATTGCGGGTTTCCCGGTTCGACGGCCGCCGACCTCCCCTGCCGCCGGCTCACCGGTCGTCGAACACGACCTCGCCGTCGACGACCGTCAGGGCGACGTCGATGTCGTCGATGGCGTCGGACGCCTCCCACGGCGAGTCGTCGAGCGCGACGAGGTCGGCCCGCTTCCCGGGTTCGATCGTCCCGAGTCGGTCCTCTTCGAAGCCGGCGTAGGCGGCGCCGCTCGTGTACGCGCGCAGCGCCTCGGTGACCGTGAGCCGCTGGGGCTCTGCCGGGGCGGTGACCGCGTGGTGGACGCCGACGAGCGGGTCCATCGGCATCCCGTCGGAGCCGAAGGCGAGCTCGACCCCCGCGTCGAGCATGTCGCGGTAGCGGTTCGTCTCGGCGGTGCGCTCGGGTCCCAGTCGCTCCTCGTAGAGGCCACCCTCGCCCGCCCACTTCAGGAAGTTCGGCTGGACGCTCGCGACGACGCCGGTCTCCGCGAGCCGCGCTATCGCGTCGTCGTCGGCCAGTTCGACGTGTTCGATCCGGTGGCGCGCCTCGCCCGCGTCAGTCTCCGAGGCGTCCTCGTAGGCGTCCAGCACGGCGTCGACCGCCTCGTCGCCGATGGCGTGGGCGGTGAACTGGAAGCCCGCCTCGGTCGCGGCCGCGACCGCCTCGTCCAGCTCCTCGGGGTCGACGACCCACTGCCCGGTCTCGTCGGGGGCGTCCGCGTACGGCGCCGAGAGGCGGGCCGTCCGACCGCCGAGGCTCCCGTCCGTGTAGGACTTGATCGCGCCGGTCTCGACGAACTCGCTCCCCGCGTTCGTGGCGAGGCCGACCTCCCGCACCGCGTCGAGGTGGTCGCTCCAGTAGTTGATCCGGACGCGGGCGGTGAGTTCGCCGGCCGCGTCGAGGTCGCGGTAGACCCGCGGGGCGTGCGAGTCGCGGACCATGTCGTGGAAGCCGGTGATCCCGCGCTCGGCGCACTGGTCGAGCGCGGCCTCGACGACGGCGCGCGTCTCCTCGCGGTCCGGCTCGACCGCACGGTAGATCGGATCGATGGCGGCCTCGAGGAGGACCCCGGTCGGCTCGCCGTCCTCGGTCGGCACCGTCCCGTCAGGCGCGTCGGCGAGCACCTCCGCGAAGCGGTCGAGCGCGACGCCGTTGACCGCCGCGACGTGCATGTCCTCGCGGAACGCCGCGACCGGACGCTCGGCCGAGACGCGGTCGAGGTCCGCGCGGGTCAGGTAGCGCGACTCGTCCCAGGTCGACTCGTCGTAGCCGTAGCCCAACACCCACTCGCCGGTCCCGCCGCCGTCGCTCGCCTCGTCGCTCCCGCCGGCCGCCTCGTCGCCCCCGCCGGCCGCCTCGCCGCCGCTCTCCTCCCGTTCCACTTCCGCCGCGCGCTCCGCGAGCAGGTCGACGGCCGCTCCGGGGGAGTCGGCCGCGGAGAGGTCCGCGTGGACGAGGTACCGCCCCACGGTCGTCAGGTGGGTGTGCGCGTCGACGAACCCGGGGAGGAGCACGCGCCCGCCGAGGTCGACCACGTCGGTGTCGACGCCCGCGAGCAGCTCCACGTCATGGGTCCGCCCGGTCCTGACGACCGCACCGTCGCGCACGGCGACGGCCTCCGCGACCTCGTCGCCGCCGTCGTCCGGGTCCGCGAGCGTGTGTACCTCTCCGTTCACGAAGATCCGGTCCGCGGCCTCTGTCATGGGACTTCGGCGGGCGCACAGCGTGTTAACCGTTCGGGAACCGGTCAGACGGCGGCGCCGGCGGCCGCCGACTGAACCGGCCGCCGGGAACGGGCGACCGATTTATTCGCTCGCCCGTCGAACCGTCGCGTATGTACGACAACGTGCTCCTCCCGACCGACGGCAGCGTCGGCGTCGACCGCGCGACCGACCACGCGATAGACGCCGCCGACCGCTACGACGCGACGCTTCACGTCCTCTACGTGGTCGACAGCGACGTGGTGAACGCCTACTCCGGCGACGAGTTCGTCGACGGCGCCGAGGGCGCCGAGGAGACACTCGAAGAGAGCGGCCGCGAGGCGCTCGACGCGGTCGCGTCCCGCGCGAACGAGGCCGACGTCGAGACCGTCACCGCGCTGCGGTACGGCGTCCCCCACGAGGAGATCCTCCGGTACGTCGACGAGGCGGACGTGGACCTCACGGTGATGGGGTCGAAGACGCGCTCCGGCGGCTACCGACGGATGCTCGGCTCCGTCACCGAGCGCGTCTCCCGGCAGTCGACCGCGCCCGTGAGCATCGTGAAGACGACCGTGGACGCCTGACCGGAGTCGGCGCCCGGGGCTCGGGAGCGGAACCCAGGCCCCGCGGCCGCCTCACAACCGTTCTCGCACGTCCTCGGCGACCGCGGACAGCGCCGCCTCCGCGGTCGGCACGCGGTCGGCGAGGCTACAGAACCCGTGCGCCATCGCCGGGTAGTGACGGTGCTCGACCGCGGTCCCCTCGCGCCCGAACCGCTCCGCGAGCGCGGCGCCGTCGTCGCGCAGGGGGTCGAACCCGGCGGTGACGACCGTCGCGGGGGGCAGGTCGCCGAGGTGGGCCGCCCGGAGCGGCACCGCGTAGGGGTTCGCGGCGTCGACCGGGCTCCGGAGGTACTGCTCGTAGAACCACCGCATGTCCGCGCGGGTGAGGAGGGGGCCGTCGGCGTTCTCCCGGTAGGAGTCCGTCTCGAAGTCGTGGCCGGCGATCGGATAGAGCAGGAACTGGCCGGTGGGGGTCGGCGGCTCGTCGAACTCCCGGGCGCGAAGCGACGCGGCGACCGCGAGCGCGCCGCCCGCGCTGGTGCCAGAGACGCCGAGCCGAGCGGGGTCGACGCCGAGCGCGTCGGCGGCCTCCGCGACCCACCCGACCGCCGCGGCCGCCTCGTCGACCGCGACCGGGAAGGGATGTTCCGGGGCGAGGCGGTAGTCGACGGAGACGACGACGGCGCCGGCGCGGACGGCGAGCTCGCGGCAGATCCCGTCGACCGAGTCGAGCGTCCCGAGCGTCCACCCGCCCCCGTGGAAGTGGACGAGGGCGCGGCCCGGCTCGCCGTCGGCCGCGTCGAGCGCGGTCCCCGGCCGGTACGCCCGCACCGGCACCTCCCCGTGCGGGCCGTCGAACGCCAGGTCGCGGACCTCGGCCACCGGCGGCTCGGGCGGCCCGGAGAACAGGTCGTCCTCGAGGTCGCGGGCGGCCGCGACGGAGAGGTCGCTCCACGCGGGCAGGCCCAGCGACTCGATCTCGTCGATCGCCGCGGCGAGGTCCGGGTCGAGTTCGTCCGCGCGCATACCGGGGCGAGGCGGTGGGCCTTTGTAAGTCGGTCGGCAACTCCGGGCGATGGACGTCCGGCTGACCTACGAGGACGGCACGGTCCGGATCGACGCGGACGCCGACCTCGCGCCCGACGCGCTCCCGCCGCTCCCGGGGGTCGAGACCGACCCCCGGACCGGGACGGGTCGGGCGCCCGCGCACCGCTACGCCGAACTCCGGCGGGCGCTTCAGGTGGCCGGCGTCTCGGTCGACGACCGCGTCCTCGACGCGAGCGACCGCGCGGCGAGCGAGGCGGGGCTGCCGGACGCGCTCGCGACGGACTACGACCTCCGCGAGTACCAGCGCGAGGCGTTGGACGCGTGGCGCGAGGCGGACGACCGCGGCGTGATCGAACTCCCGACCGGGGCGGGCAAGACCGTGATCGCGGTCCGCGCGATGGTCGACCTGGGCGTCCCGACGCTCGTGGTCGTCCCCACCGTCGACCTCCTCGACCAGTGGCAGCGCGAACTCGAACGCGAGTTCGACGCCCCGATCGGTCGGTTCGGCGGCGGCGAGCAGCGCCGGGAGGCGGTCACGGTGTCGACGTACGACTCGGCGTACCTGAAGGCCGACGGCGTCGGCGACGCCTTCGAGTTCGTCGTCTTCGACGAGGTCCACCACTTGGGCGGCGAGGGGTACCGCGACGCCGCCCGCCTCCTCGCCGCGCCCGCGCGGCTCGGCCTCACCGCCACCTTCGAGCGCCCGGACGGGGCTCACGAGGTCGTCGCCGACCTGGTCGGCGAGCGCGTCTACGCGCTCGACGTGGACGACCTGGCGGGCGACCACCTCGCGCCCTACGACATCCGGCGGATCGAGGTGGAGCTGACGGCGGAAGAGCGCGAGCGATACGACGAGAGGCAGGGCACCTTCGTCGAGTACGTGCGCGACGCCGGCATCACGTTCTCGAGCGGCAGCGACTACCAGGAGCTCGTCAAGCGCTCGGGCAACGACCCCGCGGCCCGCGAGGCCCTGCTCGCGAAGCAGGACGCCCGCGAGATCATGATGAACGCCGACCGCAAGGTCGAGCGGCTCGCCGAGATATTGGAGCGCCACCGCGACGACCGCGTCATCGTGTTCACGGCCCACACCGACCTCGTCTACCGCCTCTCCGAGCGCTTCCTCCTGCCCGCGATCACCGCCGAGACGGGCGCCAAGGAGCGCCGCGAGATCTTGGAGCGCTTCCGCGACGGCACCTACAGCCGGGTCGTCGCCGCCAACGTCCTCGACGAGGGAGTCGACGTGCCCGACGCGAACGTGGCGGTCCTGCTCTCCGGCTCGGGCAGCGAGCGCGAGTTCACCCAGCGGCTCGGCCGCGTGCTTCGCCCGAAGGAGGATGGCGGGCGGGCGACGCTGTACGAGCTCGTCAGCGCCGAGACCGCCGAGGAGCGGGTGGCGAGCCGGCGGCGATAAGCCAGAACGGTCGGGAGGGGATATTTAAATTCCTGTGAGCGGCTGGTACAATTTTTATGAAAGACGATGCGGCGGCGCGTGCCGACGAGCGCCCGATAGGGCGCGAGGAGCACGCGCGAGGGACGCGGCGACCGGAGCGAAGCGAAGGGAGCCGCGAGGCTGGGGAGGCGTGAGGTGCGGTTCGGGGGGACTCAAAGGGGCAGTCGCGAGGGCGGCGCAGGCGACGTAAGGACCGCAAGGAGGGAGCGGAGCGACCGACTGAGGACCGCAGCGAGCGTGCGCCGCCCTCGCGACTGGGGCTTTGGAGGTGGTCACCACGACTGCGCCGTCGGGTCCGTAACCTGAGAGAACCGCCCGCGATTAATCGTCGCCGTCGACGTCCAGCGAGCGCTTCTCGCCGAGCTCCTGTTCGAGGCTGCCGCGCTCCCAGCTCCGGACAGCGTCGCCCTCGACCTCGGCGCGGAGCTTCTCCTCTAAGAGGTTCACGGCGACGCTGTTGGCGCCCTCCGGAATGATCACGTCGGCGTGCTTCTTCGAGGGCTCGATGAACTGCTCGTGCATCGGCTTCACCGTCGAGAGGTACTGGTCGATGACGCCCTCCAGGTCGCGGCCGCGCTCGATCACGTCTCGCCGAATCCGACGGAGAATCCGCACGTCGGCGTCGGTCTCGACGAACAGCCGGAGGTCCATCATGTCGTTTATCTCCTCGTCGTACAGCGCTAAGATTCCCTCCAAGACGATTACGTCGGTCGGCTCGACGGTGACGCGCTCGTCTTTGCGGTTGTGGACCTCGAAGTCGTACTGGGGCATCTCGACGGACTGGCCCTCCAAGAGCGCCTCCAAGTGCTCTCTGAGCAGCTCCCACTCGAACGCCGAGGGGTGGTCGTAGTTGACCTCCTGACGCTCCTCGAACTCGAGGTGCGAGAGGTCCTCGTAGTAGTTGTCCAGCGGGATCCGGGTGACGCTGTCGCCGAGGTCGCGGGTGACGAGCCGAGAGACCGTCGTCTTCCCGGCGCCCGTCCCGCCCGCGATCCCGATCACGAACGAGGGAATGGCCATATCGCCGTTCGAACGCCGGAGGGTTTGAACGCTCCCTTTCCTCGCCGCGTGCGGTCCCCGTCACCGCTGCGCACGCACCGGGGACCGCCGCGCGTCGCACGTCCGGCGCCCGGTGTGGGAACCGATCGCAATTATACGATCGGCGCGGATAAAACGCTACCGGGGGCACCTTTTAGCCGGTCGGAGCGGATCCGAGTCGTATGCGAACAGACACCACGGTTCGTGACGTGATGCACCGCGAGTTCCTCGGCGTCAGCGAGTCGGACTCGCTCTCGGACGCGGCCGCGCTGCTGGTCGACGAGGAGACGAACTGTCTGGTCGTCGTGCGCGGCGGCGAGCCGGTCGGACGCCTGGAGTCCCGCGACGCGCTCGACGCGCTGCTGGACGCGACGACCGCCGGATCGGACGACGGTCCGGCCCCTGCCGACCTCACCGTCGCCGACGTGATGGGCCCGCCGCTGCCGGCGGTGGCGCCCGACGACTCGCTGGCGGCGGTCGAGGAGCGCCTCGTCGCGGAGGGGGCGGACCGCGTCGTCGCGGTAGCGGACGGGGAGGCCGTCGGCGTCGTCACGGACGGCGACGCGCTCGCCGCGGGCGCGCCGCGGACGGGCACCGGCACCGAGGCCTTCGGCGAGGAGCCCGCGGCGGGCGAGCCCGGGCCCGACGGAGCGGTGCTGTCGACCGCGGCCGCCGCGGACACCGACGCGGAGCGGCGCGCCGAGGCGACGATGGACCCCGAGGCGGCGGAGCGTGCGGCGGTCGCGACGCGGGACGAGACCGCCGACACCGACGGCGGCGCCGACGCGACCGGCGGCGCGGACGGGGGATCGACCCAGGGCGTCTGCGAGAACTGCGGCGCGCTCGTCCCCGACCTCGTCACCGCGAACGGGCAGGCCGTCTGCCCGAACTGCCGCGAGATCTGAGCCCGCACCGAGGCGAGCGAGCCGCCGGCCGGCAGCCTCAACACGCCGCGAGCCGAAGGCGTGCGCATGGGCGAGTCGGACGCGCGGGTCGAGCCGGCGACCGCCGACGACGTCGACGCCGTCACCGACATGTGGGTCTCGCTCGCGGCCGGCCAGCGGGAGCACGGCGCCACGCTCCGCGCCGAGGCGAACCGCGCGACCGTCCGCGAGTGGGTCGCACAGTCGGTCGTCACGGGCGAACTGTTCGTCGCTCGCGCTCCGCCTCCCGGGGCGGAGACGGAGGGGGGAGGAGACGGAACATCCGATCCGGTCGGCTTCGTCGGCTTCTCGCTCGAACGCGGCGACTACGAGCGCGACGCCGTCCGCGGGACCGTCAGCAACCTCTACGTGGTCCCGGAGCGCCGCGGGGAGGGGATCGGCGCGGCGCTGCTCGACGCGGCGGAGCGCGAACTCGCCGAGGCGGGCGCCGAACACGTGGCACTGGAGGCGCTCGCCGACAACGACCGCGCCCGGGCGTTCTACGCGGCGCGCGGCTACGACCTCCACCGGGTCGAACTGACGAAGTCGCTGGGCGACACCGAGGCCGAGTCGCCCGACTCCGAGGCCGAGTCGCATGACGGTGAGGGCGCGGATCCGACCGACGAAAGCGGGTGACCCCGGCCGGGTTCGCGGAAAGCGACACGCACTCATAGGAGGACCGAGTACGACCGCACGCGCCAGGGGAGCATGGGTGGTTCATGCACTCGACTTGTAATCGAGACTTCCGGGGTTCAAATCCCTGCCCTGGCTTCGACCCCGTCGCGACCATCCGCGAGCATTTCTTAAGTAGCCCCGACGCACACGTCGGGTATGGACTCGTCGGACCGCGCGCTGCTCGGCGTGGCCGGGATCGTCGGCGCGCTCGTGGTCGCGATCGCGTTCGCGGGCGGCGTCCTCTTCGGCTTCGGGGAGTCGGCCGCGCGCCCGATCCGACTTCTCGCGGTCGAGCCCCTCACGTGGATCGTGATCGCCGCGCTGGTCGTCGCGGTCGTCGGGAACGCGTACATCGACTGACCGCGGGCGGGCGCACGGATCGCGACCGAAGTCCGCTGACTCACCGCACGACCGTGACCGGCACCGGCGACCGCTGGAACACCGTCTTCGCCACGTTGCCGACGAACAGGCGGTCGGCCAGCGACCCGCTGTGGGTGCCCAAGACGACCACGTCGAACTCCTCGGCCCGGTCGATTATCTGCCGCGCGGGGCGGCCCGTCTCCACGGCCGTCTCGACGGTCGCGTCGTACTCGGCCGCGATCTCCCGCGCCCGTTCGAACATCGGCGCGGCGGCCTCGCGGACCCCGTCTTCGCCGTCGTCCGACAGCGCGATCCCCGCGGCCTGTCCCATCATCGGCGACGCGCCGCCGACCACTGTCAGCACGGTTATCTCGGCGTCGGGGTGTCCGTCGAGCGCGTACCGGAGCGCGCGCTCGGAGAGGTCTGAGCCGTCCATCGCCACGAGTACGCGCTCGATCATGCCGGCGGTACGCGCCGTCTCCTGATAAACCCAAGTGGTGATACGGGTCGGGCGGGCCGACCGGTCGCATCCTCACCCGTCGACGTCCTCGATGACCCGGACGAGGGCGTCGAGCGCCCGCTCTGCGGCGCCCCGCTTCACCGCGTCGCGGTCGCCGTCGAGGACGGCCCGCTCGGTTCGCACGAACGACTCCCCGGTGCCCCACGGCGCGGCGTGCGCGACGCCGAAGTAAACGAGCCCGACCGGTTTCTCGTCGGTCCCGCCCGTCGGTCCGGCGATGCCGGTCGTCGCGACCGCCCAGTCCGCGTCCGCCCGGTCGCGGGCGCCCGCCGCCATCTCGCGGACCACCGGCTCGCTCACGGCGCCGTGCGCGTCGAGCGACTCGCGTGAGACGCCGAGCAGCTCGCGCTTGGCGTCGTAGGTGTACGTCACGAAGCCGCGGTCGAAGTAGGCGCTCGCGCCCGGGGCGTCCGTCACTCGCGAGCCGACGAGGCCGCCCGTGAGCGACTCCGCGGTCGCGAGCGTCTCGTCGCGGTCGGCGAGGAGCGCGTTCAGGCGCTCGGCGGGGTCCGTCGCGTCGTCCATACGGGCCACTCCGAGCGAGGCGCCCCTGAGGTTTACGCCCCGGCGCGTCGAACGGCGACCGTGACCGACACCGACTGGGACGAGCGCTTCGCGTCGGGGGAGTACCCCCGGGCGCCGGAGCCGTCTCCCGTGCTTCGCGCATACGAGCCGTCGCTGCCCGGCGGTCGCGCGCTCGACGTCGCCGCCGGCACCGGCCGGAACGCGGTGTTCCTCGCGGACCGCGGCTACGACGTCGACGCGCTCGACGCCTCGGCGGCGGGGCTCCGGATCGTCCGCGAGCGCGCCGCCGAACGCGGCGTCGCCGACCGGATCGAGACGATAGCGGCGGACGCGACGACGCACGAACTCCCGGCGGAGGCGTACGACCTCGTCACGATGAGCTACTTCCACACCCTCGACCGCTTCGCCGACCTCGTCGCGTCGCTCTCGCCCGGCGGGTACCTCTTCGTCGAGGGCCACCTCCGCTCGGCGGAGCCGTCGCCGTCGGGGCCGAGCGACGACCGCTACCGCTTCGCGGCGAACGAACTGCTCCGCGCCGGACTCGGGCTGAGCGTGCGCTACTACGACGAGACGACGACGGAGCGCCCCGGCGACCGCCGCCGCGCGACGGCGCGGCTCTTGGCGCGGAAGTCGACCGGCGGCCGGCAGTCGTATCCGCCGCGACCCGACGCGCCCGCCCGATGGCCGGGGGACGAGCGCGACTCGGCGGGCGCAGACGACGCCGCGGGCGACTCCGCGGCCGCGGGCGAGAAGGGCCCGTGAGCGACGGCGACCCCGCGTCGCCCGCGGCCGCCCTCCGGTCGCTCGTGGCGCGCGCCGTCGACGTCGACCCCGAGCGCCTCGACGAGCGAGTCGACACCCTCGAACGCGGACGCGCATCTGCGGACGACGAGGCGACCGAGAGCGGACCGGCCGGCGAGGGCGCGGTCAGCGGCGACATCGGGACCCCCGCCGGGCGACTGGCCGCCCTCGTCGGCGAGTCCGAGAGCGTCGTCGCCGTCGTCCCGCGGTTCGAGGCCGACCTCGCCCGTCGGCTGAACGCGGCGCTGGCGGCGGGAGACGACGGGGGCGACGGCGCGACCGACACCGAACCCGACGCGGTCGCGCCGCGAGAGGCCCGCGTCGTGTTCACCGGCGCCGCGGCCGACCGACTCGCCGGAGCGACGGGGCCGGTAGTCCGGCGCGCGCTCGCCGACCGCGGCGTCGACGCGTACCGACACGACGGCGACTCGCCGGTCGCGGTGGCGCTCGGCGACGACCGCGCCGTCGTCGGACTGGTCGACGACGCGGGGGTCGCCGCGCTACTGTGGACGGACGACCCCGCGGTCCGCGAGTGGGCGGCCGCGACCTGCCGTCGCTACCTCGACGCGGCCGAACGGGTGACCGACGACTGAGCGGTCGGATCACACCGGACGGGCCGGTCCCCCGGTCCGCTTTTCAGGACCGGCGTCGAAGCACCGGCATGAAAGCGCTACTGCTGTTGGTGGCCGGAATCGGCGGACTGCTCGAAGCCGTCGCCCCGCGGCGCGCCGTCGCGCTGTGGACGCGCGCGCTCTACCGGAACGCCGGCGAGGCGGAGCCGCGCGAGTGGGTGTACGCGGCCGCGAAGGTCGAGGGAACGCTGGTGGCGGCCGGCGCGCTCGTGGGGCTGTTCCGCCTCGCGACCGCGGAGGACGACGGTGCGGACGGTGGCGACGCGGCGGGCGACGACGCGACGGGCGGTGACGCGAACGGCAGCGACGCGGACGAAGCGTGAGCCGGTAGCCCGCCGGCGGCGCGGGTCGGGCTACCCGAACGTATATTTGATCGGTCGGGGTATGAGTTGTCATGTCGAGGCCAGCTTCGGACGCCCGGTCGGCGGACGCGTCGAGCCTCCGCGTGCTCCACGTCGACGACGACCCGGCCTACCTCGACCTGACCGCGACCTACCTCGAACGGATCGACGAGGCGTTCGCGGTGACCTCCGAGACCGACGTGGACGACGCCTTAGCGACGCTCGACCACGAGGCGATCGACTGCGTCGTCTCCGACTACGACATGCCGCAGGCCGACGGCCTGGAGCTCCTCCAGCGGGTCCGAGACCGCGGGATCGAGATCCCCTTCGTGCTGTTCACCGGGAAGGGGAGCGAAGAGATAGCGAGCGAGGCCATCTCGGCCGGCGCGACGGACTACATCCAGAAGCGCGGCGGGAACGACCAGTACGAGGTGCTGGCCAACCGGGTCCGCAACGCGGTCGACCAGCACCGGTCGCGGGTCGCGCTCGCCGAGAGCGAAGAGCGGCTCTCGCGGTTCATCGACCAGTCGCCGCTGGGGACGATCGAGTACGACGCCGACTTCCGGATCGTCCGGGCGAACCCCGCCGCGGAGGAGATCCTCGGCTACGACGAGTCGGAGCTCCTCGGCGGGACGTGGCTCCCGTTCGTGCCCGCGTCCGAGCGCCGACACGTCGCCGCGCTCGAACGCGACCTCCTCTCGGACAAGGGCGGGTACCAGAGCGTCAACGAGAACGTTCGCGGCGACGGCCAGCGGATCCGCTGCGCGTGGCACAACCAGGTGGTGACCGACGCCGACGGGGCGGTGATAGGCGTGTTCTCCCAGTTCGAGGACGTGACCGAGGAGACGGCGCGCAAACGCGAGATCGAACGGACGAACGCCGTGCTGTCGACCGCCCTCGACGCGCTCCCCGTGGGGATGCTCGTCGAGGACGCCGACAGGCGGGTGATACGCGTGAATCAGCGGCTCTTCGACCTGTTCGGCCTCGACGGCGACCCGGAGGACGCCACCGGGCTCGACTGCCGGGAGCTCGCCGACGACCTGAGCGGGGAGTTCGCCGACCCGGGGGAGTTCGTCGCGCGGATCGAGCGCGTCGTCGACGCCGGGGTCCCGGTGAACGACGAGCGGCTGGCGCTCGCCGACGGGACGGCGCTGATCCGGACGTACCGACCGATCGACCTGCCGGGCGGCGACGGCCACCTCTGGGCCTACCGGCGGGCGAAACGGCCGGAGTGAGACGGCGGGCGGCGTCGGTCGACGCCAGCGTCCGGGCCGGGCTCAGTCGTTCGTGGAGTCGGCCTCGGCGCTCTCGAACGGCCGCTCCTCCTCGGGCCGGTCGCCGGTCAGCAGCACGTGGCAGTCGCGACACCGCGCCTCGTAGGACTCCTCCGCGCCGACGAGGATCGTCGGGTCGTCGGCGTGGGCGGGCTCGCCCTCGATGAGCCGCTGGTTCCGGGAGGCGGGCTCGCCGCAGACCGAGCAGATGGCCTGGAGCTTGTCGACGTACTCGGCGGTCGCCATGAGCTGCGGAACCGGGTCGAACGGCTCGCCGCGGAACGTCTGGTCGGTGCCGGAGACGATCACGCGGCTGCCGCGGTCCGCGAGCGCGTTACAGACCTCGACGAGCGCGTCCGAGAAGAAGTTCGCCTCGTCGATCGCGACGACCTCGGCCGGGTCGTCGTCGAGGATGTCGAGGGGGCCGTCGCCCTCGTTGTCGACGACCGTCGCCTCCCACTGGCGGCCCGTGTGGCTGCCGATCGTCGCCTCGCCGTAGCGGTCGTCGACCGCGGGCGTGTAGACGGCGACCGACTGCCCGGCGATCTCGGAGCGCCGGAGCCGGCGGAGCAGCTCCTCGGTCTTGCCCGAGAACATCGACCCGGAGATGACCTCGATCCAGCCGGATCGAGTGATGGCGTGCATACCGGATCGGGCCGGAGCCAGCGACAAAACCGTTTCTCTCCGGGCGCGCTTTACTCGCGGAGCCGGAGCTGGCCCGCCGTCGACGCGGCGTCAGACCGCGGTCGCGACGCCGACGGCGACGGCGGCGACGAGGACGTACGCCGCCGCGGAAGCGGCCCAGTCGCGCCGGATCGGGCCGAGCCGCTGGCGCGGGAGCCCCGGGGCGCGGGGGAGCGGGACGAGCGCGAAGAAGCCGACCATGAGGGCGAACTGCGCGACGCCGGCGACCGCGAGCGCGACGCCGACTCCGAGGCCGAGCGCCGCCTGAATCGCCGAGACGAGGCCGACGAACAGCAGCCCCGAACCGGCCCCGGCGACGTAGTGGACCCACGTCGCCAAGCGCTCGGGCGCGTCGTCGACGGGCGTGTCGGTGAGCACGCCCGCGGCGACCTTCGGCGCCGTCGTCCCCTCGGGCAGCCGCGCCATCACCGGGTCCATCGCGAGCGTCGCGGCGAGTCCGACTACCGGCCCGAGCGCGAGGCCGGCGAGCAGCGAGAGCGTCGTCATAGGATGGATCACGGGCGGGAACGGTTTCACTC
>NZ_SGUA01000013.1:0-69042 GCF_005435135.1 Halorubrum sp. ASP1 | reverse complement strand
CCCCGCACAGCACCGCAGCCTCACACCTCCCCAACCTCGCCGCTCACGCTTCGCGGCTGCGCCGCTCGCGTTCGCGGCGTCCCTCGCGTGTGCTCCTCGCGGCCGCCGAGGGCGGCCGCTCGCAGGCACGCGCCGGCCGCATCCGCCGGCTAAACGGCCTCGTTCGGTCGCGTCGACGGGACGCGATCGCCCGAGGCGCCGAGGGACAGCCTCTTACCGGTCGACCGTCAGGAACGGACGGACATGCTGATCGCCGGAACCGTCGTCGCCGACTCCGAGACCGTCATCCCCGACGGCGCCGTCGTCGTCGAGGGGAACACGATCGCCGCGGTCGGCGAGGAGCCCGACCTCCGCGACCGCTACCCCGACCACGAGCGGCGGACGTTCGACCTCGTCGCGCCCGGCCTCGTGGGCGGCCACATCCACTCGGTCCAGTCGCTGGGTCGGGGGATCGCCGACGACGCCGCCCTCCTCGACTGGCTCTTCGACGCCGTCCTCCCGATGGAGGCCGCGATGGACGCCGAGGCGACTCGGGCGGCCGCCGAGCTGGGGTACCTGGAGTGTCTCGAATCGGGGACGACGACCGTCGTCGACCACCTCTCGGTGAACCACGCCGACGAGGCGTTCGAGGCCGCGATCGAGACCGGGATCCGCGCGCGGCTCGGGAAGGTGCTGATGGACCGGGACTCTCCCGACGGGCTGCTGGAGGAGACCGACGCCGCGCTCGCCGAGAGCGAGGCCCTCATCCGCGAGTACCACGGCGCCGCCGCCGGCCGCGTCCGCTACGCGGTGACGCCGCGGTTCGCCGTCACCTGTACCGAGACCTGCCTGCGCGGCTGCCGCGAGCTGGCCGACCGCTACGACGGCGTGACGATCCACACCCACGCCAGCGAGAACGAGGACGAGATAGCGACCGTCGAGGCCGACACCGGGAAGCGGAACGTCCTGTGGCTCGACGAGGTCGGGCTGACGGGCCCGGACGTGACGCTCGCGCACTGCGTCCACACCGACGAGCGCGAGCGCGAGGTGCTCGCCGACACCGGGACGGTCGTCACGCACTGCCCCTCCTCGAACATGAAGCTCGCCTCGGGAATCGCGCCGGTCCAGGACTACCTCGACCGCGGGATCCCCGTCGCGCTCGGCAACGACGGCCCGCCGTGTAACAACACGCTCGACCCGTTCACGGAGATGCGGCAGGCGAGCCTCCTCGGCAAGGTCGACGCCCGCGATCCGACGCGCCTCCCGGCCGCGACCGTGCTGGAGATGGCGACGGAACACGGCGCCCGCGCCGCCGGCTTCGACCGCCTCGGCGCGCTCCGCGAGGGGCACCGCGCCGACGTGATCGGGATCGCGACCGACCTGACCCGGGCGACCCCGATCCACGACCCGCTCTCGCATCTGGTGTACGCCGCGCACGGCGACGACGTGACCTTCGCGATGGTCGACGGCGAGGTCCGCTACGCCGACGGCGAACACGTCGGGACCGACGCCGCCGCGGTCCGCGAGCGCGCGACGCGCCACGCGGAGCGCGTGGCCGAGACGGCCGGCATCGACGTCGCCGAACCGTAGCCTCGTCGCCGTCGCTCTCGCGTCGTGAGAAGCGCGGGGAGGCCGGCGACCTACGAGGGGCGCTCCGCCGACGAGGCGACCGCGAAGGGGGACTGCGCCCACCGCATCGCGGCGTCGTCGTCGTTGAACGCCTCGGTGTCGACCCCCTCGACGTCGATGGTCCGCTTGAGGAAACGCCGCTTCGAGCGCTGCCCGACGACGGCGAAGCGGTCGACGCCGCGCGCGACCGCGATCTGCGCGGACTCGCGGAGGGCCCGCCGGCCGGCGTCGGAGCACGGCCGGCTGGTCCGGACGACGATCACGACGGCGTCGATCGCGTCGGGATCGGTCGCGGTCCGCCAGCGATCGAGGAGCGCCTCGCCGTCCGCGGGGCTCAGCCCAGTCCCGTGAGGGAACTCGACTACGAGGACCTCGTCCTCGACCCGCAGCAGCCAGCGCTCGCTCGGTTCCATGACACGACCTCCCACGTGCTTGGGTATAAACCACACTCTCCGATTATCGTATCAGATACTTGAATCCGTACGACGGAGCGGTCCCGGCGGCGCCGGTCGCCCGCCCGAGAGGATCAGTTCCGCCGGCCGGTCCCCTCGTCGAGCGCGTCGACGACCGCGGCCGCGAGCGCCTCGAACGACGCCTCGTCGGGGACGACGTCGACGCCGAGGCCCCGGTCGCGAGCGGTCTCCGCGGTCGGCGGGCCGATGACGCCGACGACCGCGTCCGTCAGCCCGGCGCGGGCCGCCTCGTCGACGCCGCGGTCGGCGGCCGCCGCGAGGAAGTTGTCGACCGTGAGCGAGGAGGTGAACGCGACCGCGTCGAGGTCGCCGGTCGCGGCCAGCTCGGCCGAGTCACCGGCGTCGTCCGGACGCGCGAGCCGGTAGAGCACGGTCTCGGTCACGTCGGCGCCGGCCTCGCGCAGGCCGTCGAGGAGCACGTCGCTCCCGTGGTCCGAGCGAGCGACGACGACGCGCTCGCCCGCCACGCGCGCCTCCAGCGCGGCGACGAGCCCGGCCGAGGTGTACTCCTCCGGGACGACGTCCACCGTCCAACCGACCTCGCGGGCGGCCGCGGCGGTCGCCGGCCCGATCGCGGCGACGTCCGCGTCGCCGGGCTCCCAGCCGGCCTCGGCGGCGAGCTCGACACCGGTCTTGCTCGTGAGCACGACGAGCGGCGCGTCGGCCGGGACCGCGCCCGTCGACTCGACTTCGAGCATGGGGTCCGGGACCGGCTCCGCGCCGAGTTCGCGGAGCAGTTCGACGGCCGACTCGATCCGCTCGTCGGCCGGGCGGAAGACGGCCACCCGCGGCCGGTCGGCGCCCCCGCTCACGCCCCGTCACCACCGGTCGCGTCGCCGCCGCGCCCCTCGCCCGGCGACCGAACTGGGGCCGAGTCGGCGTTCTCGAGGAAGGTCGCGACGCGGTCGCGGGTCGCGGCCACGTCGCCGATCACGGTGATCGCGGGCGGTTCGATCCCCGCCTCGTCGCGGACGTCGACGATGGTGTCGAGCGTGCCCGTCGCGACGCGGCTGTCGGGCCAGGTGGCGCGCTCGACGAGCGCGACGGGCGTGTCGCCGTCGAGGCCGGCGTCGCGGAGCTCCGCGGTGTACGCCGGCAGCTTCCCGACGCCCATCAGCACGACGATGGTCCCGCCGGTCGCGGCGAGCGCCGCCCAGTCGACCGCCGACTCCTCCTTCGTCGGGTCCTCGTGACCGGTGACGAACGATACGGAGGAGGCGTGGTCGCGGTGGGTCACCGGGATCCCGGCGACCGCGGGGCCGGCGATGGCCGAGGTGACGCCGGGGACGACCTCGAAGGGGACCCCCTCGGCCGCGAGGTGCTCGGCCTCCTCGCCGCCGCGCCCGAAGACGAACGGATCGCCGCCCTTCAGCCGAACGACGCGGTTCCCCTCGCGGGCCAGCTCGACCATGCGCCGGTTGGTGTACTCCTGGGGCGTCCACTCGCCGCCGGCGCGTTTCCCCACGTCCTCCCGCTTCTCCTCGGGGATCTCGCCGAGGATCTCGGGGCCGGGGAGCTTGTCGTGGAGGACCACGTCCGCCGACTCGATCAGGCGCTTCGCCTTGACGGTGAGCAGGTCCGGGTCGCCCGGCCCGGAGCCGACGAGGAAGACGGTGCCGACGCCGTCGTCGCGTCGTCGCGTCGGCGGCTCCTCGGCGTCCTCCCTTGGGGTCGCGCCGCCGTCAGTCATCGGTCTCCGCCTCCTCGCGCGCCTCGGCGATCAGGTCGTCGGCGCCGCGGTCGGCGAGGTCCGCGGCGAACTCGGCCGCCGCGGTCGCGTGCGACCGGATCGGCAGGTCGCGGGTCCCGGCCACCTCCTCGGTGCCGTCCGTCGAGAGCACCCGCGCCCGGACGTGGACGTGCTCGCCCTGGACCATCGCGGCGACCCCGATCGGCGCCACGCAGCCGCCGTTGAGCTCGCCGAGGACCGTCCGCTCGACGGTGACCGCCACGCGGGTCCGCTGGTGGTCGACCGCGTCGCGGACCGCCTCGACCACGTCCGGGTCGCTCGCGGTGACCGCGATGGCGCCCTGGCCGGCCGCGGGGACGAACTCCTCGCGCGGGAGCCGCGTCGTCTCCACCTCGTAGAAGAGGTTCGAGCGGCGCAGCCCCGCCTCCGCGAGGACGACCGCGTCGTACTCCGTCTCGACCTTACGCTCCATCGCCGAGCGTTCGAGGTCGGACAGCGAGTCGAACCACTCCTCGACGCTGCGCTCGAACTCCTCGTCGACCTCGTCGTCCGCGTCCTCCCCGTCGGCGCTCTCGCCGTCCGCGTCGCCCCCGCCGTCCCCCTCGGCGGTCAGCGCGCTCTCCTCGCCCGACGCGATCAGGCGGCGCTCGTGTTCCGCCTGGAGGCCGGGCGCGAGCAACTTTTCCAGCCGCGTGTCGACGTTGCCGCGGATCGGCTCGACGGTGAGGTCCGGGCGGGCCGCGCGGATCTGCGCGCCCCGGCGGAGCGAGCCGGTCCCGACGACGGCGCCCGACGGGAGGTCTTCGATGCCCAGCCCCTCCGGGTGGACGAGCACGTCGCCGGAGGGGGCGCGCTCGGGGACGCCCGCGACGACGAGGTCCGCCACCTCCTCGGTCGGGAGGTCCTTCAGCGAGTGGACCGCGAGGTCGGCGTCGCCGGCGAGCACCTCCTCGTCGAGGGCGCGCACGAACGCGCCCGTCTTCCCGAGTCGGTGGATCAGTTCGTCGGGGATCTGGTCGCCGCGCGTCTCCACCTGCCGGAGTTCCACGTCGCGGCGCCGGCTCGACAGCGCCTCGCGGACGGTCTCGGCCTGCCGGAGGGCCAGGTCCGACCCGCGGGTCGCGAGCCTGAGCGTTTCGGTCATACGCTGACCGAGGTCCCCCGCGTTCAAAAGCGCACCAGTTCGGCCGCCTCGGCGACCGCGGCGCCGTGGTCGCCGAGGCGCCGACGCGCGCTCCGGATCGCTCGCGCCCGTCCTCGCGTACCGAGGCAACTCCGGCCACGGTCACGGGCCATTTATCCCTCCGCCCCGAAGCGTGGCCGAGATGGCACGCGCGAGCGTCGGGGCCCGACTCCACTTCGGCTTCTGTAACCTCAGCCTCTCCCACGAGCGGCTGTACGGCGCCCTCGGCGTCGGACTCGCGGCGCCCCGCGCGGTCGTCGACGCGGAGCCGGCCTCGGCGGTCCGCGTGACGGTCGACGAGGCCGCGGGGACCCCCGCCGAGTCGACCGGATCCGCCGCGGCGGTGCGCGACGACGTCCGCGGGTACGCGACCGCGGCCGCCGACCTGCTCGGCGTCGACGGCGCCCGGGTCGCGGTCCGCGAGTCGCTCCCGCGGCACGCCGGCCTCGGCAGCGGGACGCGGCTGGCGGCGGCGACGCTCGCCGCGGTCGCGACCGCCCACTGCGAGCCGCCCCGGGTCCGCGAGCGCGCCCCGGCCCTCGGCCGCGGCGGGCGCTCCGGCGTGGGCGTCGCGACGTTCGAGGACGGGGGGTTCGTCCTCGACGCCGGGCACCCGACGGCGCGGTTCACCACCGACCGCCCCGCCGACGGCGAGTGGACCGTGCCGCCGGTGGCCGCCCGCCACCAAGTCCCCGACGACTGGCGGTTCCTGCTCGTCGAGCCCGGCGCGGACGCCGGCCGGAGCGGACCGGCCGAGGACGACGCGATGCGCGCCGCGGTCGAGCGCGCGGACCCGGCCCTCGCCGACCGGATCGGCGGGACCGTCACCCGGCGCGTCCTCCCCGCGGTCGCGACGGGCGACGCGGAGGCGTTCGGGGCCGCGGTCGCGGAGATCGGGCGGCTCAACGGCGCGTGGTACGCCGACGAGCAGGGCGGCGTGTACCGGCCGCCCGTCGGCGCGGTCGTCGACTCGCTGTCGGGCGCCGCGTCGGTGTTCGGCGCCGGCCAGTCCTCGTGGGGGCCGACCGTCTACGGCGTCACCGACGCGGCCCGCGCGGACGCGGCGCTGGCGGCCGGCGAGCGCGCGCTCGATCGGGCCGGCGTCGACGGCGAGGTGTCGGTCGTCCGGGCGTCGAACGACGGGGCGCGGATCGACGCGGCGGGCGGGACGGACCCGCCGTCTGCCGACCCGGAGAGGGGTAACACTAAGCCCCGCGGCGACGGGGCGTAAGGCATGTCCAGTGTTCCGTTCGGGGTCGCGCGCCTCGACTCCATCCTCGGCGGCGGGGCGCCGTCCGGCAGCGTCGTGCTGCTCGCCGGCGAGGCGGGCGCCGGCGCGCGGGAGTTCGCGTACACCAGCGCGGCGATGAACTCGCTGGCGCACGCCGACGAGGAGCTGTTCGACCTCTACTACGGCGACGTCGACGACGACGCGACCCTGCCCGAGTCGGTCCACTACCTCTCCTTTACCGCCGACACCGAGGCGATCACCCGGGAGATGGGGTACACGATGGCCGACGAGATCGTCGACGCGGCGGTCGACGGGATCTCCTTCCGGGACCTCTCGGCGGAGTACTTCCAGCTGTCGCCGGTGCCGCGCGACTGGTACGAGACGGCGACGACCTCGATCACCGAGCTCGGCGAGCGCGGGGAGTACGAGGACGTGCTCACCGCGTTCGGCGACTACCTCTCGGAGCACGGCGAGCGGAGCCTCGTCTGTATCGACTCCGTCACCGACCTCGTCTCGATGGTCTCCGACGACACCGACTGGAGCGACGTCGCCATGGTGATGAAGGGGCTGAAGAAGGCGGCCTACGAGTGGGACGCCTTAGTCCTCGTGTTGGTGAACTCCGAGGCGCTCCGCGACCGCGAGTTCGGCACCCTGATGGACGCCGCGGGCGGGACCCTCCAGTTCACGTGGGAGAGCGGCGGCTCCCAGCGCGCCCGGACGATGTTCGTCCGCGAGTTCCGCGGCGTGCTCTCCCGGCTGGAGGCAGAGAACATCGTCCGCTTCGAGACCGAGATCCACGAGGGCGGGTTCGACATCAGCGACGTGCGGAAGATCCGGTAACGGCTCGGGGACGTGGCGAGCGCCCAGTATCGATCCGGAGAACGGCGCGACAGGTTACTTAAGCCTCGCCGCTCAACGGCAGGTAGATGACGGAGGATCCGCGATGAGCGACCACGACCCGGCGACGGCCGCCCTCGACGCCGCGGCCGAGGACGCCGGCGTGAGCCGCGAAGAGGTCCTCAGGCGCGCGCTCGTCGCGCTCGCGGAGTCGGAGGAGATCGACGTCCCCGACGCCGAGGAGGTGGCGGCGGTCGAGGCCCGCCTCGACGACCTCGACGCCGAGCTCGACGAGAAGGTCACCGACCTCCGCCAGCGGTTCGTCGACCTCTACCGCGAGGTCGAGTCGCTCGACGCCGGCGGGGACGGCGCGGGGGACGCGGCCGCGTCGCGGATCGACGACCTCGCCGACGAGCTGGCGGAGGTCGCCGCCCGGCTCGACCGCCTTGACGCGGCCGTCGCCGACGCGCCGACCGCGGACCGCGTCGACGAGCTCCGCGACCGACTGGACGCGCTCGACGACCGGATGGACGAGCTGGACGCCGTCCGCGTCCGGGTGGACGAGTTCGGCGACCGCCTCGACGAGGTGGACGGACGGGTCGACGAGATAGACGGGCGGGTCGACGACGTGGACGACCGCCTCGACGCGATATCCGCGGACGACCTGTCCGATATCGACGACAAGCTCTCGCGGGTCGCGAGCGCGGTCGTCAGGGTCAAGCGCCGGCTCGACGCGGCGGAGCGCGACCGCGCCGACCGCGAGCGCCTCGACGCGCTGACGCGGACGGCGAACCGGCACGGGGTGCGGGCGGCCGACTGCGACCACTGCGGCGGGGGCGTCGAGCTGGGACTGCTGTCGGCGCCGGAGTGCCCCCACTGCGGGCGCCGGTTCGAGGACCTGGAGCCGAACACCGGCTTCCTCGGCACGTCGAAGCTCCTCGTCGGGGACCGGCCCGCCATCGACGGCGACGTCGCGGACGGCGCCAGCGGCGACGAGACGAGCCGGACGATGAACCGGACGAGCACCGCCGCGAGCGACGGCGGGGCGGAGGGTGACCGCCGATGAGCGACGACCGCTCCGACGACGACGCGGCCGAATACGACCCCTTCGACGATGACGGCTCGGAAGCCGACCCGTTCGGCGACGACGGCTCTGAGAGCGGCCCCTTCGACGACGAGACGTTCGCCGAGGGACCGAGCGACGAGGCCGGCGACGATCTCGACGGGCCCGACGCGGGCGGGGTCGACGACCCGTTCGCGGCCCTCGGCGAGGGGGTCGGGAACGACGCCGGACCCGACCGAGGCGAGGGCCGTACCGGCGAGCGCGGCGAGACGCGGTCCGGCGCGGACCCGGAACCGGGCGCGCCCGCGGACGACCCCTTCGCGGAACTGGACGCGGACGCGGCCGACGGGCCGACCGACGGGGACCCCTTCGAGTCGATGGGGAGCGGGGACGTCGGCGAGGAGGACGTGTGGGCGGCGCTCGACGAGGGCACCGCCGTCGGCGCCGACGCGACCGATCTCGGCGACGCGGACGGCCCGACTCCCGAGACGCCGGGCGCGGCGGCGACCGGCGACGAGCGCGTGGTCGACAAGCGGAGCTACTGCCAGCGCTGCCCGCACTTCGCGGCGCCCCCGGAGACGGCGTGTACCCACGAGGGAACGGAGATAGTGGAGTCGGTCGACTTCTCGCAGTTTCGCGTCCGCGACTGTCCGATGGTCGACGCGGACGGCCCCGCCTTCGACGGCGAGTGACCGGAAGCGGTTTCGCTTCGGCCGCCGAGTACCCGCCGCCGATTTCTGAACACGTTCAAGCCTGACCGCCCGGTACGTCGTCCGTACCGTGGTAGAGTCCGGTTTAGAGGGGCGGCGGTCGGTCGAGTTCGGTCCGGGAGCGGTCACCGGCGCGATAGGGGATTCGATTACGGTGATCCCGCTCGTCGTCGCGCTGGCGCTGCTGACGGACGCCTCGCTGCCCCACGCGCTCGCCGCGTTCGGCGCGTTCCAGATCGTCTGGGGGGTCCGGTACGGGCTGCCGGTGTCCGTGGAGCCGATGAAGGCGCTCGCCGCGCTCGCCATCGCCGGCGCGCTCACGTACGCCGAACTCGCGCTCGCGGGGGTGGTACTCGGCGTCGTCCTCCTCGCGATCGGACGCACCGGGACGCTCGGGTACGTCGAGCGGTGGATCGGCGAGCCGGTCGTCCGCGGCGTCCAGTTCGCGGTGGGCCTCGTCCTCCTGGAGACGGGGCTCGGCCTCGCGGTCGCGGACCCGCCCGTCGCGCTCGCCGGGGTCGCTGTCGCCGGCGCGGTCGCGCTCGCGGGCCACGGGAAGGCGAGCGCGCTGGCCGTCGCCGGCGTCGGCGTCGCGACCGCGCTCGTCGTCGCCGGCGTCCCCTCGCCCCGGCTCCCCGGTGCGCCGCCGACACCGGCGTTCGGGGCGGCGCTCACGCGGGCGGCGTTCGACGGCGCGGTCGCGCAGCTGGCGATGACCATCGGCAACGCCGCGCTGGCGACCTCCCTCCTCTTCTCGGACCTGCTCGACGCGGAGGTGGCGCCCGACGAGCTGTCGACGAGCATGGGCGTGACGAACCTGATCGCCGTGCCGCTCGGCGGGGTCCCGATGTGTCACGGCTGCGACGGGGTGGCCAGCAAGTACGCCTTCGGCGCGCGCACCGGCGGCGCGAACGTCGTCCTCGGCGCCGGCTACCTCGTCGCCGCCCTCTTCGCCACGCCCGCGCTGATCGCCGCGTTCCCGCTGGCGATGCTCGGCGCGCTGCTGGCCGTCGTCGCCGTCTCGCTGGCGCGCAACGTCACCGACTCCGACAACTGCGCGCTCTCGGTCGGAATCGGCCTCCTCGCGGTGGCGACGAACCTCGGCGTCGCGTTCCTCGTCGGCATCGTCGTCCACCTCGCGTGGGGGCGGATCGGCGGATAACGAACCGCGTGTATCTCATTCGGACAGAACTACCGTGGCGCGTGCCTGCGAGCGGCCGACAGGCCGCGAGCCAGCACGCGCGAGGGAGTCGGCCGACCGTAGGGAGGCCGACGAGGCTGGGGAGGCGTGAGGTGCCGTGCGGAGCGGCCGGGCAGGAATCAAAGGGGCAGTCGCCACGGCGCGGTAGGCGACGTAAGCACCGCAGCGAGCGACGCGAGCGAGGAGCGCAACGAGCGTACCGCGCCGTGGCGACTGGGGCTTTGGCGGCGTTCGGTGGAAACGACCCACACGCGCTGAAATCTCGGAAGGCGCGCGCATCAGTTCACGCCCGCTATCTGGCCGCACCCACCGGACCTAAACCTCTCAACCCCGTATCGAACGAGTATATGCAGTTCTGTGACGACTGCGGTTCGATGATGGTCTCTCGCGACGGGGAGATGGTGTGTCAGAACGACGACTGCGGCGCCACGACCGAGCGCGACGAGGCGCTCGCCGCCGAGTTCGAGTCGACGACCGAACAGACCGGCGACGAGGTGATCGAGACGGAGGAGGGCGCGAACTTCGAGGGGAAGCCGACCGCGAACGACGTCGTCTGCGACGAGTGCGGCCACGGCGAGGCGTGGTACACGATCAAACAGACCGGCGCCGCCGACGAGCCGCCGACGCGCTTCTTCAAATGTAAGGAGTGCGGCCACCGCTGGCGCGGGTACAGCTGACCGCGATGGACGCGGCCCCGTCGCGGCGACGGCCCTTCCGCGCGTCCGCCGTCCGCGCGTTCGCGGCGCTCGCGGTCGTCGCCCCCGCGGCGTTCCTCCTCGGCCGCGCGGTCGGATTCTGGCGCGTGCGGCTCGTCGTCGGCAGGTTGCTTGCGCTGCTGCCGGACGAGGGGGCTCCGGACCACGTTCGGGTGCTGCCGCCGCCCGCGGACGAGTACGCCGGGACGGTCCCGACGAGCCCCGCGGAGACCCGCGCGATGCTCCCCAACCGGGGCTTCTCGGAGCTGATCCGGGCGTACTTCCACGCCTACGAGCGCGACGGGGAGACGGTCCACGAGGTGGGAAGCTTCGTCCACCGCCCGGAGGGGATCACCGGCGACTGGCAGGTCCACGTCCGGCTGTTCCCCGCGCCCGACGGCTCGACGGAGGTGTGGGCCCACTGGGAGCGGAACCCCTACGTCGCGCCGCTGGCGCACCTGCGGATGGAGGGGTACGACCCCGCCCGCGGCGAGCGGATCGCGGCCGAGTTGATCGACGACCTACGTTAGCCGACTGACCCGCCCCTGCCGCCCGCTCACGGCTCGTCGCGAAGCCGCTCCCCGAGGAACGCCGCGGCCGCCTCGCCCACCGTTCCGCTCCGCCCGACGAAGAAGTGGTCCGACTCGAACGCGACCGTCTCGATCCCCAGTTCTCCCGCGCGCTCGACCACGGGCGCCCAGTCGGCCGTCGAGTCCCGGGTCGCGTACAGCACGCGCGTCGGCACGCCGCGCTCGGCGAGGTCATCGAGCGCCGCGACCGCGTCGACGTCGGGGTTCAGACGGGCCGTCGGCGCGAGCGCGCAGACGCCCGCGAGGCCGGGTCGCGAGGCGGCCGCGACGAGCGCGACCGTGCCGCCGAACGAGAAGCCGAAGAGGCCGACGCGGTCGTAGCGCTCGCGCGCCCAGCCGACCGCCGCGTCCGCGTCGGTGGTCTCGCCGTACCCCTCGTCCCAGTCGCCGTAGTCGAACCGGAGGCAGTCGACCCCGCGGTCGGTCAGGGCGTCGCTCACGGCCCGTAGCCGCTCGTCGCCGCGGTGGCCGCGCTGCTGTGGATGCGGCGGACAGGCGACGACGACCGCGTCGGCGCGCGTCGCGTCGTCGGGTCCGTCCCGGGCGCCGTCGTCCGCGGCGGCGTCGAGCGTGGCGCGCACGTCGCGGCTGCCGGGGATCAGGACGGTGTCGCTCACCGGGTCCGGACTCCGCGGTCGCTTCCGGTCACGGGACCTGCGTCACGCGGTCGACGTGCTCCATGTCGGCGAGGTCGGCCGCGAGCGCCTCCTGGTCGACGCCCGCCTCGTAGTAGAACACGATGTCGAAGGCGCCGCCGCGGAGGAGCTGCTGGCACTCCCAGACGAACTCCTCGCCGTCGAGCGTCAGCCCCTGGAACTGGTTCGACGAGAAGCTCGTGTCGTCGTTGCCCGCCTCGATGTACGTCTCGCCTTTCCCCGCGTGGTCGGCGATGACGTCGTTGGCGGCGACCGTCAGCTCGTGCATCTCTAAGTCCTGCTGGCCGTCGAGGTCCGTGTGGACGATACAGCCCACCAGCTCGATGTCGCCGGGCTCTAAGAGCGCCTTCGTACGGGTGTATAGGTCGGCGTCGACGGTTTCGCTCATGGGCGATCCTTCCGGCTCCCGTAATAAACGGGTGACGGTTCACCGGGCGCCGGACGCCGACGCGGCTCAGCGTCGGAGCGACACGACGACCCCCTCCCCGCTCGCGTCGGACTCGACCAGGCCCTCGTCCGCGAGGTCGTCGACGAGCCCGCGGAGCCACTCCCGACCGTGGTCGCCCTCGGGCGCGTAGTCGACGCGGATCCGGTGGCCGAGCGCGTCTAGGTCCATCTCGTCGTGCTCGCCGAGCAGGCGGACGATCCGGCCGCGGAACTGCCTCCTGCTCCCCTCGAAGCTCGGCTGCTCCGGCACGTCCGGCGCGGTGAAGTCGCCCGTCTGGTAGGCGTGACACCACTCGCGCCACGGGCAGCCCGCCTCGTCGCAGCGCGGCCTCTTTCCGCAGGCGACGCCGCCGAGCTCCATGACCGCGTTGTTCCACACTCGGGACTCGCCCGCGGGCATGAGCGCCGAGGCGATCCGCCCGAAGGCGTCGTCGTCGTCCGGGGCGTCGAACGCGCGGTACAGCACCCGCTTGACGTTGGTGTCGACGACGGCGTCGCCGTTGTCGAACGCGAACGAGGCCACCGCGTTGGCGGTGTACGGGCCGACGCCCATCAGCTCGCGCAGCCCCTCCGGGTCCTCCGGGAACGACCCGTCGTAGTCGTCCTCGACCTGCCCGGCCGCCTCGTGGAGGTACTTCGCGCGGTTGTTGTACCCCAGCGAGTGGTCCGACCAGAAGGCGACCACGTCGGCGCGGTCGGCCGCGGCGAGGGCGGCGGTCGTCGGCCACTCGTCGAGGAAGTCCTCCCACGCCGGCACGACCCGGTCGAGCTGGGTCTGCTGGCTCATCACCTCGCTGACGAGGACCTCGTAGGGGTCCTCCGTGCGGCGCCACGGGAAGTCCCGGTGGTCCGCCTCGTACCAGTCGACGAGCGCCCCGCGGACCGCGTCGAGGTCGGCCGGGAGCTCGGGGACGCCCTCCGCGTCGGTCATGCGGATCCCTCCGGCCGGCGGCGGTTTATCGGTGCTGGTCCCCGTCGGCGACGACGGGCTCCATCGTCCGCGGGTCCCGGTCGGGACCCGGGTACTTTCCCCCGACGGCGTCGGGGTACAGCCTCGCGGGGTCGAACACCGTCGCGAACGCCCGCGGCTCCCGGACGCTCACGGGGAGGCGGTCGCGGAGCCCGGCGGCGGCCCCGGGCCCGGTCAGCGACGGGTCGAGTGTCACGACCTGCATCGCGCCGCCCCGGTACGCGGACGCCAGCGCGGGGTGGTCGCCCGGGGGCTGCGTCGCCGGCTCGCGCCACTCCTCGGCCGCCGCGCGCCAGTCCGCCGCCAGGTCGGGGTCCGACAGCGACGCGATCACCGCCTCGGCGTCGTCGAGGAGCGGGTCGCTGGCGACGAGCGTCGTCCACGCGTGCGACCGCAGCGCGTCGAGCGCCTCGCGCGCGGCCCCGCCGAGGAGGAGGTCGGCCGCGAGCGCGTCGGCGTCGGCGACGACGCGCGCCGGGCTGGGCTCGGGAGGCTCGGGGACCGCGTCGTCGCCGGAGGAGTCCCCGGCCTCCCGCGCCCCTCGCGCGTCGTCGAGGGCGCTCCGCACGTCCGCTTCGTCGCGGTCGCCGTCGAGCGCGGCCGCGCGCTCGAACAGGTCGCCGAAGGTCATGTACCACGGTCGGCGCCGCGGGCGTATCGTCCTTGCGGCCGCGGTCGGGTGCCGGGAGCGAACGCGCGGTCTCGGTCCGCGAGCCCGGACTTATTGGTCGCCCGGACCGAACCCGGCCCCGTGAGCGACCGATCCGCAGCCGACCCGACAGTCGCCGTCCCGCAGGTCCCGGTCGACGACCTCCGCGTCGACGCGAACGTCGACCGGCTCCGGCGCCGAGCGGCCGACTTACCGAGCGGGGTCGACCTCGCCGTCTTCCCGGAGTACGCGCTCACGGGGTTCGCGGCCGACGAGCGACTCCGCGGGGCCGCGCTCTCCCGCGGCGCCGCGCGCGAACGGCTCGAGTCCGTCGCGCGGGCGGCGGAGGCGGCGGTGATCGCGGGCTACGCCGAGCGCGACGGGGGGAGCGTCTACAACGCGACCGCGTACGTTCCCCCGCCGGACCGCGGCGCGGGCGGCGGGCCGACGGGCGAGACCCGCGACGGCCCGGGCCGGTTCGCCGTCTACCGCAAGCGACACCTGTGGGACGACGAGGCCGCGCGGGTCGAGCCCGGCGAGGAGCGCGTCGTCGTCGAGACGGCCGCCGGACCGACCGGCCTGCTGACCTGCTACGACCTCAACTTCGTCGCGGAGAGCGCGTGGTTCGCGGAGCGCGCGGTCGACGCGCTCGTCGTCGTCGGCGCGTGGCCCGCCGACCACGTCGCCAACTGGCGGCTCCTCTGCCGCGCCCGCGCGCTCGACGGCGTCAGGTGGGTCGTCGGGGCGGGCCGAACCGGGAGTTCCGGGGGCGGGCGCGCGCCCGACGAGGCGGCGTACGCCGGCAACTCCCTCGGCGCGCGCCCGGACGGCGCGGTCGCGACCGAGCTCGACCGAGCGCCGACGACGCTGACCGCGACGCTCGACCGCGACACGCTCGCCGCGCAGCGAGACCTCGTCGGCGCTATCGGCAAATACTAAATATAATTTTCTAATCTCGAAAAAGTACTTTTCTTAGTAGGAACTATTAAGTGGATCGCGCGTGTACATTGGGATGAAATGAGTACCCAGAAGCAGGCCCGTCAGCGATACGGCGACGTTCACGAGAGCGAAGCGCTCCGCGTCCCCGAGGAGAAGGCCGAACAGCTCGTCGACGCGCTCAACAGTGACCTCGCGGCGACGTACGTGCTCTACCACCAGATCAAAAAGCACCACTGGCTCGTCGAGGGCGCCGAGTTCCTCGACATCCACGAGTACCTCGGCGAGGTCGCGGCCGACCTCGAGGAGGGCGCCGACGTGCTCGCCGAGCGCGCGCAGGCGCTCGGCGGCGTGCCGCTCTCGGGCGGCGCGAACTACGAGGAGCACGCGCCGGTGACCCCCGAGGACGCCGACGCCTACGACATCCGGACGTCGCTCGCACACGACCTCGAGATGTTCGGCGACATCACCGAGCAGCTCCGCGAGCACATCCAGCTCGCCAACAACCTCGGCGACTACAACACCGAAGAGCAGCTCCGCGACATCCTCGAAGACGTCGAGGAACACGGCCACCACATCGAGCACTACCTCGAAGACGACACCCTCGTCACGAGCGAGACGCTCGAATAAGCCGGCCGCGGCGGACCGCTTTCGGGCCGTTCCAGGTCCCGATTCTTCGCTTTTTCCACACCGCCGAGCGGCGCCGCCGGCCGCACTCTCGCCGACCGCGCTTCCGGTCAGTCCAGATCCGGCGCCCGCTCGCCGGCCGGTATCACGATCTCCAGCCAGTTCTCCTCGGGCGGGAGCGGACAGGAGAACGTGTCGCTGTACGCGCAGAAGGGGCTGTACGCGAGGTTGAAGTCGATCGTGACGGCGTCGCCGTCGTCGAGGTCGCCCTCGGGCTCCAGCTCCATGTACCGCCCCTGGTAGTACGTCTGCTGGCCGGTCGTCTTGTCGCGGAAGGGGACGAAGATGGCGCCGTCGTCGCCCGCCTGTCGGTACCCCGCGAGCGTGTGCTCCTCGCCGTCGACGTCGAACGCGAACGTGACGACCCGGAGGTACCGGACCGGGTTGCTCGCGGTTGTCTCCATCTCGACCGGCTCGGGATCGTCGTGGACCGTGACGGTCGCCTCGACGCGGTAGTCCGGGTCCGGCGGGAAGTAGTCGAGCCCGTCGAACTCGTCGCGCCGCTCGGGCGGGATGGGCGACTGCGGGTGGTCGTCGAAGAACTCGTCTTTCTCCCGTCGGTTCGCGCGGAGCCGCTCGGCGTAGTCCTCGCTCATGGCCGGTCCGACGGGCGCCGGCGGTTTCAGGCCCGCGGTTCGGCCGCCCTCCCGCCCCGCGACGCCCTCACAGCGCCTGGAGGTCCGCGAGGCAGTCGTCGAGGTCGCGGTTCGACGTGGCCAGCGAGACCCCGTCGACGCGGGCGAGGTCGGCGGCGTGGTCCCACAGGTCGCCGTCCTCGATGCCGTGGAGCACGACCGCGTTCGGCGTCGGGCTCACGACCCGGAGCGCCACGAGCGGCGACTCGCCGCGCGTCACCCGCGTGAACACGAGCGCGCGGTTCGTCGACTGGCCGTACAGCCGGTAGAACTCCTCGCTGGAGAGGCGCGTGATCGCCTGGATCGAGTCGATGACGGTGTGGCCGTTCACGTGGTCGTGGTCGCCGCGGACGATCTCCGTCGCGCCCATCGCCTCGTAGAAGTCCTCCAAGGGGACCGCCGTCGAGTACTCGCGGAGGTCGTGGACGATGTCGCTCTCGAACCCGGCCGAGAGCACCCTGGCGTGCTGGCGGAGGCGACCGCCGCCCCGGCGCTCGTCGATGTCGAGTAGCCCCTCGACGGTGCGGCGGACGACGCCGATCCCCGGGCTCTCGCGGCGGCCGCTCTCGTAGTCGGAGATGACCGACGAGGAGACGCCGAGCTGGTCGGCCAGCTCCGTCTGCGAGACGTCGAAGTCGGTCCGCCACTTCCGGAGGGTCGCCCCCGGATCGTCGCTCAGCGTTATCTCGCCGGCGATCCGGCGGGAGAGCTCCTCGCGTGCGTCGCTCATGGCGTGAACGGACGGCCGAGCGCCGCAAAAGGGTACCGTTCGTCGCGCGTCGAACGCCCCCGGATCACTCCAGGTACAGCGAGTAGACGATGACCGCGAACCCGACCGCCGTGAGGAGGCCGTCGATAGCGATGCCGACGGTCAGGCTCGCGCCGATGATCTGGTGGGAGACGCCGCCCAGCAGCGCCCCGACCGTGACGATGCCGAAGCCGACGCCCAGCTCCCGCAGCGACCGGTCGCCGGTCCGGTCGTACGCGCGGAGCGCGTAGTAGGTGATGCTGCCACCGAGCACCAGGATGGCGGTCTTTGCGACGATGATAGTCAGGTCGATGTAGGGGTTCATGTTTCCTCTCGTAGCTCCGACCACAGGTCGGCCAGTCGCTCGTCTCGGGTCCGCTCGGGCCGAGAGAACTCCACGTCGAACTCGCGGCGGTCCGCGTCGCCGTCGCCGTCGACCGAGACGGTGACGGCGTCGAACGACACCGAGTACCGCGTCGTGTGCTGCCCGTCCCGCCGGATGTCAGTCGACTCCGAGAGCAGGGAGGCGTCCGTGAGCTTCTCCAGCTTCCGGTAGGTCGTCGACAGGGGGATGTCGCACTCCTCGGAGAGCTCGCTCGCGGTCTTCGGCTCGGTGAGCGCCGCGACGATCCGACGGGCCGCGTCGTCGGCCAGCGCGTCGAGCACCTCGTCGACCGACGGCGGCTCCGGCTCTCGCGACGGGTCCCGCACCATGCCTGACGGTTCGGCCCCCGGAACTTAAACCATCGAACTTCGGTCCGAGCGCCGACCGATCGCCTGAGGGCGCGGCCGGCGGTCGCCCGGAACCGGTCGCGGAAGTCGCCCCGCGCGAGGCCGCCCGTTTTTGTACGGCCGCGGCGTACCGCGGGCCGATGGACACGTGGAAGCGGCGGGTCGTGTTGTACACGGTCTTCCTCGGCGTCGTGCTCACGGTTACCGCCGTCGCCTACCGATGGGGGATGCGGGTCTACGAGGGCGACCCTCGGACCCTGATCGAGTCGTTCCAGTTCGCGATCGAGATGTTCACGACGACCGGCTTCGGCGGCGACGCCTCGGACTGGCAGAGCCAGCAGATGCACGCCTTCGTCGCCGTGATGGATCTGGTCGGGATGCTGCTTCTCATCGGCGCGCTCCCGGTGGTCGCGACCCCGCTCCTGGAGTCCGCGTTCTCGACGACGGTCCCCCGGTCGCTGGAGGGCGACGTCGAGGGGCACGTCGTCGTGTGTTCCGACACCACGCGCTCCGACGCGCTGTTAAACGAGTTCGAGTCGGAGGCGGTCCCGTACGCCGTCGTCGAGCCCGACCCTGACCGGGCGCTGGCGCTGTACGAGGCGGGCCACACCGTGGTCCGCGCCGACCCGGAGACGACCGCGGGGCTCGAGAGCGCCCGCCTCGGGGCCGCCCGCGCCTTGGTCACGGACGTCTCCGACCGCGTGGACGCGAGCATCGTGCTCGCCGCGCGGGAGCTCTCGACGGACGTCCGCGCGATAAGCGTCGTCGAGGACCCGTCACGCGAACGCTACCACCGCCTCGCCGGCGCGGACGAGGTGCTGTCCCCGCGGTCGCTGCTCGGCGAGAGCCTCGCGTCGAAGGTGACGACGGCGGTGCGGACCGACCTCGACGAGGCGGTCGCGGTGGGCGACTCGCTCCGGATCGCCGAGGTGTCGGTCCACCACGGCAGCGGCCTCGCCGGGTCGACGCTCGCGGGCAGTCGGATCGGGGAGCGCACCGGCGTCGACGTGATCGGCGCGTGGTTCAACGGGTCGTTCGAGGCGGCGCCGCCGCCGGACGCGACGCTGTCGGCCGGGACGGTCCTCCTCGTCTCGGGCACCGAGGGACAGGTCGAGCGGCTCGTCGACCTGACGAACTCGGCCGCCCGCCGGTTCGGCGCCGGCGAGACGGTCGTCGTCGGACACGGACAGGTCGGACAGACGGTCGCGACCGCCCTCGAAGACGCCGACCTCCCGGTGACCGTCGTCGACCGCGAGGACGGCGAGGCGATCGACGTCGTCGGCGACGCGACCGACCCGGAGACGCTGCGGGAGGCGGGGGTCGACGACGCGCGGACCGTCGTCCTCGCGCTCCCGGACGACACGACGGCAGAGTTCGCGACGCTCGTGATCCGCGACCTGGCGCCGAACGTCGAGCTGCTCGCCCGGGTCGAGGACCCGGAGAGCGTGCCGAAGATGCACCGCGCGGGCGCCGACTACGTGCTCTCCCTCTCGACGGTGACGGGCCGCATGTCCGCGTCGGCGGTGCTCGCCGACCGTGACGTGCTCTCGCTCGACACGCACGTCGAGGTCGTCAGGAGCGAGGCGCCGGTCCTTTCCGGTCGAACCGTCGGGCAGGCGGCCGTCCGCGAGACCACCGGCTGTACCGTCATCGCCATCGAGCGCGGCGGCGACCTCATCACCGACGTGGGCCCCGAGACGCGGATCGAGCGCGGCGACGAGCTCGTCCTCGCCGGCACCGACGAGGGGGTCCGGTCGTTCGAGCGCGCGTTCGCCTGACCGGTTCGCGCCGCTGCCCCGCCCGCGCCGCCGCTTCCGCCGGGACGAGTCGAACGCTTCAAGTATTCGCTGGCTGTTCGTACCCGTATGAAAGACCAGGGACGCTCCGCGCGCAAGCGGACCGGCGGCCGACTCAAGCACGCCTCGAACAAGAAGCGCCACCAGCTCGGCCGCGAGCCCGCCGAGACCACGGTCGGCGAGACGCGACTCCAGTACATCGACTCCCGCGGCACGGACACGAAGGTCCGCGCGCTCTCGACGAACGTCGCGCAGGTCGCCGCCGACGGCGAGGTCAGCGAGGCCGAGATCGAGAACGTCGTCGACAACCCCGCGAACGTCAACTACGCCCGCCGGAACATCGTCACCAAGGGCGCCATCATCGAGACGTCCGCCGGCCGCGCCCGCGTCACCTCCCGCCCGGGACAGACCGGCCAGGTCAGCGCGGTCCTGCTCGACTGAGCCCGCGTCCTTTCTGAAGGTATTTCCCCCCGCACGCCCACCAGCCACGCGTGTACCTCGGCGTCGACGAGGCCGGCAAGGGGCCCGCACTGGGCCCGATGGTGGCCGCGGCGGTGATCGCCGACCCCGCGAGCCTGCCGGCCGACGTGGACGACTCGAAGCGCGTCGCGCCGGCTCGGCGGGAGGAGCTGGCCGCGGCCCTCCGAGACGACCCGGCCGTCGCCGTCGGCGTCGCCCGCGTCGAGCCCGCCGAGATCGACCGGGCGGACACCGACATGAACACGCTCACCGTCCGCGGACAGGCGCGCGCGGTCCGGGCCGCGCTCGCCGGTCTCCCGGCGGGCGTCGCCGAACCGGTCCGCGCCGTCGCCGACGCGGGCGACACCAGCGAGGAGCGGTTCGCGGAGCGGCTCGCGCGCTTCGTCGCCGAGGGCGGCGAGGCGGACGCCGCCGCGGGGGCCGACCGCGTCCCGCCGTTCGACGTGACGGCCGCCCACGGCGCCGACGAGGACGACCCCGTCGTCGGCGCGGCGAGCGTCGTCGCGAAGGTGGAGAGAGACGCCGCGATGGCCGAGATCGACGCCGCGTATCCGGACTACGACGACCTCGGTAGCGGTTACCCGAGCGACCCGGCCACTAGGGCGTTCCTCGCGGCGTACGTCGGCGACAACGGGACGCTACCGGACTGCGCGCGAGCGTCGTGGGCGACCTGCGAGGACGCGCTCGCCGCCGCCGAGCAGTCGGCGCTCGACGAGTTCTGACCGCTGCGTCAGGGAAGAAGCGCTTGAACGCGTTGATGACCGCCCACTTGGTCCGCTCGATCGGCTGGCCGCTCTCGCCGCTGATGACGATGTCGTCGTTCGCGACCGCGCCGCCGGTGGCGGCGACGAGGACCAGCAGCGCCACGGCGAGCGCGAACGGACCGCGTGTGAGCTTCATTGCTGCCGCGGGGCGTCGCGAGTATTTAACCAGCTCAGCGATGCGCCCGTCCCGGTCGCCGGACGCCGATTCCGCATCGCGCACGCGGAGGCGCGGGCTTCAGAACAGTCCGGCCGCGAACCCGCCGACCGCGCCGACGAACGTCTCCCACACCGAGAAGCCGGTCGCGATCGCCAACACGGTGTCCGTGCCGAAGAAGGCGAACAGTAGCGCGGAGCCCAGGTGCGCGAGCCGCATGTCGATCCGCCCCGCGAACGTGTGGAAGAAGTACGCGTTCGCGAGGCTCACCGGGACGATCGCGAGCATCTCGCCGACCCAGATGGCGGAGGTCGCGCCGTACTGGACGCTCAGCCCGATGGTCACCAGCTGGGTCTTGTCGCCGAACTCGCCCGTCGCGGTGAGCGCGAAGATGGGCAGGAAGCCGCCGAAGGACCCGGAGTACCTGTCGAGCGGTCCGGGGAGCGAGAGCTCCTCGAACGGGTCGCCCCCGTCACCGTCGCGCTCGGCCGCGGGGGACGCGCCGCGCGCCGGCGCGGAGCGGTACAGGGCCACCGCGAAGACGAAGAACAGCGTCGCGGTCACGGCGTCGAGCGCGACCGGCGGGAGCGCCGACTGGAGCGCCCGGCCGAACGCGATCTCGACCGCGGTCCAGCCGGCGAACGCCGAGCTCGCGGCGGCGACGACGACCTTCGGGTCGTACTTCGTCGCGAGCCCGGCGATCATGAGTTGGACCTTCTCGCCGGGTAGCACCGCGAGCTGTGCCACGAGGGCGATGACGACGATCTCGGCGTAGCCGGTCATGCGTCACTCGCCTCCCGCCGGCCCGCGGGTCGGCGTGTAATCCCGGACGACATCGGCTCGGCTCACCTGACCGTCAGCAGGCGGCGCAGGATGTCGCCGTACGCTGGGCGGGTGATCAGGACGCCGACGAGGACGCCGAGGACGGTGAAGATGGCGAACCCGGAGAGGTCGCCGAGCGACAGCACCATCAGCGGCGACATCGCGATGATCGTCGTCGCCGCGGCCGCGCCGATGACCCAAAACGCTTGGCGGAACCGTGAGTTGAACACCGTCCGGGAGCTCACGTCGCCCTCGCTCATCACTTGGTCGGCGATGATGACGAGGTCGTCGACCCCGGTCCCGACCACCGCGATGAAGCCGGCGATCACCGCGAGTTCGAGCGGGTAGCCGAGCAGCGCCGCGAAGCCGAGGAGCGCGTACACCTCCGTCAGCGCGGTGACGATCATCGGGAGGGCGACGCGGGGCTCGCGGTAGCGGAGGAACACCATTCCGGAGACGGCGAACACCGAGAGGACGCCGATGATAAGCGAGTACGTCCGGAAGTTCTCTCCCTGCGAGGCCGAGATAGACGAGGAGGTCCCCTCGCCGCTGATGTCGAGGTCGGCCGGGAGCGCGCCGGCGCGGAGGTTCAGCGAGATGGTCTGCGCCTCCGCGAACTCGCCGGTCGTGAGGCGGAAGTTCCCGGTGTCGGCCCACGAGCCGGCCGCCATGCTGTCGGCGAGCCCGGGATCCATCCCGAAGGAGTTGACGACCTCCCCGTCGACGACGAGCAGGAGACACGGGTTCCGGTCCCCGTTCACCACCTCGATGCCGCCGGTCTCGGGGTTGTACCCGCACCGGTCCGCCTGGGTCTGGTACGCGTCCTGGAACCCCCGCTGCGCGACGGCGTCCTGGAAGCTGTGCGCGGGCGACTGGCCGTTCTCGGCGGTGTTCCGGACGGTGACCGGCACGTACGCACCCGTGCCGCGGTCGCTCTGTGCCGCGGTCCCGATCTCCTCGAAGTCGTCTTGGATCAGCGCGCCCTCCTGAACGGCGGTCCCGTTGCCGTCGGGATACGCGATGTCGATCCGCACGGTCCCGCGCTCTTCGAGGAGGTCGATCACCTCCTGGCGCCCCTGTCCGGGCACCTCGACGAGGATGAAGTACTCGCCGGTGATCGACTGGACCTGCTGGACGCTCCCGCCCGAGAGGCCCGCCTCGTTGATCTTCCCCTGAATGACCTCCATCGTCTCGTCGCGGGTCTCCTGGGTGACGCCCTCGCGGATGTCGCCGTACTCGTACCCGCTCGCGTCCATCGCCGCGCGGAACTGGGACTCGGTCACGGACGGCTCCGTGACCTCCACCGCGCCCTCCTCGGGGACGACGCCGACGTTCCGGACCGACGCGTTGTCGAGCTCGGCCGCCACCGCCTCGGCGACCGTCCCCGGTGTGTCACCCCCGAACGCAACGTCCGTCGCGGTGTATCCCGACAGCGGCGCGCGGACGCGCGTCCCGCCGGCCAGGTCGAGCCCGTACTGGAGGTTCGTGATCCCCTGGCGGGCCTCGCTCGCGTTCTCGCCGGGCGCCGGCTCCGGCCCGAACCCGGGGCCGAACAGCGTCACCGTCGACCCGATCACGACGAGGACGAGCAGCAGGATCCGCCAGTTCTCCTTGATCGGTTCGAGCATTACCGGGCCACCCCCTCGAACTTGTACCAGCGAAGCAGCGAGACGTTCAGCAGGTACGTGTTCATCAGATCGGCGCAGAGCCCCACCGAGAGGATGATCCCGATGTCACGGAGGAGCCCGACCCCGAACACCGAGGCGACGACGGCCATCACGACCATCGCGGCGATGGAGGTGAGCGTCATCGTCACCCCGGTCCGCATCGCGCGGCTGACCGACTCGTAGAACTCGCCGGTCCGGCGCAGCACGGAGTCGTTCAACAGGATGTCCGAGTCGACGCTGTACCCAATGATCATAAGCAGCGCCGCGATCGTTCCGAGCGTCATCTGGATGCCGAGGAGGTTCATCGCCGCGATCGGTATCACGAGGTCCGAGAACGCGGACGCGACGACCGCCAGCGAGGGAACGAACGTCCGGAACAGCGCGAACACCAGCACGCTCATCCCGAGGAACGCGAGCGCCACGCCGAACAGCGCGGTCCGCGCGGTGTCGCTCGCGAAGCTCGGCGACACCTGGTCGACCGCGGTCGTCGTCAGGCCAGCCGCCTCCGCCTGGTCCTGGAGGTCGTCCGCGAGCCCCTCCGGGTCGTCCTCGGCCGCCTGGAACGTGACGACGACCACGTCGTCGCCGGGGATCGTCCGGACCGAGTCGGGCTCGCGGTCGAAGGCCGTCCGGATCTGCTGTTCGACGTCCCCGTTCGCCTCGTCCGCGACTCGCAGCTCGACGCCGCCGGTGAACTCCAGTCCGAGGTTCGCCGGCGCACCGGTGGCCACGACCCAGCCGCCGATGATCGCCAGCGCGAGGACCAGAAAGGCGAGCGGCACCGCCGCGAGCTGCCGGTTCGAGTAGTCGGTGTAGTCGACTTCCGGCACCTCGATCGCTACCATAAATACCGCTTCCTCTGCGGGCGCGAATAAGCCTTCTTATCTGGGTGGCTGCGGCCTCTCGTCCGACCGTCCACGGCCTCGATAACGCGGCCGCTCGGCGCCTTCGAACGGCCTACCCGCTCGGCGGTAACGGTCAGTCAGGTCCGACGACGAGCCAGTCGGGTTTGACGACGACTGAGCGACCGGCGCGCTCGCGGGGCCTACGGGAGGTACCGCACGGCGACGACGCCGGGCTCCGACCGGATTTCGACGCGGTTCACGCCGAGCCGGGCCGCGCGCGAGAGCGTCCCCTCGCGGTCGTCGATCACGTCCCCGACCGCCGCCTCCGTCTCCGATTCCGGCGGCGTCAACACGTGGACCTCGCCGACGCCCGCTCGCTCCTCGCGGGAGAGCTCCCCCGTCGCGGTCTCCGCGGCGAGCTCCCGCTCGTGGACGGTCGGCGGCTCCGGGCTCTCCTCGATCGACAGCGACCGGCGCTCCGCGACCTCGATCACCTGATAGGTCACCTCCATCGGCGGGTCCGGCGCGACGGTCGCCTCGACGGCGTCGTCGACGTCGAGGCCGGGGTTCGAACTCAGCGTGTGGACCTGTCCGTCGTGGACGTCCTTCAGCACGGCCGAGTCGCTCTCGACGTGCGTGACGAGGAACGTGCTCTCCTTCTCGTCGGTCATTGCGTCCGGGTAGTCGGTCCGGCGCCTTCGGGCTTTCGAGCCGCGGCCGGCGGGGGGCGGCTCACGCCGAGCCGCCGCCCTCGGTCGACTCGGCGCGGTCGGGGGACCCGTCGTCGGCGCCGCCGCGGAGCCGGAAGTGCGTCGCGAAGACGGCGAGCCCGGCCGCGACCGGCGGGACGAACCCGGCGAGCTGCGGGAGGTCGTACAGCGCGTTGACGATCACGGAGTCGCTCGGGTCCCGGAGCCCCTCGGGCGCCGAGACGATCATCCCGAGGTACAGAGAGAGCAGGAAGAGGAAGCCGGCGACGCCCATCCACCGGTCGTACGTCGCCGCGACGCGGTCGCCGCGGCGGTGGCGCCGGGCGACGAACAGGATCGGCGCGAGCAGCGGCCCGACGGCCGCGAGGCCGGCGACCACGTACAGCGACCGCGAGAAGAGGAACGTCCCCCCCTGCGCCGAGGCGGTCTCGCCCATCCAGACGACCAAGGCGAGGGTGACGACGAGCGCGACGAACCCGGCCGCCAGCGCGCCGAGCGCGGCGTACGCGCGCATCGTCCACGACTCGGTCGCGCGGAACGCGTAGGGGATCGCGCCGAACACCCCGCGGTAGCTGTCTGCCATCACCCGTGGTATGCGCGTCGGCGAATTAAACCCCTCGTCGGCGGGAAGCCATTTATACGCGCGGCCGGATTGACCTGACGTGGGTCTCTACGACGCGTACCTCGCGACGCGCCACCGCCTCCACGACGCCGAGCCGCCGGCGCACGTCGCCCTCGTGCTCACCGAGCGGGACCTCCTCGCCGACGGTGCCTTCGACACGCTGTCGTCGGCGATCCGTTGGGCGTTCGAGTACGGCGCGGAGCGCGTCACCGTCTCGGTCTCCGTTCTCGACCGCGCGGTCGCCCCGACGCTCGTCCGGGAGTTACGTCGGCTCGACGCGCCGGAGCAGACCGTGGTCCGCGGGCCACAGGCCGACGAGTTCGACGGCGGCAGTTCGGGCGCGGCGACGGACCGGGGCGCGGACGCGGCGCCGGAATCCATCGACGCGCCGGTGAGGATCCTGGTCGGGCTCGGCGGGAAGGCGGAGTTCGCCGGCGCGGTCCGCGAACTGGCCGGCGACGTCGCCGACGGCGAGGTGAGCCCCGAGGCGATCGACGAGACGGACATCGCCGAGCGGCTGCTGTTCCCCGAGGAGCCGGACCTCGTGATCAAGACCGGCGCCGAGCGCCTCTCCGACTTCGCCATCTGGCAGTCGGTGTACGCGGAACTCTACTTCACCGACGTGAACTGGCGCGACTTCCGCCGGCGCGAGTACCTTCGCGCGGTGCTGGACTTCCAGGACCGCCAGCGCCGTTTCGGCAGGTGACCGACCCCGCGGGGCGCCGACCCCGCCCTACCAGACGAGCCTGAAGAGCACGGCGAACGTCACCAGCGCGCCGACCGTCGAGAGGATCGGCACGACGTTCTGCATCAGCACGACGCGCGCGCTCGTCCCGGGGTTGAACAGGTCGGACGCGGAGGGCACGTCGCTCGCGTCGCCCTCGCCGATCTCCGGCATCTCGTCGGCCGCCAGCGCGCCGACGGAGACCGCCGGCTCCTTCTCGCCGCTTATTCCCTGTCGCACGGTCACCGTGCGCGTCGCGCGGCCCCAGCCGAGCCCGACGATCGACATCGTCGCGATGATGACGAACGAGGCGGGGATGCCGACCGCCGAGAGGCTGATCACGATCCCCGAGGAGACGACCGCGACGACGATGGCGGCCGTCAGCGGGAGGTCGGTGATGTCGTTACCGAGCGTGTCCAGCGTCCGCCGGGCGATGGTGAACGCGCCGACCGCGACCGCCGCGCTCCCGAGGAGGATCATCGGCGTCATCTCCACGCCGTCGAGCGCGACGAGCGGCGCGATGGCGTTCGCGATGTTCGAGGTGCCGGAGGAGAACGCCATCAGACAGCCGATGGAGATGACGACGACCCCCCCCGTCAGCTCGCGTCGCGTCGTGTTCGGGCCGAGGACCGGCCGCGGTATCAGCCCCGACCGGTCGAGTTCGAACAGCGCGCCCTCGGTGCTCTCGATCGCCACCCAGCGGTCGATCGCCGAGTAGAAGTAGCGGCCGACGACGCCCGACACCCAGAACCCGATGATCGGCGCGACGAGCCACCAGATCGCGATCTCGCCCATCACGGCCCAGTCGAGGGTGTTCGTCGCGATCCCGAGTCCGGCGATGGCGCCGACCGCCGTCATCGACGTCGACGCCGGGACGCCGGCGAAGTTGCCGACGAACAGCGCGCCGCCGATGAAGAAGAGCACGATGATGCTCGTCTCCAGCGTGAACACGTTCGCGCCGGTGACGAGGTCCTCGCCCAGCGTGGTCACCACGCGCTGCCCCAGCGTCCCCGCCCCGACGAAGAAGAACAGCGACATCAGCGCCGCCGCGCCCGCCTTCGATATCACGTCCGCGCCGACCGCCGGCCCGAACGCCGGTCCGGTCGTCGCCCCACCGATGTTGTATCCGACGAACGCCGCGACCGCGACGCCGACGAGAAGAAGCGGCTCAACCATATACCCGAACAGAACACACACGCGCTGTTAAACGGACGGGGTCTGCCGCTGCCCGGCCCGTCGATCGGCGACGGCGCCCGCGCGATTCGGTCGAGGAGGCGCGCTGCCCGCGCACAGATATCTCTCGGTGATTTTGCTCACTTCGTTCGCAAAATGCACCGGCCGAGATTTGAACTCGGGTTGCAACCATGGCAAGGTTGCGTGATACCACTACACTACCGGTGCGTGCTTCGCATCTCGCAGTTAGACGGAGACTCACTTAAGTCTGTCACATCGGGACGGCGGGCGGACGCGGCCGGCGCCCGCCCGGTCGATCACCGGTCGCGCCGTCGGGCGATGTCCTCCGCGTGCGCGTCGTGAAGTTCAGCGAACGCCGCGGCCTCCGCCCGTTCCTGCGCCTCGCCCTCGCGGCGGTCGCGGATCCGACGCTTGATCGCCGCGAGCGCGTCGGCCTCGCCCGCCGCGATCTCGTCGGCCACCGAGCGGGGGTCGTCGACGACGCGGGAGACGAGCCCGGTCCGCAGGGCCGCCTCGGCGTCGAGGACTCGCCCCGAGAGCGCGAAGTCGAGCGCCTCGCCCTCGCCCATGACGCGCGGGAGCCTCACCGTGCCGCCCCAGGCGCCGAACAGCCCGAGGGAGACGCCGGGCTCGCCGAGCGTTGCCCGCGGGGTGGCGACCCGGACGTCCGCCGCCAGGGCCAGTTCGACGCCGCCGCCCCGAGCCGGGCCGTCCACCCCGCAGACGACGATCGACGGCGACTCCTCGACGGCGGCGACCGCGCGCTGCCCCCGCCGCGCGAACGCGTCCGGGTCGTCGAGCGCGGCGACAGCGTCGAGGTCGGCGCCCGCGCAGAAGGCGTCGCCCGCGCCGCGGAGGTACGTCACGGGCGGGGCGTCTCCGTCCGCGGGCGCTTCGAACGCCTCGCGCAGGACGGTCAGGTCGGCGGGCCGAAGCGCGTTGCGCGCCTCGGGGCGGTCGAGCGTGACGACGCGCACGTCGCCGTCGGTTCGGGTTCGGATCACGAGACGGAATCCCGTTCGTTTCCAAAGGTCTTTGCCCTTCGCTCGTCTACGAAACGACAATGGACGATGCCGCGCGAGCGCGTGACGCCGCGCGCGAGGCGCTCGCGGACGTCGAACCCGAACAGCTCCGCGAGGCCCTCGACGCCCGAATCGGCGACGCGGCGGTGACCCCCGGCGTGCTGGCGCTGGTCACCGCCCGCGCGCTGGAACCGGCCGTCGACCTCGGGGACGTGGCCGACCGCGCCGCGGGCGTGCAGCTCATCTACGAGGGGTTGCGCCTCACCCGGACGGTCGCTCACGACGAGCCGTGGGTGACGGCGGCGACCGCCGCCGCCGACATCGACGCGGACATGGACATCCTCGCCGCCGACGTGCTCGTCTCCCGCGGCTTCTCGCTTCTGGCGTGTACCGACGCCGCCCGGCCAGCCGTCGACGTGGTGCGCGCGTTCGGCCGCGACCAGACGCTCCGCGACCGCGAGGGCACGGACGCCGAAACGGCGGCCGAACTCGACCGCAACCTGGAGGTGGACGCGATGGAGCTCGCCGTCGTCGCGGGCACCACCGCCGTCGGCGGCGACCCGCCCGCGGAGTTGCTCGAATACGCCCGCGACCTCGCGGCCGACTGCGACGGCGAGTTCCCGCCCGCGGGCCGCGCGCTGCCGGAGGCGACCGCGGACCGCATCGCCGACATCTCGGAGCGGGCCGTCAGCGCGACCGACCGGTGATCCGCGCGGCGACCCTCCGAGACGGCGCGGGATCCCCCGACGCCGCGTCGCCGGATCGAAACCCATAAAGTCGAATCCGGTCAACAACTGGTTGCGTGCCTGGGTAGCTTAGCGGTAAAGCGCGTCCTTGGTAAGGACGAGACCCCGAGTTCAAATCTCGGCCTAGGCTCTTTCTGCCGTCCACTCCTTGTACGCACACTTTTCTGACTACGCTCGTCTGAACGAAACCCGTTCAAGATTCGCGTCTCTCGCTAAACAGGGCATCCCTCGCCGTCATGCGATTCGCTAAAATGTCAGGGCACACAAACTAAGTCACAGACAGCGGCAGGATTGCCCCGAAATCGACCGGGAGCGCGTCCCCTCAAGTGACACCCCGGATTTCGCTAATCGACGCTCACAGAGGAATGACTGAAGCTTAGTCAGCAATGTGATAGAACACCCCCTCGATGCGGCTATCCACGTCGGTTACGCGGTGAGTGAGGCTCCGCCGAAACGACTATTGGTAAGACCAGCGTATTACGTCTATATGTCTGAAGCGGCCACAGACGACGACGGTGGAGACGACATCGCCACGGTGAACTTCAAACTCACCGAGTCGTTCCTCGAACAGATAGACGATACGTGGCAGGGACGCGGGTTCAACAGTCGGAGCGAGTTCATCCGGTACACGCTTCGGGACGCCGTCGAGTTCCCGACGTTCGACCGCGACGAACTCGTCGCCCTGCTCGAAGCCGAAGAGGACGTCCGCGAGGGACGAACGACGAGCGCCGAGGCAGCCCGCGAGCGGTTCGGCACGAGCGATGAGTGACGACGGGTGGACGTGGGAACTCTCCTCGACGGCCGAAGACGACCTCGACGGACTGTCCCCCGCCGACCAAGACCGGATACTCGACAAGCTCGATGAGATCGTCTCCTCGCCGTGGCGCGACCCGCCGGACTACGGTGAGCCGCTCCAGAACAGCCCGTACAAGAAAATACGCGTCGGGGAGTTCCGGCTCTCCGTAAGTTTCCGGCAGGACGACGGGCGACTCGTCGTCGCACGTGTCAAGCGTCGTGGCGGGGCGTACACCGCCGACGATGACTAAGTTATGACACACCCTCGATGCGGCGAGATACGGTAGAGGTTTCACCGGATTTGGCCCGGTTGTCGTCGGTCCTGAGCCACATCATCGAAGGGGCTGTTCCCTCTGTACCTCGATGTGGTGAGTCGCTTCGGTCAGTACAGGAGACCTCCGGAACGGTTCCCAGAGTTTACTGGGTGGAGGAGTCGTTATATTTCTATTTTGTCTCTGCTACAGCCGATTGGGTAGGGAAAAATCGCCGTAAAGCAAACGCAACAGTAGATGATACAATCCCTATTGGGATGCCATACAAAATTGCTGACCCCACGCCGGTTAAAATCCCATAGTGAGGTTGGGGGTGATTAAGCGAGATGACAGTATACAGGGTAGAGCCGCTCATGATGATGACGGCGACGGCGATACTCACGAGTATTCCGTCGTTTCGGTGTGTATGTACCCCTGCCAGAATAATCGCAGATACCGTGACTCCAAGCGGGCTCATAAGCAAATCAAATGAGTTTCCCATACCGGAATTTCCAACAAGATAGAGTTGACCGAAGAACAAGGCCATGAGGATGACCGAGTAGCCGAGATACCGAAGCGATAGGTTCAACGACTTCCCGAGAAGAAGCGATTCTAACCGTGAGTCCATACACCGCGGTGATTCTCTGGTTGTATATGATTTTTCACTGAGAATCTCGTGGGAAACTAGACATATAGATAGTATCCAAAACGAGCAGGTACTCTATGACCAGGTTCAATACGCACCCTCTCCTTTCCAGCTAATTCACCACGGCATTTCTGAAACGAATGGGGATACTCCCCCCGATGAAGTGGGGCCACACGTATGAACCGCACAGCACCTCTCACAATTATGATGTGTCGAGTAGGACAGCGCTCATCCGAACACGTTTGTCGTTTTCTGGTGTCCACAGACGGCACACGGGGCCGAATACCCAATTCATTCATAAGTAGAGTTGTTAATAGAGTGATAAGAAGCACGCAAAGTGGAGTGTTACGGCAACGGTAGCCGCTTTCAGGGCCGAAGGACTCCTCGGTAAAGCGCGTCCTTGGGAAGGACGAGACCCCGAGTTCAACTCTCGGCCTAGCCTCTTCTTCCCGTCGGCCGCGTTCTCCCGGTAGTGGCCGCACCGCACTGCCGCCAGTGACCCGCCGCGACTTCCGAAACCCGGTATGCGACCCCCGCCGACCCGCACCCTTTTGCGCTCGGACGCCAAGGGTCGACCATGCAACGCGGCCGCCGAAAGCCGGACTGGCTGAAGTCGCGCCCGCCGTCCGGGAGTCGGTTCACCGAGATCAAGTCCACCCTCCGCGACCACGACCTCCACACGGTCTGCGAGGAGGCGAACTGCCCGAACATGGGCGAGTGCTGGTCGGGGCAGGACGGCCCCGGCACGGCGACGTTCATGCTGCTCGGCGACCGCTGCTCGCGCGGGTGTAACTTCTGTGACGTCGAGACGGGCGGGATGGAGCCGCTCGACCCCGACGAGCCCGCGAACGTCGCGGACGCGGTCGCCGAGATCGGGCTCGACTACGTCGTCTTGACCTCCGTCGACCGTGACGACCTCGCGGACGGCGGGTCGGCGCAGTTCGCCGAGACGATCCGGGCGATTAAGCGTCGCGACCCGGAGGTGCTGGTCGAGACACTCATCCCGGACTTCCAGGGCGACCCGGAGGCGATCCGGCGGATCATCGACGCGGAGCCGGACGTGATCGCGCACAACGTCGAGACGGTCGAGCGGCTCCAGTGGCCGGTCCGGGACCGGCGCGCGAACTACGAGCAGTCCCTCTCGGTCCTCGATCAGGTCGACCGCGAGTCCGACATCCACACGAAGACGAGCCTCATGCTCGGCGTCGGCGAGTACGACCACGAGGTGTACCGGACGCTCGGTGACCTCCGCGAGGTCGGCGTCGACGTGGTCACCTTCGGCCAGTACCTCCAGCCCTCGCGCTCGCACCTCGACGTGTTCGAGTACGTTCACCCGGACGTCTTCGAGACGTGGCGCCGGGTCGCCGAGGAGGAGTTCGACTTCCTCTACTGCGCGTCGGGCGCCATGGTCCGGTCGTCGTACAAGGCGGGCGAGCTGTTCGTCGAGGCGCTGCTGCGCGAGGGGCGGTCGCCGGAGGCCGCGCGGCGCCACGCGCGGGCGGCGGGCGGCGACTGACGCTCCGGCCCCGTCAGAGCTGTCAGGCGGTTTCGAGGATTCTTGTCCGAACAGCGAGTTATTTACCGCTCGGTGTCTCACCCTGTGACAGTGAGACGTACACATGGGAACAACTGACTCGTCGATCGTCGACTCGGCGCGGGCCCGGCCGGGGCTTCTCCTCGTCACCCTCCTCGGCGGCCTGCTCCTCGTCGACCTCGCGGCGAAGCTCGCGGGGGTCGGCCTCGGCCCGGTCGGTGGGTCGATCTCGGTCGACCGGCTCGGCTCGAACCTCTGGAACGGCGTCGTCATCGGCCTCGTGATCGGGCTCGCGGGAATCGGGCTCTCGATGACGTACAGCATCCTCTCGTTCGCGAACTTCTCGCACGGGGACCTCGTCAGCGTCGGCGCGTTCTCCGGGTGGGGCGTGGCGTTCCTGATCGCGGGGTTCGGCGACGTGCCGGTCCGCGCGCTCCTGACCGTCCGCGACGCGGGGAGCGCCTCGCCGGGGGACATCGGCGCGCACATCCTCACGACGCCCGCCGCCATCCTCGTCGGGCTGGTGGCGGCGTTTGTCGTCACCGCGCTGCTCGCGGTGGCGCTCGACCGGGGGTTCTACAAGCCGATGCGCGACCGCGACGGGATCGCGCTGCTCATCGCCTCCATCGGCGCGGCGCTCATCGTCCGGTACCTGCTCCAGTTCGGCTACGGCTCCGACCGGCGCGGTGTCACCGCCAGCGTCGAGCAGTCGAACCTCGCGTTCGATCCGCTCGGACTGTCGGTGAACGCGCACGAGCTCACCATCCTCGTCGCCGCGGTGGGGCTGATGCTCGCGATGCACGCCATGCTCCAGCACACGAAGCTCGGGACCGCGATGCGGGCGATGGCCGACAACAAGGACCTCGCGCTCATCACCGGCATCCCGGCCGAACGCGTCGTCACCGCGACGTGGGTCATCGGCGGCGGGCTCGCGGGCGCGTCCGGCTACCTCTACGTCCTGCTCCGCGGGACGATCCAGTTCGACTTCGGCTGGCTCCTGCTCCTGTTGATCTTCGCGGCCGTGATCTTAGGCGGGATCGGCTCCGTCTACGGCGCCATCGCCGGCGGCCTCGTCATCGGGGTCGTGTTCACCACGTCGACGATCTGGATCCCGTCCGACTTCAACCAGGCCGCGGCCTTCGGCGTGATGATCCTCATGCTGCTGTTGCGCCCCGAGGGGCTCTTCGGCGGGGTGACGACAACATGAGCGACGCCGACGCCCCCGGCGACTCCGGGTCCGTATCCTCCGGGAGCGCGCCCGAGGCGCCCGAGAGCGCGACGGCGGCGCTGGTCAAGGCCGCCCGAGAGAGCGACCTCGGCCTCGTCGTCGGGACGCTGCTCGCGATCTACGCGGCCGCGACGCTGCTGACGTTCACCGACGGGCTCAACAGCGTCGTCGGGCTCATGGAGACGCTGACGTTCCTCGGTCTCGTCTACGCGCTCACCGCGCTCGCCCTGAACCTCCAGTGGGGGTACACCGGCCTCTTCAACATCGGCGTCGCCGGCTTCATGGCCGTCGGCGTCTACACGATGGGGATGGTCGTCCGCTCGCCGGACCCCGCGTTCGGCCCGCCCGGACTCGGCCTGCCGCTCCCGGTGGGGATCGCCGCGGGCGTCGCGATGGCGGCCGTGCTCGGCGCCGTCGCCGCCCTGCCCGCGCTGCGGCTCAAGGCCGACTACCTCGCCATCGTCACGCTCGGGCTCTCGGAGATCGTCCGCCTGTCGCTCCAGTCGAGCGCCTTCGACAACTTCCTGCGCGACACGGTCGGCGCCGGAACGGGCGGCGGTCGCGGGATGGGCATGCCGGACAATCCGGTCCGAGAGCTGTTCCTCGTCGACGGGCAGGCGGGGACGCCGACCGCGTTCGGCGAGTTCGTCTTCGGCGTCTTCGGCGCAGACGGCCTCGGGATCTCCAACCCGATCCTCATCGGGTGGGGGTACATCGCCGTCCTCGCCGCCTTCCTGATCGGGTTCTACCTCCTGGTGGAACGCCTCGGCCGCTCGCCGTTCGGCCGGACGATGAAGGCGATCCGGGAGGACGAACTCGTCGCCGACTCGCTCGGCAAGGACGTGAACCTCGTGAAGATCAAGGTGTTCGTCATCGGCTGCGCGCTGATGGGGCTCGCGGGCATCCTCTGGTTCGGCAGCCAGGGCAACGTCTCGCCGACCCCGCAGTTCCGCCCCCTGCTCACGTTCTACGTGTTCATCGCGGTGATCATCGGCGGGTCGGGGTCGAACACCGGCTCGGTCCTCGGCGGCATCGTCTTCGCCGCGGTCCTGTTCGAGGGGCCGCGCCGCGTCGGCGGGGTCGTCCGCGGGCTCATCGACGCGGAGACGCCGCCGTCGTTCGCCGACGCGCTCGTCTCGCTCGACCCGGTGACGTTCCTCGCGTACGCGACCGACAACATCGCACCGCTCCAGTTCGTCTTCCTCGGGCTGGTCTTGGTGTTCATCATCCACCGGCGCCCGGAGGGGATCCTCGGCGACCGGATCGAGACGGCCGCGGCCGTCGACCTCTCGGAGCGGCCCGGCGGGGGTGAGACCGATGAGTAGCGACGCGCCCGACGCGGCCGACGTCGCAGACGCGACCGGGGTCGCCGACGCGGTCGACGCGGCGGACGCCTCAGAGGACGAGCCCGAGGCGAACGACAGCGCGGTCGAGGAGGCCGCGAAGCACGTCCCGTCCGGGGCGCCCCCGCTCCGCGTGGAGGGGCTCGTCAAGCGGTTCGGCGGCGTCACCGCCGTCGACGGCGCCTCCTTCGAGGTCGAGGCCGGGTCGCTGACCGGCCTCATCGGACCGAACGGCGCCGGCAAGTCGACCACGTTCAACTGCATCACCGGCGTCCACGAGCCGACCGCGGGATCGGTGACCTTCGAGGGCGAGGACATCACCGGGCTCAGGCCACACGAGATCGCGCGGAAGGGCCTGGTTCGGACCTTCCAGATCGCCCGGGAGCTCTCCGAGATGACCGTCTTGGAGAACCTCATGCTCGCGCCGCAGGGCCAGGTCGGCGAGTCCGCGATCCGGGCCGTGACGCCCGGGCTCCGCGGCGCGGTGATCGGGGAGGAGGTCGACATCCGCGAGCGGGCCTGGGAGACGCTGGAGTTCTTCGAGATCGACCACCTCGCGCACGAGCACGCGGGGAACCTCTCCGGCGGCCAGCGGAAGCTGCTGGAGATGGCCCGCGCGCTGATGACCGACCCCGAGATGGTGCTGCTCGACGAGCCGCTCGCCGGGGTCAACCCGACCCTCCAAGAGAAGCTTTTGGACCGGGTCCACGACCTGCGCGCGGACGGCTACACCTTCCTGCTCGTCGAACACGACATGGACGTCATCATGAACAACTGCGAACGCGTCATCGTCATGCATCAGGGCAGCGTGCTCGCCGAGGGGACCGGCGACGAGATACGGAACGACGAGCGGGTCATCGAGGCGTACCTGGGGGAGGACCTATGACCGCCGACGGCGCGGCGGGCGAGGCGGCGGCCGACGCCGACGCCGAGGCGGTCGCGGCCGGCGCCGACGCCGGAGCGACACACGCGATCGACGGCGACGCGATCCTCCGGATCCGGGACCTCGACGCGGGCTACGGCGACCTCCAGATCCTCTCGGACGTGGTCTTAGACGTCGCCGACGAGGAGTACGTCACCATCGTCGGCCCCAACGGGGCCGGCAAGTCGACGGTGATGAAGACCGTCTTCGGGCTCACGACGCACATGGGCGGCACCGTCGAGTTCGAGGGGTCGCAGATTCAGGGGCTCGCGCCCGAGCAGATCATCCGCGAGGGGATCGGCTTCGTCCCGCAGACAGACAACGTGTTCCCCGGGCTCAGCGTCCGGGAGAACCTCGAGATGGGGGCGTACATCCTCGACGAGGTGCCCGAAGACCAGGTCGAGACGATATACGACCGGTTCCCGATCCTCCGGGAGCGCAGCGAGCAGAAGGCGGGGACGCTCTCCGGCGGCCAGCGGCAGATGGTCGCGATGGGCCGGGCGCTCATGCTCGACCCGGACCTGCTGCTGCTCGACGAGCCCTCTGCGGGGCTCGCCCCCGACCTCGTCGCCGACATGTTCGACCGGATCGACCGGATCAACGAGAGCGGGACGGCCGTGCTGATGGTCGAGCAGAACGCGAAGGAGGCGCTGCGCCGCTGCGACCGCGGCTACGTGCTGGTGAACGGCGCGAACCGCTACACCGACCGCGGCGACGTCCTGCTCGCCGACGAGGACGTGCGGCGCGACTTCCTCGGCGGGTGAACCGCGGTCGTCCGCCGCTCGCGCGGCTCTGAACGGTGTCGACGACGCCGCTCGGGGAAGGATTATAAGATGCGCCGTCGCAGTGAGGCCCCGCCCTCTGTCGCGCGCGGCCCTTGCCGGCGACCAATTCGGACGCCGGCGCCGCCGTAGACCCCCTGCGAGAAGCGTCCGCTCGCGCGGGTGAGCGCCGCGGCTCGCGCAGGCGAGCGCCGCGGCTCGCGCGGGACGGAAAAAATCGGAGAAGAGCCGGCCGACTCCCTACTGGTTCAGCACGCTCGACCACTGACTGGTGTACGTCGCCTGGTTCGGCTCGAAGGAGACGCGCTGGGTGATCGTCCCGTCGCGCTCCTGGAAGGCGCTCACGTACGCCTCCTCCAGCGACTGCCCGTAGGCGTCGTTGAGGTACAGCGTTCCGGACGACTCGGCGCCGACGGTGTCGCCGACTGCGAGGTCGGCCATCGCCGGCCCCTGGAGCAGGTCCGAGGGCGCGGTCCGGAAGATGTAGCCGTTGTCCTCTAAGTCCGTCACGTTCGGGTCGGTCGAGGACGGCGAGATCCCCACGACGCCGTTCGGGATGAACACCTGATCCGAGACCTGGAGGTTGACGTTCGACGACGCCGGGCCGACGACCGCGCCGAAGCCGGCGTTGACGAGGGCGTTCGCGCCGGAGATCCCCGCCTGCGGGTCGGTCTGCGTGTCCTCGACTCTCGTCTCGACGTCGACGTTGATGCCGGCGTCGTTGACCTGGGTGGCCGCGAGCAGCGCGCCGTCGCGGATCGGGACGCCGAGCGGCCCGAGGTCCCCCGTCTCCGGCATCAACACGCCGATTCGGGCGGTGAACGAGTCGACGCCCACGGGGGCGGCCGCGGTCGCGTTCCGGTCCTCCTCGCTGAGTTCGTTCCCGAACTCGACGGTGTCGAGCGTGACGAGGCTGCCGTCTTGGAAGTCGATGATGTCGTAGGCGGCGGTCGCGATGTCGCCGTTGGCGTCGAAGTTGACGCTCGACGACGCCCCCACGTAGTGGACGGGGTCGCCGCCGGCGACCGTCTCGACGGCCTCGGGCAGGTCAGCGGGGCCGAACTCCTCGCCGCCGGGGTTGGCGACGGTCCGGACGCGGTCGCGGATCGCCTGGCCGCTGTTCTCGCCCGCGGCGGTCGCCGCGAGGATCTCGACCGCCATCGCGTCGTACGCCTGTGCGGTGAACACGCCCGGTTCCTCGCCGTACGCCTCCTGATACGACTCGGTGAAGAACTCCGCGCCGGGGCCGCCCGCGGAGGGCGCGGTGCCGATGACGTTGTTCATGTCGTTGTCGACCTCGCTCGGCAGGTCGCTGTCGATCAGCCCGTCGGGGACGATAATGTCGAGGTCGGGCGCGCTGTCGGCGAACTCCGAGTAGAAGTCGCGGAACAGCTGGATCCCGGACTGCGGGAAGCCGACGACCATCACGGCGTCGGGGACGTTGTTCTGGTCCCCGCCGTCGCCGCCGTCGGACCCGTCGCTTCCGTCGCTTCCGTCGCCGCCGTCCATCCCGTCGCCGCCGTCGGACCCGTCGGATCCGTCCCCGCCGTCGCCGCCGTCACCGCTCTCCGTCGAGCAGCCGGCGAGCCCCGCAATACCGACCGCGCCGGCGCCCTTGAGTACGTCGCGTCGCTGGATTCTTCGCTTCATTCTGTGACCGTATACCATACGAGCCGTTATAAGTGTATCCACGGTCACAAATACCACAGCACCGGGATTCGGACGCGTCAGGCCGGTCTCGTCGCGTCCGCGCGCGCTCTACCGACAGACTCGCCGATCGGCGGCCGGCCGCAAACGGCGCGTCGTACCCACTCGCTGATAGGAGACTGGTCGTCGCCGCCGGAGGCGGTCGCGCCCGCCTCAGTACCCCTGCGCGTTCCCGTCCTTCCGGGGCTCCGTGGCGGCCGAGAGGACCCCGTCCCGGCTCCGCGCGATCTGGGCGCCGCCGAACATGACGGGCGAGAGCGTCCGCACGTCGTGGTCCCTGCGGACCAGCTTCGCCGCGGCGTCGTCGTCGAAGTGCGGCTCCAGCGCCAGTTCGCCGCTCTCGCGGTAGCGCCACCGCGGCTCGTCGAGCGCGCGCTGGAGCGGCATCCCGTAGTCGACGAGGTTGGAGACCACCTGGACGTGGCCCTGCGGCTGCATGTACCCGCCCATCACGCCGAACGCCGCCCAGTCGTCCTCGTCGAACCGGACGACGCCCGGGATGAGCGTGTGGAAGGGGCGCTTGCCGGGTTCGAGGCTGTTCGGGTGGTCCGGGTCGAGCGAGAAGGACGCGCCGCGGTTCTGTAAGGCGATGCCGGTGTCGCCGGCGACGAGCCCGGAGCCGAAGCCGGCGAACCGGGAGTTGATGTACGAGACGACGTTGCCCGCCTCGTCCGCGACGGTGAGGAGGACGGTGTCGGCGTCCTCGGCGTTCGCGTTCGGCACGCCGAAGGAGACGTCGTGCGAGGCCGTCTCGCCGACGCCGGCGGCGCGCTCGCTCGCCCACTCGCTCGACGCGAGCGGCGGGATCTCCTCGTACTCGGGGTCGGTGATGTAGCGGTGGCCGTCGTGGAACGCCCGCTTCATGGCCTCGGCGAAGTAGTGGACGCGCTCGGGCGAGTCGTAGTCGTACTCGCCGGCGCCGAGCTCGCTCGCGACGTTGAGCGCCTCCAGGGCGATCAGTCCCTGGTTGTTCGGCGGGAGCTCGTACACCTCCGCGCCGTTGTAGGTCGTCGACACCGGCTCGGGCCACTCGACCTCGAAGTCGGCGAGGTCGTCGACGGTCATGAACCCCCCCCGCGACTGGACCTCGTCGGCGATGGCCTCCGCGATCTCGCCCTCGTAGACGACGTCGGCGCCCTCCTCGGCGATCCGCCGCATCGACTCGCCGAGCCGCGGGAGCGTCACCGTCTGCCCGACGCCCGGCGGCTCGCCCTCGAAGAGGAACGCCTCGCGGGCGTGGTCGTCGGTGAAGAGCGCGTCGGCGCTCGCCCAGTGGGAGGCGATGACCTCCGACACCGGGTACCCCTCGGTCGCGTAGCGGACGGCGGGCGCGAGCGCGTCCGCGAGGGTGAGCCGGCCCAGCTCCTCGACGGTGGCCTCCCAGCCGCGGGCCGTCCCGGGCACCGTGACCGCGTGCGGGCCGTAGAACGGCATCCCGGCCTCGCCGGCGTCGTCGACCGCGTAGCCGCCGTCGTCGGGGTAGTACGAGTCGGCGTCGTCGTCCTCTGCGAGCGCCGCCTCGACGTTCTCTATCGTCGCGTCCGCTGGGGCGCCGCCGCACGAGCGCATCGCGCCGACCTCGCCGTCCGCGGTCCGGTACAGCGCGAACACGTCGCCGCCGAGCCCGGTCGAGGTGGGCTCGACGACGTTCAGCGCGGCCGCGGTCGCGACCGCCGCGTCGAACGCGTTCCCGCCCTCGCGGAGGACTTCGATCCCCGCCTCGCTGGCGAGCGGCTGACTGGTCGCCACCACGCCGCGCTGGCCGTACACGGTCGATCGGCGCGACGTGAACCGGTCTAAGTCTGGCTCCATACGACCTCGTCCGGCGCGCGGGAGAATAAAGCACCGACCGGATCTATCCGGTGTCTACGGCCCAGATCGGGCGGCTCAGAGGCGTCTCGCCGCGACCGGTCGCGCCGGCGCGTCACTCGTCGAACTCGGCGTAGTGCCGGACCAGCCCGCACTCGGGACACATCACCGTCGTCAGCTCCTTGCGTTCGTTCATGCCGAGCTTCCCGAGCAGCCCGGACCGCTTCTCGCCGGTCTTGACGTGCGCGTTCCAGGCGTCGCCCATGCTGAACTCGACCTCTTCCATCGTCACGGCGCAATCGGGACAGCGGTGGTCCATGAACTCGGAATCACGCGGCGGCCTGAAAACGATTGCCTCGACCGTTCTTCAGCGAGCGGGAGCCGTCAAACCGCCCGGCGCGACAGTCCAGAGCGGACGACGTCTCCGCGCGTGGGCCGGAGCGGTCGATGTCACCTCGAGACGCGGCGGGACTGCGGGGTCGCTCGGACGACGCCGTCCTCTCAGCGGGCGACAGACGCGATTCGCAGGCGTCGCTGGCCGTCTCGGCACGCTGTGATCGAAAGTCGGCCTCGGTACTCATAGGGCTCGTCGTCGCCGGGTGCCGAGTCCGGCTCGGAGCGGTGGTTCGTCATCGGCCGCTCGTCGGTAGTCGCGCCGTCGAATAAAAGGATCCGGCCGCGCCGTCAGTGCGACGAGCCGGCGTACTCGTTCCAGCGGTCGGTGCCGTTCGCGATCCGCCGCGTGTCGGACGGGTCGAACGTCGCCGCCGCGTTCGCGACCGCCTCGGCGGCGGTCGGGAGATCCTCGGTGTCGGTGGTCGCGCCGCCTTCGGTCGGACTGGTCGATGGACCCGATCGGTCGGTCGCCGGTTCGGTCTGCGTCGCCTCGCGCGTGCTCGGACCGCCGGGACCGGTCGTCGTCCCCGCCGTCGAGCGTGCGTCAGTCGTGTACTACGGGTGGCACGGATCCGACAAGGGGCGTATTCTTCATAATTGTTTATGTTGGTGTGAGGATCGCCGGACGGGGCGGACGGGGCGGGCGGACCGCGCCGAGCGCGTCGCGCCACCGGGCCGCCCTACCAGGCCGACCACGCGGTGAGCGTCTCGTCGCGGGCGTACACCCGCTTGAGGTCCTTCGCGTAGGCGAGGTCGCCGGCGTGGTCGAGCTTCTCGTGGCGGTACTCGGGGGCGTCCTCGCGGATCTGGAGCCCCTCGACGGTGAACTCCTCGTCGCCGAACTCCGTCGTCTCGCCGACGGTGAACTCGTAGTCGCCGGGGACGTTCACCCGGAGCGAGCGCGTCTGGTCCGCGTCGCCGTCCTTCGGGTGGAGCGTGACCGGGACCGCGACGTTGTCGACTGCCCGGGTCCACAGCGTCTCCACGTCGGTGATGTCGGCCTCCTCGACGCGGTTCTCGGGGCCGAGCTCGATCCCAGTGATCCGCACCTGCATCAGCGCGTCGTCGGTGTCGACGACGAACTCCTCGCCGGTGGCCACGTCGCCCTCGGCGGGCACGTCCATCGCCGTCGTGAACGAGTCGCCGTCCTGCGAGACGACGATGGTCACGGAGACGGTCTCCTCCTCCGGAATCTCGGCTTTGTGGGTATGGTCGCACTCGGTACAGCGGACGGTGGCCTGCCCGCCCGGGCTCAGGACCTCGTGGACGGTCGGCTCGGCGGGCGAACACGACGGGCAGGGGAGCCCGACGCGCGCGCCGGCTTCGGTGTCGCTCATTGGGCGCTCGTACCCGCCGCGCCCGTAAATATCCGCCCCTGTGGGGGCGGTGTGGGTCGCGCTCGCGTGGCGCGCGGCGGCGCCGTTGCGGTTCCGCGGCCGCGGGCCCCGCAGCCGCCGCGCGGTAAGGAAACTGGTTTACCGGTGTCCGGAAAACGGTCGCCCATGATCGTACCCGGATCCAGCTCGCAGCAGCTCGCGGCCGCGCTCGCGGCGGAGACGGACCGGGCGCTCGCGACCCCGACATACGACCGGTTCCCGGACGGAGAGGGGCTCGCCGCGGTGCCCGACTTCGACGCCGACGAGGCCGTGATCGTCGCCGCGACCGACTCAGACGAGGCGTGGGTCGAACTGCTCCAGCTCCAAGACGCCGTCCGCGAGGCCGGCGCGACGGACGTGACCACCGTCGTCCCCTACATGGGCTACGCCCGACAGGACGCCTCGTTCGGCGACGGGGAGCCGGTCTCGGCCCGCGCGATGGCCCGCGCGATCTCTACCGGGACCGACCGCGTCGTCCTCGTCAACCCCCACGAGGCGACCGTCGCCGACTTCTTCGAGGTCCCGGTCGAGGCGGTCGACGCCGCGGGCGTCCTCGCGGCGCCGCTCCCGGCCGACCTCGGCGACCCCCTGTTCCTCGCGCCCGACGAGGGAGCGATCGACGTGGCCGCCACCGTCCGCGACGCCTACGGCGCCGGCGAGACGGACTACTTCGAGAAGCGCCGCGACCGCGAGACGGGCGCCGTCGCGGTGTCGCCCTCCGACGCCCCCGTCGCCGACCGGGACGTGGTCGTCGTCGACGACATCATCGCGACCGGGTCGACGATGAGCGAGTCGGTCGCCGTCCTCACCGACCGCGGCGCCGCGCGCGTGCTGACGGCCTGCGTCCACCCGGTCCTCGCGGCCAACGCGGTGACGAAGCTCCGCGCCGCCGGCGTCGACCGGATCGTCGGCAGCGACACCGTCGAGCGGGGCTGTAGCGTCGTCAGCGCCGCGCCCGCCGTGGCCGACGCGCTCGACTCCCTGTAACGGATCACCCGCCACCGATCTCGCGGATCTCCTCGGCCGGATTCCCGCCCACCACCGTCCGTGCCGGCACGTCGTCGACCACGACGGCGCCCGCGGCGACGACCGCGCCGTCGCCGATCTCGACCCCCGGCGTGATCACCGCTCGCCCGCCGATCCAGACGTCGTCGCCGACCGCGATGGGGTCGCCGAACTCCAGCCCGGCCGCCCGCTCGTCGGGGTCGATCGGGTGGGTCGCGGTGTACGCGTGGACGCCCGGACCGAGCAGGCAGTTCTCGCCGAACGCGACCGGCGCCACGTCGAGGAAGACGCAGCCGTAGTTCGCGAAGAAGCCGTCGCCGACGCCGACGTTGTACCCGTAGTCGCAGCGGAACGGCGGGACGACGGTCGCGTCGCCGCGCACCTCGCCGAACAGCTCCCCGAGCAGCCGCTCGCGGCGGTCGGTCTCCGTCGGGGCCGTGGCGTTGTACCGGCGGCAGCGCTCCTGCGCCCGCCGCCGGTCGGCGACCAGTTCGGGGGCCGACGGGTCGTAGGCCTCGCCGGCGAGCATCCGCTCCTTCTCGCGTCCCATACGCCTCCCGGCGCGGCGAGCGACAAAAGGACTGTCAGTCGCCGCGCCCGGGAGCGGCGCGAGGGATGAGCGGTGGTCGAGCGGCGGCCGGGCGGCGGCCCCCCGCCTCAGACGATCTTCACCATCCGCGTCTCGAACTTCCCGACGCGGACGCGGACCCAGCCCGCGAGCCCGTCGTCGAGGTCGGGGTCGTCGGTGTCGACGCGCAGCGCGCGCACGTCGTCCAGCTTCGCCCGCGACGCGACGATTCGGAGGTCGCAACGCCGGATCACGGCCGGCGATATCTGGGGGTTGCCGCGGCCGAAGACGAACCCCTGGCCGCCGATGGGGGAGACGACGATGACGTTCTCCTCGCCGAGCGCGTCGAGGATCTCTGTCTCCGTCGCGTCGCGGGCGATCACCTCGCCGTCGCGCCACACGTCGACGCCGATCGGCGACGGCTCGAACCCCAGTTCGTCCTTGATCGCGCCCACGGTCGACCCCGGCCCGAGGACGAAGGTGACGCCCTCCCCGTCGCGCTCGCGAATGTCCGCCGCGACGCCCTCCGCCAGCGACTCGACGGTCCCGCTCGCGGTCTGTTTCGACGACTGGAGGTCCTCGGCGACGGGGACATGCGCGACGCCGCGCAGCGTCGGGCTCACCTCCCCCTCCCGGTAGGCGTCCTCGTCGATGTCCATCACCTCGCGGCGCTCCGTCCGCGAGAACGAGGCGGCCACCTCGGCGGCGTCCTCCGGCGAGACCGCGAACACCGACGAGTACACCTTCACGCCGGCGGGGACGCCGAGCATCGGCACGTCGGTCCCCTCCAGCGCGCCAGCGACGTCCGCGGCCGTGCCGTCGCCGCCGACGAACAAGACGAGGTCGACGGGGTCGGCGGGCCCGTCGCCGTCGGCCGCGTCGTCCCCGTCGAGCCCGGCGAACGCCCGCACGACGGCGGCCGTGTGCGCCGCGGTCGTGTCGGTCGGTCCCGGCGCGTCGCCCTCGAAGGGGTCGACGACCCGCGCCGGCTCGAAGCCGGCCGCGCGGACGACGGACTCGCCCATCGGGTCCGCGGCCACCGACACGACGGCGTCGGGCGCGACCGCGGCCAGCCGGTCCAGCGCGCGGCGCGCTCGCTCGGGCGCGCGCCGTTCCGCGCCACGCTCGACCGCCTCCACCACCTTCCCGTCGGTGCCCTTCAGCCCGACGCGGCCGCCCATGCCGGCGACAGGATTCACCGCGATCCCCACGTGCATGCCCGACGTTCACCGCGCCGGCCTCTTAAGCGAGCCGCGTCCGGCCGCGGCGCGCGGGCGTCCGCCCCCGGTGACTCACTCGAACGGTTCATAAAGCCCCTCAACACGCGGACACGGGAACCAACAGGCGTCCGCTCATCACAGCAGACGCCGATGGAACGAGCCCGCCATCGGCGACGTCAGCCGCTCGTCTCACCGGGACTGGATCCCTCCCTCGGTAGCTGCCACACGCCCACGCCTTCCGGTCCCGTTTTCGAACCCCTGTGACGCAGTTTCGGGACCGTCCTCGGTCCCGCGCCGACGGACTCCCTCGGAGAATCAATACTTAAGACGCCCCCAGAACAACCGCGAGACATGATCCTCGAAGCCGCCGTGACGGAGCCGTTGCCGATCAGCGCGACCGCGGGCGTGGTCCTGCTCGCGAGCCTCGCGCTCGTCGCCGTGTGGGTCGCGTACCTGTACCGCTAGGCCGCCCCTTCGCCGGCCGTCCTCCCGTCGCACCGACCGCTCCTGCCGATCGCTTCTCGGCCGCTCAGGCGGACCGCTCCTCGACCGCGTCCGCGTGCTCGCGGATCCACGCCGCCGCTCGCTCGGCCTCCCCCTCGCTCTCGGCGGTGATCTTCACCGTCACGACCTCGCCCGGGTAGGAGCCGACGCGCACGTCGAACCGCTCGCGCAGCGACGCGAACCGGTCGAGCAGCTCGCTCTCCGGCTCGTCGACGTCGACCGTGAGCACGTGGGTGAGCGTCCCCGCGAACTCCGCTTCGACCCGCTCGAACATCGCCTTCATCTCGCCGGGTACCCCGGGGAGGACGTAGACGGACTCGACGACGGCGCCCGGCGCGACCCCCGCCTCGTTCGGCAGCGGGCGGCAGTCCGCCGGGAGGTGCGTCGTCTCCGCCGCGAGGTCGCTGCCGCTGTACCCCCGCTCGGCGAGCCACGCGGCCGCCTCCTCGTTCGCCGCGAGGTCGCGGCCGAACGCGGCCGCGACCGCCTCCATCGTCACGTCGTCGTGCGTCGGCCCGAGGCCGCCGGTGACGATCACCGCGTCGTACTCGGCGTGGTACTCGTTCACGACGCGCGCGATCTCGCTCACCTCGTCCGGCACGACTGTCACCCGTCGGACGGCGACGCCTCGCGCGTCGAGCCGGTCGCAGAGCCAGGTCGCGTTCGTGTTCTCGGTGTCCCCGACGAGGAGCTCGTCCCCGACGGTGACGACGGCGGCGTTCATACCCAGTCCAAGCGGCGCGCGGTAGAAAAGGACCGCGGCGGGGGCGACCGGACGGCGCTCGACGCGACGCGAGCGTCAGAGCCAGCCGTCCTCGTCCTCGTCGTCGTAGACGCCCAGGCCGAGGTCGCGGCGGCGCTGGCGGAGCGCCTCCAGCTGTCGCCTGAAGTAGAGCGTCCCCGCCGCCGCGGCGATCACGCCCACGAGGAGGATGACGCCGAACACCAGCAGGTCCCCCTCGCGGTACGACTGGACGACGATCGAGCCGCGGGACACCTCCTCCCAGACGATCCGGTCGCGGTCGCCGACCGTCTCGACCGCGTGGTCGCGCGGCGACACGTGGCCGACGACCGGGAACTCGGTGGTGAAGCCCGGCGGGAGCGTCACGGCGTACGACCCCTCGACGTACGCGCGCATGGTGAACCGGCGCGGCGACCCGGCGCCCGAGAACGCCACCCGGCCGCCGCTCATGTCGTCCGCGAAGCGGATCCACGTCTCGTCGGTCGTCCGCTCTATCTCGCCGCCGCGGGCGCGGAACTCGCTGCCCGTGATCACCTCGCCGTCGGGGTACCGGTACCGGAACGCCTCGAACTCGAGCGGCTGGTCGCCCGCGTACGGCGTCTGCTCGTACAGCCGGATCTCCTCCCTGTCGCCGACCGCGTACACGACGGTGTAGCGCGCGTCGGTCGAGAGCTCGAACGCGGCGTCGCGGTCCGTGTCGAAGTCGTACTCGCGGGGCGGCTCGGCGTCCAGCGTCTCGTTCGTCACCTCGCCGCCGCCGGTCGCGTAGCCGAGGCAGCCGGCGCTGACCGCGAGGAGGGCGACCGCCGCCGCCGCGAGCGCGAAGCGTCTGTTCACGTGTTACCTCCGGTTAGACCACACAGCGCATCTCGGCCGGGAGGTACGAGCCGATGGCGGCCAGCAGCCCCGGCGGGTCGGTCCCTTCGCCGCAGACGATGCTCTGTTCCAGCAGTCCGAGCCGCTCGACGGTGACGATGTCCTGCGCGTGGCCCGCGCGGTTCACCGTCGCGCGCGTCTCGCCGCGCGTCGCCGAGTTGACGTTCACCCGGCCGTCGCCGCGCCGCCAGTCGTACAGGCGGTCGCGCTCGGCGTCGGCCAGCCGGGACGGCTCCGCGTCCGGGTCGCCGGCGTCGCCCCCGTAGACGAACCGCATGGGTAGGTGCTGGACGAGGCCGAAGCGCTCGACGACCTGCTCCGGCGAGCCGACGCCGAGGCCGAGTTCGTCGGCGGGCACGAACACGTCGACCCCGGCGTCGAGGGTGACCCCAACGTCGTCCCACGACTCGAGGGTGCCGACGTACTCCTCGCCGGCGTCGAGTCCGCCGTCGTGGGCGACTATCTCGCCCCACGTCTCCGCGAGGACGTTGCGCGCGACCGGCGCGTCCTCGCCGGTCACGTCGACCTGGACGAAGTCGTCGTCGCGCACGCCCACCTGCCAGTCGACGTCGAGCTCGTCGAGGTCGTTCGCCACGAGCGAGTTCATCCCGTCGAGCGCGCGGTCGCGAGCGTCGCCCTCGACGTAGCACTTGGTTGCGAGGACGACCATCAGCCGGTCACGTCCACGTTGAGCTCGTTGCGGAGCTCGTCGATGCGCTGGTCCATCGCGTCGCGGAGCCGGTCGTTGTCCATCGCGTCGAGGGGGGAGCCGCACTCGGGGCACTCGAAGCCGAAGTCCATCGCCTCGCCGAACTCGAAGCGGATCGAACACACCTCACAGAGGTAGAACTCGTGGGTGCGCTCGTACTCCTCGCGCTCCTCTAAGGCCTCGAGCAGCCGGTACATCTCCTCCTGGAGGTTCTCCGGGATGTTGTCGTAGTGGAACGTCCAGAGGTACGTGAGCCACCCGGAGTCCTCGTCGCGGACGCGCCGGTACGTCGCGAGGTCGTTCTCGTACAGGATGAACAGCGCGCGCCGCACGTCGTTGAGCTCCAAGCCGAGCTCCTCGGCCAGCTCCTCGTCAGTGACCTCGCCGTCGGGCGGCGCGGCCGCGACCGGCATCCCCGTCGGCCCCACCAGCTCGTGGAGGTACTTCTGGATGACGGGGTCGTTCAGTAGATCCTCAAAAGCCATTACGGGAAACTGGTGGTGGAATCCGGTTAAAACCTCCGAAAGGCGCGGTCGCGACGCTCCCGATCCGCCCCGCCGAGCGGCGTCCGATCCGCCGCCGACCGACCCGCCGGTCCGGCAGAGCTTTAGGGGCCGTGACTCACACTCGCCCGTATGGCTGACTCGGTGGACGGACGGGGGCGACGCGCGCTCGGCGCCCTCGCGCTCCTCGCCGTCCCGACGGTGTTGGCGGCGGTCCCGCTGGCCGCGCTCGCCGCGCTGCTCGGCCCCGGCGGGCTCGGCGCGCTCCCGTTCGGCGCGGCCGGCGGCCTGCTCGCCGCGGCCGTCGTCGGACCGGCCGCGTCCGCGCTGCTCGGCCCGGTCCTCATCGACAGGCGGATCGCGCGGCTCCCCGACGCCGACCTCGACGAGCGCCGCGCCGACTTCGTCGCCGACCGCGTCGCGTCGCTCGCGGCCGAGGTCGGCGTCGACCCGCCCGAGGTGACCGCGGTCCGCGCCGACGCCGCGAACGTCGCCGTCGCGGACGGCCACCGCGGGTCCCGGCTGGTGGTCTCGACGCGGCTGCTCGCCCTCCCGAAGGCCGACCGGGACGCCGCGCTGCGCCACGCGCTCGTCAGGCTCCGGACGCGGCAGGCGCTGCTCGCGACCGCGACGCTCCCGGCGCTGGCGGCCGTCGAGACCGCGGCGCTGCTCGCGACGCTGCTCGTCGGGCGCCGGGGGGACCGCACCGCCGCGGACCGGCGCGTCAACCGGATCCACGGGTACGAGCCGGACCGCGAGCGCGTCCCGTCGTGGGCGTACGCCGCCGCCGGCGCGCTCTGCTGGCTGCTGCTCCTCCCGGCGTGGATCCCGGCGACGGTCGGCGACCGGTTCGCCGTCGCCGGCGGGCGCCGCGCCGCGGACGCGCTGGTCGCGCGCGCCGGCGCCGCGGAGCGCGAGGGGCTCGGCAACGCCGTCGCGTTCGCCGGCGACGCCGCGGGCGCCGGCGACTGGCCGCCGCTCCTCGACCGCCTCTCGCTCGTCTCCATGGCCGACGCCGAGACGGGCCGCGTCCGCGGGACGAGCCGGCAGGAGGCGCGGACGCGGCTCGCGCGGCTCCGCTCGAAGCGGACGCTGTAAGAGGGGCCCGCCGGTCCTGGCCCGACTCGGGGCCGCGCCGGGACCCGGAGCTGGACCGTCGTCCCGTCCTCGCCGGTCTCGACGTCGAACTCGCCGCCCGCCTCGGCCACGACCCAGTACACGAGCCGGATGCCGAGGCGGTCGGCGTGGGTCAGCGAGGTCTCGCCCGCCTCCAACACCTGCGTCCCGTGGTCCGGGATCCCGGGGGCGTCGTCGTCGACCTCGACGGTGACCGGGCTCCGCGACATCTTGAGCGGCACGCCGGAGGTCGTCGAGGAGGACCTGCGCCGGTCGGAGCGGGACGACGCCGACGAGTAGCGGAGCGCCGACTCAGTCGCGGTCGTCGGCCTCGGCGCTCTCGCCGGCCGCGTCGGCGCTCGCGTCCGCCGAGTCCCGGTCGGCGTCGACCACCGTCTTCCCGGTCGCCTCCGGCACCACGCGGCGGTCGGCGTCCGCCCACTCGCGGTCGAGCTCAGCGCCTGCGAACAGCCGGTCGAGGAACACCGCGAGCCCGGCGACCTCGGAGTGCGGCTGGTTCGTCACGCCCACGTTGAAGTCGGCGCGCTCGTACAGCGCCCACGGCACCTTCTCGCCGCCGACGACGACGAGGAGGTCGCGCGGCGGCGACGCCTCCCCCACCACCGCTGGCTCGTCGAGGCCGACCGCCTCCCGGACCGCCGCCTCCACGTCCTGGACGCGCTCGCCGTACATCGTCAGGTGGACGACCACGCCCTCGAAGTCGCGGACGATCGCCTCCTGGTCGTCGCGGAGTTCGACCGCGAACGGCCCGCCGAACCGGTCGGTGATGTCGCGGACCGTCTCCGCGGACTGCCCCGCGTTGTCGGGGAGGACCACCCGGTCGGCGCCGAGCGCCCGCGCCGTGAGCCCGACGTGCGTCGTCATGCGGTCGTCGCGCCCCGGTCGGTGGCCGTACCGGAGGACGACGACCTCGCGCGCATCGTTCATGCCACGGGCTGGGCGGGCGAGCGGGGTGTCGCTTTCGATGCGAGCGCGCCGGCGACGAGCCGCGCCGCGCTCGGTCTGATCCGCAGACGTGGATCGAAACGAGGTAAAACGGGTCGAGGTGACCACGTAACTGGAACCTTCTTGTGGGAGGCGGTCGCGGTATGCGCCATGACGAGCGTCAAGGAGTTCCGCGTCGACGAGCCGGCGACCGCCGACGGACTCGGCCGCGGTCGGTTCGTCTTCACGGACGCCTACTCGGTGTTCGACTGGGGGCAGATGCCCGACGCGATTCCGCACAAGGGCGCGAGCCTCTGCGCGATGGGCGCGTTCAACTTCGAGCTGCTGGAGCGCGAGGGGGTCCCGACCCACTACCGAGGGGTCGCGGACCCCGACTCCGGTCGCGTCGTCCCGCTCGACGAGGCGACCGCCCCGCCGACGGAGATGGCCATCGACCTGACGCAGGTGCCCGACCTCCCGTACGAGGGCCCCCACGCCGGCTACGACTACGACGCCTTCCACGCCGCGGGCGGAGAGAACTACCTCGTCCCGCTCGAAGTTGTCTTCCGCAATCGCGTCCCCGTCGGGTCCAGCCTGCGGCGCCGCAGGGAGCCCGCCGACTTCGGCCTCGACGACCTCGCCGGCGCCGACGGCGAGTGGCCGGACGAGCCGGTCGACCTCCCGGAGCCCGTCGTGGAGTTCTCGACGAAGTACGAGCAGCAGGACCGCTACCTGACCCGCGCGGAGGCCGACGAGGTCGCGGGCGTCGCCGACGTCGAGGCCCTCGAATCGCTCGCGCGCGACGTGAACCGCGTCGTCACCGACCGCGCCGAGGCGGCGGGCTTCGTGCACGAGGACGGCAAGATCGAGTGCCTCTCCGTCGACGGCGAGCTGCGCGTCGCCGACGTGGTCGGCACCTTCGACGAGAACCGGTTCTCCTACGGCGGCCGCGGGATCTCGAAGGAGGTCGTCCGCCAGTGGTACAAGGCGAACGACCCCGACTGGGTCGCGGCCGTGAAGGAAGCGAAGGAGTCGGTGGCGGGCCGCGAGACGGACGACTGGCGCGAGCTCTGCGACGAGTCTCCCGACCCACTCCCTCCCGCGGTCGTCGAGGCGGTCTCCGACCTGTACGCGGCCGGGGCGAACGCCTACACCGGCCGCGAGTGGTTCGACGCGCCCGGCGTCGAGGCCGCGCTCGACGCGGCCGAGGGCCTGTAACGTCAGGGGGATCGCCGGGAAGCGGGGGGCGGACCGTCACCATCGATCGGACGCGAGGGAACCTCTTTATCGCCGACGCGCGTGGATGGAGACATGCCCACCGAGGCCGACTTCGGGGAGCGGTTGGAGACCCAGACCGCGGCGTACCTCGACCGGATCGACGACTGCGTCGTCCTCCTGCCGCGCGTCCTCGACGAGTACGCCGACGAGGGTGCCTACCGGGACACTGTCGACGAGATAGCCGCCGTCGAAAGCGAGTGCGACGACCTCGTCCGCGACGTTCGGGCGCTCATCACGGATGCGGGGCCGGACGACATCGGACTGTTGAACACGCGGATCAACTTCAACGAGTCCGCCCTGCTCGACTTCTACAACGAGCTGGACGTGGTCGCGAACCACACCGAACGGATCGCTCAGGAGGTGGCGATGATGCGCCCCGACGCGAGCGTCGAGCCGTTCGCCGACATGCGCGAGATGGCGGACCGGATCGCCGAGATGGTCGCGGTCCTCGGCGACGTGGTCGAGGGGTTCGTCAGGGGGCTCACGCGCGCCGACGGAACGGAGACGTTGGCCGACGGAATCGAGGCGATCCGCGGCTTGGAAAGCGAGTGCGACGACCTCCGTAACGACGCGATCGAGACCGCGTTCGCCGACGAGACGATCGATCAGCCCCTCGTCTACCGCGGGCTCGCGATCCTGCTGGACGAACTCGCCAACGCCGTCGAGGACCTCACCGATCGGATCGTCGTTATCGCGAGCAAGGAGCCGGGAATCGTGGCCGAGTCGGCGTCGGACGCGGACGGGAACTGAATACCTCCCGTCACCGCCGCGCCCAGTCGAGCATGCGTCCGTAGAAGGGGTCGGAGGCGAGCGCGTCCGCGTCGCCGACGATCGTCAGCTGCTTTTTCGCCCGAGTGAGGGCCACGTTGACGCGGCGGTGGTCCTCGAAGATGGGCCCGTCCAGGTCGCCGGTCGCGACGAAGGAGACGAGGATGACTTCCTTCGAGGAGCCCTGGAAGCGGTCGACGGTGTCGACCGTCACGTCGGTCCGGCGACCGATCTCGGCGACCTGCGCGCGGAACGGCGCGATCACGCCGACGTCGTCGGGGTCGACGCCGGCGGCGACGTAGGCGTCGACGACCGCGGCGACGCGCTCGGCCTCGCGGACGTTCCGGTTGCCGTCGCGCTCGCCGTCCGGGTCGACGAACCCCACGCCGCCGGTCAGGTCGGGCGCGAGCGCGTCGGGGTCGACGCCGAGGTCCGCGAGCGTCTGCCCGGCGACCTCGGGCGTGGCGGGCCGGAGCGCGCCGTCGTAGAACTCCGCGGAGGCGAACGCCTGGATGCGCTGGCTCATCCGGTACTGGCGGTCGAGCATGACGCTCGCGTCCGGGTACGTCTCGATGAGGCGCTGGAAGAGGGAGGTCTTGAGGTCGTTCTCCGCGCGGACGACCGGCGGGAGCTGCTCGTGGTCGCCGACGAGGACGAACCGGTCCGCGAGGGTGATCGCGGCGTGGGTGCCCGGCTCCGTGAGCTGGGAGGCCTCGTCGACGAGCGCCACGTCGAACTCGCACTCGCGCATGACCCGGGAGCCGCAGGCCGCGGTGGTGGCGGCGACGACCGGGGCGTCCCGCAGCTCTGCCGCCTTCGCGTTCGGCTCGCCGCGCTGGACCAGCCGCACGTCCTGCATGTCGCCCCGGACCCCCGTCTCCGTGCCCACCCTGAGCACGTCGTCGAACCCCTGGTCGCGGAGCGCCGCCAGCGCGTTGTCGACCGCGCGGTTCGTGAACGCGGAGAGCAGCACGCGGTTCCCCTCCGCGACGAGGGCGCGGATCGCCCGCGCGATGGTGTACGTCTTCCCGGTGCCCGGCGGGCCGTGGATCAGCGCCAGGTCCTCGGCGTCGACCGCGAGCTCGACCGCCTCGTTCTGGGCCGCGTTGTTGCCGATGTACGCGTCGGGCGCGTCCGGGTCGTCGGTCCCGGGGCTGCCCGGCGGCCGTTCGCTCGGCTCCCGGAACTCGGGCTCGCGGCGGCCGAACAGCACGTCCTTGCGTTCCGGGTCGCCCTTCAGGACCGCGTCGTGGAGCGCGGTGAGCGACCGGTCGACGGAGATCTCGGACGGGTACACGTCGAGCCGGCGCAGCTCGACCGGCTCGTCCGTCTCGACGATCACCTCGTCGCTTCCGAGCGACGTTATCCGGCCGAGCTCCGCGTGGCCGGAGACGGGGTCGCCGTCGCTCGCGAGCGCCACGTCGCCCTCGCGGAGCTTCGAGACGGCGTCGCCGGGCTTCCGGGCGCGGAGCGCCCAGCGGGCGTCGTCGATCTCCGTCCGCGCGACCGGTTCGAGGCCGATCAGCGCGCGGTCGTCCGCGGCGCGTTCTTCGGGGCTCTGCTCCCACAGCTTCCGGTACTCCGCGTGGGTCTCGCGGCGCTCCTCCGCTAAGGCGACGTAGAAGCGGTCGAAGTAGTCGCGCTCCGCGTCGGGGACCGGCGTCCCGATCTGCCCCGCCTTCGACTCCTGGTCGAGCCGGCCGGAGACCACCATACAGGCGTCCTGCTCGAAGCAGTAGCTGCACGTCGCGTCCGCCTCGTACCCCGTCGGCACCGTCGGGCGCTCGCCGGGGTCGTTGAGCGCGCGCCACTCCATCGCGGCGAGGGCGTTGCGCTCGCGCACGACGAACTCAAGGAAGCCGCGCCCGACCGTGAACTCCTTGGCGGGCGCGAGGTCGCCCGACGCCTCGCTGCGGTCGAGGGCGGTGTTCTTCGTGTACAGCAGCGTCCCGATGTCCGGGTCGACACCCCGCTCGTCGAGCATGAGCGCGTAGCAGGCCGCCTGGACCTTGTCGTGGAAGCGCGGCTCCCGCTTGGTGTTCTTCCCCGTCTTCAGCTCGACGGGCGTGCCGCGCCGGAGCGCGTCCGCCCGCCCCTTCAGCCCGAAGGTGGGCGAGATGAGGCTGAACTCCGAGCGCCACGTGTCGTCGTCGGAGAGCGTCCCCTGCGCGAGCCACCCCTCGATCGCGGCGGCGTTGCGGCGCACCTCGTCTTCGACCTCCTCGGTCTCGTAGCCGAGGAGGCCGAGTTCGAGCCCCGCCTCCGCGACGCGGTCCTCGACGGACGCCTCCAGCTCCACCCCGCGGAGCAGGTCGCCGAACACCTCGTGGACGATGGTCCCCTTGACAACCGGGTAGTTGAGCGGGATCCCGGAGAGCTTGTTCAGGTAGTACATCCGCGGGCACTGGACCCACGACCGGATCCCCGTCACGTCGACGAGGAAGTCGGGCTGGAGGACGACCCACGACTCGCCGGTCGTGGCGTACCCCGTTTCGCCGCGGTACTCGTCCTCCTCCGCGTCGGTGACGAGCAGCTCCATCCCCGGCTCCGCGTGCTCGGCCGTCTCCGTCCACTTCCCCCACAGCGTCACGTCGACCGGGTCGCCCGCGCCGCGGTCGGGCCGGACCCGCACCTCGCGGAGGTCGCGCTCGCCGTGCGACGTCGACACCGTCCGCGCCTCCCCGACGGAGACGATCGGCCCCCGAACGTTCACGTCCCCGCTCGGCGGCGGCACCGAAAAACGCTGTCGGTGAGCGCGGTCGTCGCGGCCGGCGCTCCTCTGCTCGCCGTCGCCCCCGCGTTCGCCCCGCACCGACACGCTCTTGCGCTCGCGACCCCCACGCATCCACCAGCATGCGCGTACGAGACTGGGACGACATCCTCGCGGACGTCGCGAGCGACTCGACCGACCCCGACGGCTGGCGCGCGGTCGCCGGCACCCGCCGCGGCGGCCTCGGCGAGGACCTCTACTTCGGCCACCCGAGCGTCGGCCTCTACCACCTGAAGACGTACGCCAAGAACCCCCGCGACCTCCGCGGCGTCGGCGCGCAGGTCGCCCGCAGCGTCGACGACGAGCTCGACCCGCTCCTCCCGGACGCCGACAGCGACGGGCGGTTCGCCGTTCGGTCGGCCCCGGAGGACGAGGAGCACGCCGAGGAGATGGCGACCCGGCTCACGGAGACGCTGCGGGTCCACGCGGAGGCGCCGACCGACCCCGACCACCTCTTCGAGGACGTGATGGAGGCCGTCGAGTCGCCCGCGTTCGGCCCGATGGAGTACGAGTTCGACGGCCGCCCGGACGAGCTCGACGAGCTCTCCGACACCTTCGAGCAGGCCGAGGAGCTGCTCACCAGCGAGCTCGACGACCTGATCGAAGACGACGACGTGGACCGCGGGTTCCACTGACGGGAGCGACCGCTCGGTCCGCGCGGACCGAGCCTGCCGACCACCGCCGCATCGGTTTTGTCGCTCCGCGGTCAACGTCTGGTATGGGACTCAAAGAAGACACCGCGAACGGCGTAATCTCGCTCGGCATCGGCGTCATCGTCACCTGGCTCACCGCCGGCGACGGCGACCACAGCACGGCTGACCTCCTCGTCGCGGTCGCGATCAGCTCGTTCCTCTCGGGCTTCTTCACGAGCTACTTCGCGAAGTGACGCGCGGAGCGGCGAGGGGGAGCCGGAACCGTCGCCCTCAGATCGCCGTCACCTACGCCCTCAGATCGCCGTCACCCACGCCCGGTACTCGGCGTCGAGCTCGTACACCTCGCGGAACGCGCGCTCGACGAACCCCGCGACGCGGTTCGCGTCCGAGCGCGCGGTGACGACGGCGTTCGTCCCCTCGGCCTCCTCGGGGCTGACGAGCTCGTCGATCCGGAACTCGGGGAACTCCGAGAGCAGGTCCTTCAGGCGCTCTAGCTCCTCGTCGGTACAGTCCATGATGAGCTCGGTCCCCACGAGCTGGATCCACGGCGGCACCTCGCCGCCCTCGGTGTCGTCGCTGGCGGGGTCGACGTCGACGGTCATCACGTCGCCGGAGCGCGCGCGGTGCGCGGCCGCGGCGTCGGCGAACAGCCTCAGCCGCTCGTCCTCGCCCGCGGCGTCGAATCTGGTCATACCCACGCTCGGCCGCGACGGGGCTTAAAAATCCGCACTCCGCGGCCGCGGGAGACTCCGCCCGTCCCCGGTCACTCTCGCTCCGTCTCCGCCAGCACGTCCTCGACGGTCGACAGCGTCCGCTCGGCCTCGGCGAGCCGCGCCTCGGCCTCCCCCTCCTCGATCAGCGCCAGGTCCTCGTCGTCGAGTTCGTGTCGAACCTCGGCCGCGCGGCGGAGCCGCTCGTACTCGTCGCTCCGCGCCAGCTCCCGGACGGAGCGCAGGGTCGCGACCGCCTCGTCGTCCGCGATCCGTCCGACGAGCGGGACCAGCTCGTCGATCTCGTAGGCCAGCTCGTCGCCGGACTTCGGCGGCCAGTCGAGCGTCAGCGGCTCGCCGTCGAGCCGTTCTAGGTACGTCCGGTGGACCGCGACCGCGGTGCGGAGCGCGCCCGGGTCGTCGACGTAGTGCTCCAGCTTGGAGTTCGTGTAGTCGGCGTACTCCAGCAGCGTCGCGGGCGGCTCCTCGCCGGCCGCGTGCGTCTCGACGTACTCCGCGAGGTCCGTCGGCGGCACGTCGACGTCGACGAAGGGCGTCCCGTCGGCGCGGTCGAGGAAGTCGAACACCTCGCGGGCCGACGCCGACTTGAAGAACTCCTCGAACGCCGCCCGGACCGCCTCGTCGTACGCCTCGATCGGCTCGCGGACGCGGTCGAGGTCCGCGTCGAGGTCGGCGTCGGCCATCTCGGCGACCTCGCGGAGCCCGTCGAGCCGCGCGTCGAGGCGCTTGCGGGCCTCGCGGGCCGCCTTCCGGGCCGCCCGGTAGTCGTCGACCGCGTCGTCGTACGCCTCGAGGAGGTCGACGAACTCCCCGGCCGGCTCCAGCGCCTCGCGGGCGGCCGCGAAGTCCTCCTCGGAGAGCCGGCGCTTGTCGACCGCCTCGTCGGCGGCGTCGAACGCCGCCGCGGCCGGGAGGTCGTCGTCGACGTCGACCGCGTCGTCGAACTCGCCGCGGAACCGGACGTACGACTCGAAGTCGCCGGAGCCGACCGCGTCCTCCTCGAACCGGTCGAGGATCCGGTGCGCGTGCCGGTACGCGTCGGCCGCCGCCTCGACGCGCTCGCGGCCGTAACCGTCGATCCGCGACTCGATCCGACGCAGTTCGTCGTAGCGCTCGCGGAGGCGCGCGGCCGCCTCGCCCGCCTCGGCGACCGGGTCGTCCCCCTCGCCCTTGGCCCGTCCCGCGGTCCCGCCGGCGCTCTCGGACATCGGTCAGTACACCTCGTCCGGGTCGAAGACGCGCTCGCCGACGTGCTCGCCGTCTATCGTCCGGTGGAAGCACGACCGGTGGCCGGTGTGGCAGGCGCCGCCCGCCTGGTCAACGAGGTACAGCAGGGCGTCCGCGTCGCAGTCGACCCGGACCTCCCGGACCGACTGGGTGTGGCCGGAGGTGGCTCCCTTGTGCCACAGCTCCTCGCGGGACCGGGAGTAGTAGTGGGCCTCGCCGGTCTCGCGGGTGCGCGCCAGCGCCTCGGGCGAGACGTACGCGAGCATCAGCACCTCGCCGGAGTCGGCGTCCTGGGCGACCGCCGGCACCAGCCCGTCCTCGCCGAAGTCGACGTCGATCGGCTCGGCCTCCGCGTCGGCGTCACTCATGTCCGTCCGGAGGCGTGGCGCTCGAATAGTCCTTGTGCCTGCGGTCACCGCGCGGAGGCCGTCGTCCGGCGGTCGGGGCGCTATCTCCGCCGCAGCACGAGCGCGTCGCCGTCGGCGTACGCGTCCGGCCGCCGCTCGACGACCTCGAAGCCGAGCGAGTCGTACAGCGCGAGCGCGGCGTCGTTGTCCGGGTGCGCCTGGAGCGTCACCGGCCCGTCGGCGTCCGCTATCGCCGCCCGCAGGAGCCCGCGGGCGCGCCCCTCCCGGCGGAACCCGGGCGCGACGACGAGCTCGGCGAGGTGGACGCCGGGCCGGTTCGGCGCGTCGACCGGGAGCAGGTAGCCGACGACGCGCCCGTCCGCGACGGTCACCCGGGCGGCGCCGACCGCCAGCCCGTACTCCAGCAGGTCCGGGCTCGGCTGCCGAAGGTGCGACTGGAGCTCGCGGATCCGGTCGGCGTCCGCGGTCCGCCCCGGCCGAACCCTCGGGTCCGGGCCGTCGCGGTCGCCGTCGTCGGCAGCGGCCGCGTCGTCGCCGCCGCGCTCGTCTCGGTCGGGGCCGGCGGCGTTCTCGCCCGCCATCTCACGCGACCCCCCAGAGCGCGACGGCGACGGCCGCGCCGGCCAGCGTCGCGAGGAAGTTCACGGTCTGGTTCCCGATCCGGTCGCCCTCTATCAGGGCGCCGAGGAGGCTGTCGACGGTCATGCCGGCGACGCCCGCCGCGACGACCGCGCCGCCCGCCGCGACCCCGCCCGGGGTCACCGGGTCGAGGACCGGCGCCCCGGCGGCGGCGAGGAGGCCGACGAGCAGCGCGCCGGCGAGGCCCGCCAGCTCGCCCTGCCAGGTGATCGCGCCGTCGGTGCCGGGCTCGACGCGGCGGAGCGTCGTCACCAGCCGCGGGCCGTCGAAGAGGCCGCCGATCTCAGAGGAGAGCGTGTCGGCCATCGCGGTCGCCGTCGCGCCCGCGAAGGCGAAGCCGAGCGGCGCGGCCGGGACAGCGAGGTGCGGCGCGGCCGCGTAGCCCACCACCGCCGCGAGCGCGACCGCGGAGTTCGCCAGCACGTTGCCGGTGCCGCGGGCGCCCTCGTTCTCCTGAGCGACGCCCCGGGCGGCCTTCTCGTCGAACCGGTACTTCGAGGCGAGGCCGCCGATAGCGTAGAAGGCCATCAGCGTCGCGAACCATCCCACGCCGCCGAGGACGGCCGCGAGCAACGCCGAGACGACGCCGGTGAGCATCCCCGCCACCGAGGCGGTGCCGATGGCGAACGAGACGTAGCCGAGCGCGCCGGTCACCGGGAGGGCGACGAGGATGAGCGCGACGCCGACGGTCGGCTCCAGCGCGAGGAACCCCCACGTCACGAACGCGACGAGGATCGTCGTGATGTGTGCGTCGCGGGAGAACACGAGCGACCGGACCAGCGCCGCCGTGAGCGCGGCCGCCGCCGCGAGGAAGACGAGGAGGGGGACCGTCGCGCCGTCGACGGGGGCGCCGGTCTGGAGCCGCACCCCCGCCTGCCCGACGAGGGCGGCGGCCGTTCCGGCGACGACGTAGCCGGCGACGAGCGGGAACTCGTCGGTCGTCCGCCGTGAGACGACCGTCCGTCCGAGGCGGCCGACGCCGACCGCGAGCGTCGCGGCCGCGAACGCCTCGTACGGCAGCGGGGCGCGCGGCAGCGACGCGAACAGCGCGAGGCCCGCGCCGGCGAGCGCGAAGGAGACGAGCCCGTAGAGCCGCTCCGCCTCGCGGTCGCCGGGCAGCGCGAGCGTCTCGAACCACTCGCCGTCGCGGACGCCGAAGAAGGCCGCGCCGGCGACGGCGAAGAAGGGGACGGCGGCGGCGGTGTCGAGCGCCGGTGCGAGGACCGCAATGGCGGCCACCGCGGCGAAGATACTCGCGCGTCGGAGCCTCCGTATCACACCATCGGCTACCCCCGACGACCACTTAACGGTCCCGACAGCCGTCGGGCGGTCGCTCGGCGCCGCCTCCCGCCCGACGCCGCGCTCAGTACCGGTACTCGTTGAACTGGACCGCGTGTCCCTCCAGCACGCGGACGGACTCCTCGGGGTCCTCCTCGTCGTCGGCGGTCCGGTCCTCGTGTGAGTCAACCACTCCCATATGCGAGCGGTACGCTCGCCGGTACATAACTGTTTCCCACGCGGTGAACGTTATCGCCCTCCGCGACGCGGCGCTCAGCCGAGTACGCGGTCGATCTCTCCGAGGTGGTCGATCACGTGGTCCGGGTCGATGTCCGAGGCCGCGAGGGCGGCCTCGTCGGTGACGCCCGACCGGACGAGGACGGACGTCATCCCGGCGCGCTCGCCGAGCGCGATGTCCGTGTCGAGCCGGTCGCCGACGACGAGACACTCCTCGGGCGGATACGGGAGTCGCTCGCGGACCATCTCGATGGCGGTGTCGGAGGGCTTGCCGAGGACGGCGTCGGGCTCCCGCTCCGCGACGCCCGCTATCGCGTTGATCACGGCCCCGGAGCCGGGCACGTCGCGCTCGGGCGCCGGGATAACCACGTCGGGGTCGGTGCCGATGAACGGGATGTCGCGCTCCAAGGCCCACAGCGCGGTACAGAGGTCGTCGTAGTCGAACTCGCGGTCGATGGAGGCGACCAGGGCGTCGGCGGCCTCGGCCGAGTCGGTCGTCGAGAGGCCGGCGGCCGCGAACTGGTCGAGCAGCCCCGACTCGCCGATACAGAGGAGGTCGTCGTCGGCGTGGCGCTCTCGGAGGTACCGCGTGGTCACGCTGCCGGCGGTGAACACCCGGTCGGCGCCCACGTCGTACCCCGCCGCGCCGAGGCGGTCGACGTACGCCGGGGGCGCCTTCGTCGGGTTGTTCGAGACGAACAGCGTCTCGACCCCCGCCTCCCGGAGCCGGCGGTACCCCGTCGGGGCGCCCGGGATCGGATCGTCGCCGCGCACGACCGTGCCGTCGACGTCGACGACGGCGCCGCTGAATTCCATGTCGGGAGTGGGAGCGCCACGGCCGTAGGGGTTGCGCCCGGATCAGCGGTGCCTCCCAGCCACCCGCCGCAGAGATCACGAACTCGGTACCGGTCCCACCTTCGGGATAACGGAAGGGTAAAGCGGCCGCGTTCCATATCGGTGGTCACTGTGACGACGACCCAGGTGACCCTCGTCCAGATCGACAACTACGGGCCGTGGACGACGACGCCGGAGCCCCGTCGCGAGATGGATCTCCAGACGCTCCAGTCGCGGCTCTACGCCGACGTCGCCCAGTTCCTCGGGCACCGCGACGCCTACGTCTTCTTCACTCGCTTCGACAACATGATCGCCGTGACCAACGGGGTCGACGGCGCCGCCCACGCGACGCTCCAGGAGTCGATCGGCAACCGCTACCCGGTCACCGTGAGCCTCGGAACCGCCGTCGCCGAGCGCCCCGTCGACGCGCTCGAGGCGGCGAACCGACGGCTCCAGACCGCGGGCAGCGCCCAGGACGAGAGCCGGACCGAGGTGCTCGCCGGCGAGTACCTCTCGGAGACGAACCGGTCCGACCTCCAGGTCGCGCACTTCGACGTGATCAACGCGACCGGCAAGTACACCGACCGGCTCAACGAGTTCGACACGTTCATCAACATCGAACGGGCGTACGGCTCGCTGATGCGCCACCTCCGCGAGGCGCACGGCGCGCTCTCCTTCTTCGTCGGCGGCGACAACGTCGTCGCGGTCTGCCCCGACCTCCCCGAGTCGGCGTTCTCGTCGGCGGTCGCCCACGTCGAGGACGACGTCGACATCGAGCTCCAGGTCGGCGTGGGCCGGGGGGCCTCCGCTCACGAGGCCGGCTTCGCGGCCAAGCACGCCCTCGAAGACTGCCGGCACGACGGGACGAACGTCGAGCTGTTCGGCGTGCCCGCCGTCAGCGACTGACTGGCTCGCCGGTCGGTCGAGCTCGCCGCCCCTTCGCCGAATCAATTCTGATAATTTCGGTGCGAGGTTTTTATACACCGCTCCGATACCTCCGGATAGCATGTCAGAGGAGATAGTGTTCGTCTGTACGGCGGACGGCTGTGACGAGGGCCCGTGGGAGGGCTCGCACGACGCGATGGCGCACTGCTCCGAGCACCCGGACCACGGGTACACGGGGATGCCGCGGTCCGAGCTCGACCCGAGCCGCGAGGTGATCCCCGCGACCGCGACGCGGGAGCGCGACAACCGCAACCTCCAGCACAAAGGGCACCCGAAGGGTGCGTACGCGCAGAACGACTGACACGTCCCGACGGACGGGCCGCGGTCCCGGCGTCCGTCCCAGGCCCTGGCAGCGGCTCCCCGTCGTCGACGCGGCGCGCGAGGAATCGCCTCTCTGACGGACCCTTCTCCTTCCGATTCGGCGCCGTTTATGAGCGCCCCGGACGTACGGGCTCGCATGGTCTCGGAGATATTCGATCCCGACACGTGGGAGCCCGTCACCGACGAGTTCGACGACATCACCTACCACCGCGCCGTCGACGTCCCCGCGGTCCGGATCGCCTTCGACCGCCCCGCGGTCCGCAACGCCTTCCGGCCCGGGACGGTCGACGAGCTATACGCCGCGCTCGACCACGCCCGCAAGCAGGCCGACGTGGGCACCGTCCTCCTCACCGGGAACGGCCCCTCCGAGAAGGACGGCGGCTGGGCGTTCTGTTCCGGCGGCGACCAGTCCGTCCGGGGCGGCTCCGGCTACGAGTACCGCGACGACGACGAGGCGGGCGACGACGACGACGACCTCGTCCGGGAGGCGCGCGCGGGCCGGCTCCACATCCTCGAAGTCCAGCGGCTGATCCGATTCATGCCGAAGCCCGTGGTCGCGGTCGTCCCCGGCTGGGCGGTCGGCGGGGGCCACTCGCTGCACGTCGTCTGCGACATGACCCTCGCCAGCGCGGAGCACGCGCAGTTCCTCCAGACCGACCCCGACGTGGGATCGTTCGACGGCGGGTTCGGCTCCGCGTACCTCGCGAAGCAGATCGGGCAAAAGAAGGCCCGAGAGGTGTTCTTCCGAGGCAAGACCTACTCCGCCGAGGAGGCCGCGGACATGGGGATGGTCAACGAGGTCGTCCCGCACGAGGAGCTGGAGGACGTGGCCGTAGAGTGGGCCGACGAGATGACCCGGAAGTCGCCGACCGCGATGCGGATGCTGAAGTACGCGTTCAACATGGCCGACGACGGCATGGTCGGCCAGCAGGTGTTCGCGGGCGAGGCGACGCGGCTCGCCTATATGACCGAAGAGGCGCAGGAGGGCCGCGACGCCTTCCTGGAGGGCCGCGAGCCGCAGTTCCGCGACTACCCCTGGCACTACTGACGAATGGACAGAGACGCGGCCGCTCGCGCGATGACCCTCGGGGCGGCCGCCCCAGTCACCTACAAGTACCCCGCCGCGGTACCGCTACCCATGCTGGTCGAGGAAGTGATGACGACGGACCTCGTGACCTGTGACATCGGCGCCACGGTCCGGGACGCCACGGAGTCGATGCTCCGCAACCGGATCGGCAGCGTCGTCGTCACGGACGGCGGGACGCCCGCCGGGATCCTCACCGAAAGCGACGTCCTCCACGCCGGGTACGTCACCGACGACCCCCTGTCTTCGATCCCGGTTCGGGAGGCCGCGAGCGCCCCGCTCGTCACCGTTCGGCCGAGCGCGACCCTCCGGAGCGCGACCGAGCGCATGCGCTCGGAGGGCGTCAAGAAGCTCGTCGTCGTCGACGGCGTGACGCCCGAGGGGATCGTCACCACGCAGGACATCGTCGACAACTACGCCGGGATCCGCCGGGAGGTCCGCGACCTCGCGACGGACGCGACCGGGTGGTCGGAGCGGTCCGACCGGCTCCGCGACTGAGGACCGCCGGTTAGGTGCCCTCAGTCGTCGTCGCCGACGATCCCCTCCGCGACCGCCATGTCCTCGACCGCGGGGTCGTCCTCCGACGCGCGGAGGACGAACCGCTTGCGGATCAGGTCGGCGACGTAGATGGCCGTCCCGGCGATGATCAGCGTGTCGCCGGGGAGCCGCGCCCAGAACAGCGTCTGGACGATGTCGCGCTCGTAGAAGCCGAGGCTGCGGGCCGCGGCGTAGCTCTCGGTGAACGCGACGTCGAGCTGGAGGAAGCCGACGGGCAGCACGGAGACGAACACCATCAGCGCGAGCCCGACGTTCCAGCACCAGAACGACGCGCGGAGCCACGAGGCGTCCCAGCGGTCGGGGTCGATCGACAGCTGGAGCATGTACGTCACCATGCCGAGCGCGAGGAACCCGAACGCGCCGAACATCGCGGCGTGCGCGTGCCCGACCGTGAGGTAGGTGCCGTGCTCGTAGTAGTTGATCAGCGGGAGGTTGATGAAGAAGCCGAGGACGCCGGCCCCGACGAAGTTCCAGACCCCGCTGGCGACGATGAACATGAACGGCAGTTTGTACGGGAAGCCGGTCTCGCTCATCGCGCGGTACTGCCCGATGGCCTCGTAGAGGATGAAGATCAAAGGCAGCAGCTCCAGCGTCGAGAAGACGCTGCCGATCGGCACCCAGTAGTCGGGCATTCCGATCCACCAGTAGTGGTGCGAGACGCCGATGACGCCGGTGCCCATCACCAAGAGCGCCTGGAGCATGACCGCCTTCTCCGCGCTGCGGCGCGATAGCAGGTTCATCGAGACGAGGGTGAGCCCGATGATGGCGACGATGAAGAACTCGAAGGCCCCCTCGACCCACATGTGGACGACCCACCAGCGCCAGAACTCCGTGACGGCGATGTTGGTCGACGGCGTGAACATGAAGCCGGCGACGAACAGCAGGGTGATCGACCCGCCCGCGTAGAGGATCATGTGCGCGAGCCCGTAGATCGGCTCGCGGTCTAAGAGCGGCTTGAGTCCGCGGATCGCGAGGACCGCCCAGAGGACGAACCCGGCGAGCAGGCCGACCTGCCACACCTTCCCGACCTCGAGGTATTCGAGCCCCTCGTTGCCGAGCAGCCACCAGAGTTCGCCCGGGAGGTAGCCGTTCGCGCCGAGCCAGATGCCGCCCATGCCGCCGACCACGACGACGACGAGCGCGCCGAGCAGGACGCTCACGTACGTCCCCTGTCGCTTCGGCTCGTGGCCGGTGAGCAGCGGCGGGAGGAACAGCCCGGCGCCGAGCCACGTCGACGCGATCCATAAGATTCCGAGGTCGATGTGCCACGTCTTCGCGATGGAGAAGGGGAGCAACTGGAGGATGTGGACCCCGAAGATCCGTTCGATCCCGAAGAAGCCGGCCCGCTCGATGTAGAAGTGCGCGAGCAGGCCGCCCAGGAGTACCTGCGCGAGGAACAGCCCCGCCGCGATGGGGATGAACCGGAGGGCGGCGCGCTGGCTCGGGAAGACGCTCACGTCGCCCGGCTCGGGGACCGAGATCCCCTCCGCGGTCGGCTCCGGCAGCTTCACCGACTTGTACAGCAGGATCGCCGCGCCCGCGGCGCCGACGAGCAGCACCATGGCGATGACGCTCCAGATCATCGCCGACCCGGTGGCGTCGTTGCCGGCGCCGGGCGCGTACGGCCACTCGTTGGTGTACGAGTGGTCGGCGTTCGGGCGGTCGGTGTGCGAGAACCACGCGGTCCACAGCGCGAAGTCGGCGAAGTCCTCCGCCCCCTCCGCGGACTCGATCATCCCGACGGGGACGCCGCGGTCGTGGTCGCCCTCGTGATAGCGCTCGACGTACGTCTCGCGCACCCGCTCGTGGGCGTACAGCTCCGCCGCGGAGTACTCCACCACGTCGCCGCCGTCGTGCGACGCGTCCAGTTCCTCGCGCACGAGCGCGTCGACCCGCGACCGCTCCCCGGCATCGAGCGACTCGTACGCCGCGCCGTACTCGGCGTCGGCGTAGTATTCGCGCATGTACTCCGTCTTCAACTCCAGCGTCTCGGCGGTGTAGTCCTCGCCGTAGTACGCCCCGTTGCCGAGGATCGACCCGTGGTTCATCAGCCCGTACTGCTGAAACGCCGCCTTGCCGTCTTGGACCTCGGCCGCCGTGACGACCGTCTCGCCGTCGGGCCCGACGACCTCGTCGGGTATCGGCGGCGCCTCCTGGTACGCGAACCACGCCCCGGCGCCCATCACGGCGAGGTTCAACAGGAACGCCGCGACGATCACCTTCGCTATCGTCTTTCTCGTGAGTCGCATGGGCGAGCGTACCGTCGGAACCCCCTATGCGGTTAGCGGCAACATGTTCGGTCGCGTTCCCGACGCCCGGAACCGCCGCAGTCGGGCGGTTTCGGACACGTTCCCGGGCGCATCGCGAAACGCCCGGCCGCGCTCCGCGCGTTCGAGGGGCGCAGCCGGCCGGCTCCGCTCGCCGACGGACCGGACGCCCGCGAACATGTTCGCGACCCGTCTTACACGGCCCTGCGGCGTATCGTCGAGCATGTCCCAGACCACCGAGACGGCGGAGTCGCCCCCGACGGACGCGGACGCGAGCGGCGCGGACGGGGCGGCGGCGACGGCGACCGAGGCGGAGACGACCGTCACCGTGCGGTGTACCGGCCACGTGCGCACCGAACTCGACGTGTACGAGTTCGAGTACACCTTCGCGGGCGACACGCTCCGCGCGCTCTTAGACGAGCTGTTCGAGGAGTACCCCCAGCTTCAGGACATGCTGATCGCTGAGACGGAGGAGGACGCGACCCACAGCGGCTGGGCGCCCGCGCCCGACGAGCTCCCTGGGACCTGGACGAAAAACCCGGTCGGCGAGCAGACGACGACCTACGCCCGGATCCTCGTCAACGGCCACTTCAACGAGAACGAGAACGGCTTCGACACGAAGTTGGAGGAGGGCGACCGCGTCGCTCTGGTGTACCCGTTCATGTTCTGCTGTTAGCTCGCCGCCCCGGCCGCCGTCGGTGCGCTTTTTCGGCCGCCGCCGGTATCCGGACCTATGTACGCGGCCCTCTACCGACTCGGAATCGGTGCGTACCTGCTGTGGCTCCTGTTGACCGTCCTGCTAATTCTCGGGCGGTACACCCCGGTGCCGTCGTTTCAGGTCGTTCACCTCGGCGTCGTCGTCGGCGCCGCCGTCCTGACGCTGATCGGCGCCGCCCGACTGCTTCGGAAGGGGTACGGCCGCGCGACGCGACTGCTCAACGAGCGGTCGTGAGTCGGCGTCGCGCTCTCGCCGCAGGAGCGCGGGGGACGGGATTCGAACCACGGTCGCTCCCGTTCGCTCGCCGCGGCGCGGCTCGCTCACCTCCCGCTCCCTGGTTCGAATCTCTTCCTAATCAGACACCTGCGGCTCGCGGAGTGCTCGCCGCAGGAGTGCGGGGGAAGGGATTCGAACCACGGTCGCTCCCGTTCGCTCGCCGCGGCGCGGCTCGCTCACCTCTCGCTCCCTAGTTCGAATCTCTTCTGCTCCTAGTGCTGTCGCTCACGTATTGTTCGCGACAGCATGCGGGGGAAGGGATTCGAACCCTCGAACCTCTACAGGAGCGGATCTTAAGTCCGCCGCTTTTGGCCAGGCTCAGCCACCCCCGCGCGGGTCCCGCTATCCGCGGCGAGGTGAAACCCCTTTCGGAAGTCCTACCAGTCGACCGACAGCGTCCCGTCGCCGTGCGGGTCCGGCGCGATCTCCTCGTCGGTGCGGCGGTCGACGACGTGGATCACGCCCGCGTCCTTCTTCGCGGGACACGCCTCGGCCGCGCGGACGTTCTCTTCGAGGTCCTCCTCGCCGATGTAGTACGCCTCGGGCTTCGCCATCCCGCTCACCACGTCCATGACCCAGTTGTCCGCGACCTCGGCGCACTTGCCCGCCCCGAAACACTTGTTCGCCTCGAAGACGATCTTGTACGGCTTCTCGTCGATCGGCGGTCCCTCGCCGCCGATGTCGCTGGCGCGGAGCACCTCGTCGCCGCCGTCGGTCTCGGCCTCGTCGCTCATGTCGCTTCTTCGGCGGTCGCGGGCCTTTCGTCTGTCGGTCGTTCCCGCTCGTTCGGCACGGTCCGGGCGATCGAGTCGGTCACTCCTCGACGTGGTCCGCGAGCAGCCGCTCGGCGTGCTCGGCCGAGTCGGCGAGTTCCCACCGGACCTTCGCGGCGTCGCCGTACGCCAGCGCCTCCTTCAGCTCGTCGCGGAGGACGCCGGTGCCGAACCCGACCGTGTCGCCGTCGGCGTCGCCTAGCTCGTACAGCGCGTAGCGGCTCGGCGCGCTCCCGACGGTCGAGCGGTCGAGGTCGCGCCAGGGCTTCGCGAGGCTCACGGCGTCGCCCTCGCTCCCGTCACCGGTGCGCGTCGAGGCCGTCCTCGGGGCCCGCGACGATCTCGTAGCTCCCCTCTGTCCAGCCGTCCTCGACGAAGACGAACACGCGCCCGCCGGCGATCTCGGGGTCGGCGACGACCTCGTTGCGCTGGCCCTCGCGACCGACGATCACGCCGGGGAACACCTCGTCACGCTCGCCGTCCTCAACGATGACGCGGCCGACGCCGGACTCCTCCAATATCTCGTCGTCGGTCTTGTAGTCGTTGACGTACGTCATCACGCCCTCCGTCTCCGTGGGGTCGGTGACGAGGACGTGGGTCTCCTTGCCGGGGCCGGCGGTCACCGACCCCTCGGCGGACTCGGGGACGCCCCGGTAGAGGGTCGTTCGGCCGTCGAGGTACTCGACGACGACGCCCTCCTCGCGGAGGTCGACGCCGATCGAGGTCGGCGGCACGTCGCTGCGTGATGGCGCGGACATACGCGACGCTCGGAGTGCCGGCCTCAAAAGGGACGCGCTCGGGCCTCGCGCCGACGCGCGCCCGTCGACGAACCGCCCCGAACGCCGCGCGGTGGGGCGGCCTCAGCCGCGAGAATCGGCGTACCACATTTAAGTTCCTGCCGCGGGGAGTGCGTGGCATGCAACGGACGCGACGGGCGCTTCTCGGGGTCGGCGTCGCCCTCGCCGGGACCGCCGGGTGTCTCGGCGTCGAGGGCGTCCAGTACCCCGACGCCGCCGCGGGCGACGGGGGCGACCCCGTCGGCGACCCGCCCGA